>JAFGDF010000305.1 GCA_016932235.1 Deltaproteobacteria bacterium | reverse complement strand
GGTTGTATTAAGCGGTGACATAGAAACCATGAAGTCCAGTGACATCGTCAAAAGGGCCTACCTGGGCGGGTAAATATTTTCATGAATTAAAGCTGAGGAGATATTATTATGAAAGCAGCAGTTTTATACGAATTAAATAAACCTTTAGTCGTGGAAGAACTGGAAATCGATCATCCTAAAAAAAATCAGGTTAAAATCCGTCTTGGAGCGACATCCATCTGTCACAGTGATCTTCATTGTATAAGCGGAGATTTTGTGGAACCCCTGCCCTGTGTATTGGGTCATGAATCCGCAGGATATATTGAAGAGGTGGGAGAAAATGTTACTTACGTAAAACCCGGAGATAAGGTCATTGTTTCCACGATAAGATCATGCAGACAATGCGTGTACTGTCTTACAGGGCATCCTTCATTATGCACCGGTCATTTTCCGATGGATCATGAGGCCCACATGCGCAATAAGAAAGGGGAGCCTGTTTTTAATGGGATCGAAGTGGCGGGTTTCGGTGAATATACCATCATCGATGAATCTGCGGTTGTTCCAATACCGTCCGACATGCCCATAGACAGGGCGGCACTTCTGGGATGTGGCGCCATGGCGGGATTTTTTGGCGTGGTTCACAAAAATATCCCCATCCCCAGCAGTGTTGTCATAATAGGATGCGGGGGCGTTGGACTGAATTCGATTCAGGGCGCTGCGTTTTCAGGCGCTCACCCGATCATTGCAATAGACTTCCTGGAAAGGAAACTGGAAGCGGCACAGAATTTTGGCGCAACACACACCATTAATGCGAAGAATACGGATCCGGTTGAAGCTGTAAAGGACCTGACATCCGGAAACGGAGTTGACTGGGTATTTGTGGCGGTTTCGAAGCCTTCAGCCATAGTTGACGCGTTGCATATGACGAATCGACTGGGGACAGTGGTCATAATAGGGATGCCTTCCAAGGAAGACAAATATTTCTCCGTTGACGTGCATGATATGGTATTTATCAAGCAGAGAACCATAACATCATCCTTTATGGGAGGCGTAAGGCCAAGGATAGACCTGCCTTTTCTTGTTGAGCTGTATAAGGCAGGAAAGTTCAAACTGGATGAACTCATCAGTGGAAGGTACCCACTGGATCAGATTAACGAGGCCATTGAATCTGTTTACAGGGGTGAGGCCTTGCGTAATGTGATCGTCTTTTAGCTATACCAATTTTCCCCAAGAGGCTAAGATTGACAGGAAAGAAATATGATCCTCAGGATTATTTTTCGGGTGACCTCTCTCCTGAGAGATCACCCAAGGTCTTCATAGCTCCACACAGGTATATCCAGGGGGAAAATATCCTGGATCATCTCGGCCGCTATATCGGCGTCATCAACAGTATGAATCCAGCCGTCTTAATCACTAAAGGAGGGTTAAAAAGGATCGGAAATGGTGTTACTCAGAACCTTAAAAAAAGAGGGATTGAACCTGCTGTCCTGATTTTTGGAGGAGAATGCTCCGAGGGAGAGATTTCAAGACACGTGAATGCTCTGAAGGGGCTCTCAATCGATTCCGTGATAGCCATAGGAGGCGGAAAGTGCCTTGATGCCGGAAAATGCATCGCCCATCGCATGTCAGTCCCCGCGGTAATCTGTCCCACTGTTGCCTCTACGGATGCGCCATGTTCCGCCCTATCTGCGATCTATAAACCTGATGGTTCTTTTGACTATGCGTGGCATTACGCTGAAAGTCCTTCCATTATTCTAGTCGATACCGCCGTCATTGCAAAATCACCTCCACGGCATCTCGTCGCGGGAATGGGCGACGCGATAGCAACCTATTATGAAGCGCGCACCTGTTTTTTAAATCCCAAAGCCAGGACATCTATCGGCGCCAGGCCTACTGTTGCGGCCTATACCATAGCGGAAACAGGGGCCAAGCTTATTCTCGAAAATGGGGTCGAGGCCCTGGACGCGGTAAACAGGTCCGTGATAAATGAGGCGCTTGAACGTGTTATTGAGGCTAATACATTATTGAGCGGTATCGGTTTTGAGAGCGGAGGTCTGGCGGCATCACATGGTGTCGCGATGGTATTACCGGTTATCCCCCGTTTACACACAAAATATCTTCATGGGGAGATGGTGGCCGTGGGAGTGCTTATACAGAACTGTCTTGAAGGGAATATTGACGAAGCGAGGCGCCTGACCAAATTTTTCGCAGAAGTGGGCCTGCCGGCGCACCTTGGTCAGATTGATCTTGATCCGGAAGAATATTCAGAAGATATTGATCTGGTAATTAATGCGGCGATGAATATCTTTTTTATCCATCACGAGCCCTTTGAGGTAACACCAGAAAAATTGAGACAGGCTTTCAAGGATGCGCATGAAATAGGGATCAGGACGGTGCAGGATATCGGCGATGAAGCGTATAACAGACTTCATGAATAGAATGAATCCGGAAATGTTAATTTCCGGGTGAATACAACCTAAAATCTTATTTTTTAAAGGAGGAGACAATGGACTTGGGACTTAAAGGAAAAGTGGCGCTTGTAACAGGAGTCGGCAGCCAGGCGGGAATGGGAAAAGCTATCGCTCTAGCCCTCGCAAGGGAAGGCTGTGATGTAATAGGTGCCGATATAGATTTGGCGGGAGCGGAAAAAACAGCAGAAGAGGTGCGCGGTACCGGGCGCAAAATGCTGGCTGTTAAGGCTGATGTTACTAACATCGATGAAGTCAACAGCATGGTAAAGAAGGGGATGGATGAATTTGGGAAGATAGACATCCTGGTAAATAACGCCGGAGGAACCACTTTCTCAGGTCCCCTTGGTGAAGCTGATCTGAATAATATTGAAAAAGAGATAAGACTCAATCTTATGGGTGTTTTTTATGTCTCCAAAGCGGTTATTCCTCATATGGTCAAGAACAAAGCCGGTGGAAAGATACTGAATATATCATCCATTGGAGCCAGAATGGGTATCCCCGGGGGGTCTGGATACTGTGCCGCAAAATCAGGGGTACTGGGTATCACTAAATCCCTTGCAAGGGAACTTGGACCATTTGGTATAAATGTGAACGTTATATTACCTAACCTGGTCCTGACGAATTTCTATGGAGGAGAAGGCGCTCCCATGCTCGCGGAAGCCCCCCCGGAGATGAAGGATCCTAAGACTCTTACGGTATTGGGGAGGGATATCACAACTGAGGATATTGCGGATACAGTGCTCTATTTTGTAAGTGACATGTCAAGAAATGTTACGGGTCAGGCCTTAAACGTCTGTGGTGGACACAATATGCCTTAAAAGGATCAGAACAGAGCCCCGGATGAATTTATGCATAATCTCCGGGGAGGAGGCTGTCGGATTTTGCCTGATGGACCTTGATCGGATTTAGAGAAAAGGAGGACTCGCGTTAATGTGCGCTGAAAAGAAGAAAATCGACATCGGAGCGGATAAACAGGTTATCAGAGGCTCAGGTCTCATAGGACCGGGCGATTCCGGCGTGCCCACGCTCGTGGACGTAAAGGACGGCAGGATCACGAGAATCAGGCCTCTTAATTATGAAATGAATTACGATAGGGAAGACTTCAACGCCTGGAAG
>JAFGDF010000304.1 GCA_016932235.1 Deltaproteobacteria bacterium | reverse complement strand
TTTTGATGTATTTCGGTTTTGTGCTGGCACTGAAGCAGAAAAGAGTGAGGGAATATTTTATTAAACACTTTTTTCTGCAACCGAATGCCATATGTATCTGGAGAGTAATTATCGGCCTATCAGGGACTATGTTATACGCCGTCGCAGGTGAGCATGCCTTTGGGATCTTGTTATTTACAATCTCCGCCGTTTTGGACGGCGTAGACGGTCTGGTGGCCAGGAAGTGCGGCCTTTCAAGCTCACTTGGCGAAGAACTCGACCCACTATGTGATAAACTCACTTATCTGCCCCCTTTCATCTTTTTTGCCTACATGGGTCTTCTCAATACTGCAGCAGTAATTTTAATGGTTGCCATCGAAACCACCGGTCAATTTTTAGTCAGATATATTATCAAACGCTTTACAAAATTCTCCGTTGCCGCAAATAATTTCGGAAAGATCAAAGCGGTATTATGTTTTGCCCTTATCATTTATTGTGCCCTGCTGGACGGCGGGATAGGGATACTTGACATCTCAAATCAGATACTTTACTTGTGTATCATCCTTTCTATTTCATCGATCGTTTTTAAAGTCATTCCGAATCGCTTCTATGCCGACATTTTATCCACCTTGAATCTGATATGCGGAATGGTGGGAATATTTTTCGTTTTTGAAGGCCGTTATGTCTATGTGGCTATCGCCATCCTTGCCGGACAGATGTTTGATCTTTTTGACGGCAGAATGGCAGAAAAACACGGGGGAACAAAGTTCGGGCCCTGGTTTGATGACATTGCCGATTTTATAAGTTTCGGGATCTGTCCGGGCCTGTTAATCATCCTGATAGGAGGATTCTCCGCTCTCTCTTTAATCTTCGGGGCCCTCTATTCTCTTTCGATCGGCTACCGGTTGTGGCGATTCCTGATCCATGACAAATATAATACCGATCTTCCTCCCGGCTTCTTTAACGGCCTGCCCAGCCCCGCAGGCGCCATGGTTATCATGGGGATATGCCTTTTCCTGGAAAATCAATGGATAATATGGGCGATTACCCTGTTAACCGCATCTCTGCTTGTAAGTCATATAAGTTTCGTCCATTTTGGTAAGGTGGTATTAAGTCGCATTCCACGGACCTTAGTTATTATCCTGGGTTTTATCATCGCTTTCATCATCGCTTACCTGATAAAAACAGGGAATCCGGTTATGCTGGGTGCCCTGCTCCTGGCAGGTTTTATTCTCTATGTCATCACAAGCATTAAGATAACTTTTACGGAATCCGGATAGAAAATTACATACGAGAAGCATTCCGCCTGCTCTCCGAGGCGTAGGCTCTCAGAGCCGGAGGCCTGGCATGTGCCTTATGCTATTAATTTGCTACCCGGGTCTTCGCCGTTAAAAGGGCTCCCCATACCGCGATCCTGCGACCATAGGTTGTTATTTTCATACATCGTGGTGGCCCAAAGGGCCATGAGTGTTTAGAAAAAAGTTGATATTTATCGGAAAAAGATGGTTCTGAATCTGCATTTATCAGGTCACATGCGATGACGGTACATTCTGTTAAGATCATTTTATCGGGTATCGTAAATAACAGCAATAATGAAATCTTCGCGAAAAGTTTACAGTGAGCTATCATTTTGTTCCAGGGGGGAGTCTCTCACAGGCTTCCTGCAGAAATCCGGGCGCTTGGATTTGTCTCTATGTTCATGGATATTTCATCGGAAAACGCAAATTTCTTGCTGTGGTGGGGTATGGACTGGCGGCCATCACCAAACCCATATTTCCACCGGCCACAACGATCGGGTGGGTGTTCGCGATACTCGCTGTGACAGGCTTACTTCTTTATCGGCTTGCTGTTTTTGACGGTAAACTGGGGGTATCTTAAGGGGCATTGACACATATCCGCAAATTACCTATATTCCATTTTTCAGATTATAGTTCAAGGAGATACTAATGCCCATTCGCTTATATAATACGGCCACGCGAAAAAAAGAGGATTTCCATCCCATTATAAAAGGAAAGGTCGGCATCTATGTCTGTGGTGTTACAGTATATGACCTCTGCCATATCGGTCATGCGAGGTCCGCTATAGTCTTTGATGTTCTCGTGAGATACTTCCGCGCGAGGGGTTTTAAGGTGACTTATGTCCGCAACTTTACCGATATTGATGATAAGATTATCGAAAGGGCAAATAAGATGGCAAGGGACACGGAATCCTTAGCCCAGGAATATATTGATGCCTTTTACGAAGACATGGGGCGTCTGGGGGTCCGGAATGCGGACATGGAACCAAGAGCCACCGAGCACATCAACGGCATGATTGAAATGATAAAGGTCCTGATAGATAAGGGTTTTGCATATATTGTTGATGGAGACGTATATTATTCGGTTGAAAAATTGAACGATTACGGTAGCTTATCAGGCAGACGCCTGGAGGATATGAAAGCAGGCAGTAGAATTGCCATAGATGAAAAAAAAAGGCATCCCATGGATTTTACCCTTTGGAAGGCGGCGAAAAAGGGCGAGCCGGAATGGAACAGCCCCTGGGGTCCCGGCAGACCGGGCTGGCACATGGAATGTTCGGTTATGAGCAATCATTTCCTGGGTCCTACTTTTGATATTCACGGCGGGGGAAGGGACCTGCTTTTCCCTCACCATGAAAACGAGAGGGCCCAGTCGGTTGCGGCTAATAACGCCGAATTTGCCCGTTACTGGGTACATAACGGATTCGTCACTGTGGAAGCTGAAAAGATGTCCAAATCTCTTGGCAATTTTATAACCATAAGGGACGCCCTGGACAGATACCCTGCTGAAGTCCTGAGACTGTTTCTTTTGTCAAAACATTACAGGAGCCCTCTGGACTTCTCAAAAAATGATGTACTAAGCCTCCAGACCGGGCTAGTCCGCATCTACAGGACTCTCCAGCGTCTGGATGAACTTCTGAACAATGATAATCCTTCAATTGACGAAGATATTTTTGGTACCCTTCCCGATCAGGAGAAAGAAGGTTTCCTGTCCCAGTTCATCAACTATATGGACGATGATCTGAACACCGCCGGTGCAACGGGCCTGATCTTCGAGACGGTTAAGGAGATGAACAGGTTGATGGATCTTTTTGGGGACAATAAAAAACCCGAATTATTGAATCAACTTGAAAATGAAAGGATCAACTTATTCATTGCGGCCCGAACACTGGGCATCCTCAATGAAAAACCCGCTGAATTTTTGAAAAACATAACAAAGGTATCTGTTAGCATCGACGAGGATGAGGTTGAAAAGATGATCAGTGAGAGGTCGGAAGCCCGGCTCAGAAAGGATTGGGCAAAAGCCGATGAAATCAGGGAAAAACTCCAGAAGATGGGTATCATCCTTGAAGACGGCCCCCGGGGAACCGGCTGGAGATTCGATGTTTGAATTAATTACAGACCTCGAACCCTGCGGCGATCAGCCCGGAGCTATTGAAACCCTTACCAAGGGCCTTAAAGAAAACCTTCGTCATCAGGTCCTGCTTGGTGTGACCGGGTCAGGCAAGACATTCACGATGGCCCATGTAATAGCAAAGGCTCAAAAGCCGACCCTGATCATCGCTCCCAACAAAACCTTGGCGGCGCAGCTTTATGGCGAATTTAAAAATCTGTTTCCGAACAACGCTGTTGAATATTTCGTAAGCTATTATGACTATTATCAGCCTGAGGCATATATCCCCCATTCCGACACCTACATACAGAAAGACTCCAGTATTAATGAGCATATAGACAAGATGCGTCATAGCGCCACAAGATCCCTGCTGGACAGGGAAGATGTAATCATTGTGGCAAGCGTCTCCTGCATATACGGCCTGGGTTCGCCCGAGGTTTATCATGAAATGATCCTTTACGCTGAAAAGGATAGGCCCCTTGCCAGGGATGATGCGATAAGAAAGCTTGTTGATATAAATTATGAGCGCGGGGAATTTGACTTTTACAGAGGACGTTTTCGTGTCCGCGGAGACGTGCTCGATATTTATCCCGCCCATGAAGAGGAACGCGCGGTCCGCATCCATTTTTTCGGGGATGAAGTGGAAGCGATCCAGGAGATTGACCCTCTTTCTGGAAAAGTTACGAAAAATCTCGGTCGCGTTACCATTTATCCGGCAACCCATTATGTGACCACAACAGAAATAAGGGAAAGGGCCATAGAAAATATCAGGGAGGAGCTCAAAGAAAGGATTGCCTTTTTCCGGTCTGAAAGCAAGCTCATTGAGGCCCAGAGGATAGAAGAACGAACCCAGTTTGATCTGGAGATGATGATCGAAATGGGTTACTGTCAGGGCATTGAAAATTACTCCAGGCACTTGACTGGCAGGTCCGCCGGCGAGCCTCCTCCTACCCTGCTGGACTACTTTCCCAGTGATTACCTGGTTATTATCGATGAGAGCCATATCGGTGTTCCCCAGCTCTATGGCATGTACAGGGGAGACAGGTCTAGAAAACAGACTCTTGTGGATTACGGTTTTCGGCTTCCGTCCGCTCTGGATAACAGGCCGCTTAAATTCGAGGAATTTGAAACCAGGGTGAAACAGGTGATATATGTATCAGCCACGCCCGGCCCCTATGAACTCGAGAGGGCAAATGTTATCGCTGATCAGGTCATCAGGCCTACAGGGCTTATGGATCCGGAGGTCATCGTTTGCCCCGCTAAAAACCAGGTCGATGACCTCCTGGGAAAAATCCGGGAAAGAGCTGCAAGGGGAGAACGTGTGCTCGTCACAACACTCACAAAAAAAATGGCGGAAGATCTCTGTGAATATTATGATGAACTCGGCCTTAAAGTGCAATATCTCCATTCCACAATAAAGACCATAGAGAGGATGGAGATCATCCGGGATCTTCGTTCGGGTGTTTTTGATGTCCTTATCGGAATAAATCTGCTACGGGAAGGACTGGACCTGCCTGAAGTATCGATGGTCGCCATACTTGATGCGGATAAGGAAGGATTCCTGCGCTCCGAAAGATCTCTGATACAGACAAGCGGCAGAGCCGCCCGTAATATCAACGGGATAGTCGTCTTTTACGCCGACCAGATCACTCCTTCGATGAAGAGTGCTATCGACGAAAGCAACCGCCGCAGGGAAATCCAGATGGAATATAACAGGGCCAACAATATCACCCCCGCATCCATCCGGAAAAACATTGAGAATATCCTCGGTTCCATTTATGAAGCCGACTATGTAACCGTCCCAACTGTTAAAGAAAAAATAAAGGCTTATCTGACACCGGATATTATACGGGATATGATATCAGACCTCCGCAAGAAGATGCTTGCGGCCGCTGAAAGGCTTGAATTTGAGGAGGCAGCCAGGCTCAGGGATGAAATCAGGGAACTGCAGGAGGAGGAGCTGGAGAATTCATAGCAGTGGAGGGCCACGCTCTGTCGTGGCCGAAATAAGCGGACGCGATGAAACGCGTCCCCCCATACGAACCCTTCAATCCTTAAAAGCGTTTTGGACAAAAGTGATATCAACTTATTGATAATACGTAATTAAACCGATCTGTAATCAGTCCGCGCAATGATCTCATCCTGCACCGATCTGTCAAGGGATACGAAATACGCGCTGTAGCCGGCCACTCTCACAATGAGATTCCGATATTTTTCAGGCCGCCGTTGGCTGTCGAGTAATGTGGATTTATCAATCACATTAAACTGTATATGTTTTCCTCCCTGACTGAAATAAGTCCTGATCAGCATTGACAGCTTTTTTAGATCGCCTTCCGTCTTCAGCGCAGAGGGATCAAACTTCATATTAAGCAAGGTGGCTTGAAACGCCCGTTGGTTGACTGTCATAGCGCTGCGAATTACAGCCGTAGGGCCTCTGGTGTCTCTGCCCTGCGCCGGGGACAGGGTGCCGTCCGCTAAAGTTTCGCCTGCTATCCTGCCGTCCGGAGTAGCCCCTGTCAGGGCTCCACCTGGGGCATGAGCCGTGATGGAAATACCTGTGGGTTTTATGGTACCGCCCCAGGAAGTGGGAAATGACAGGGCGGTGTCGGCCCAGAACTGAAATAATTCCGCCAGAATCTCATCCACTTCAGGAATACCGTTCCCGTACTTCGGCGCTTCGACACACATTTTTCGTATCCGGGCATTCTTCTCGCCTTCCCAGTTGGCGTCCAGGGCCGCTTTAAGTTCCATTAGGGAAATCTTTTTCTCGTCAAAAACGAGTTTTTTTATCGCCGCCATTGAATCTGCGACGTTTACCATTCCCACAAGGTTAAGCACGGAACCGTTTTCAAACGGCATGACACGGTTGAGAACATCACGCCCTACCTTTATGGCATCATGCATCAGTGCTGAATGCACGGCATCCGGAAATAACTCAGCATGAGCGCGCAGTAAAATGTTATGCTCCTCCGCGGCGAGACTCATGAAATGTTTAAGTTGCCGCTTAAAGGATGCCATTAATTCATGAAAAGATGTGAATTCCTCGAACTTTCCGGTCTTCGGTCCCAGTTGAATACCAAGAAGAGGATCAAAACCGTTATTCAGGAAAATTTCCAAAACCCTGGGTACGATAAACATGCCTATGGCGGATGTGCGCGACTTTCCGGGCAAATTGACATCCAAACACCCGGAAAGCGCATAATTGCGGGCATCTTTCAACGGAACACCCTGATCAATCAGATACCCTATATATGATTTATCCCCGACAAAGGCAGGCATTCCCATCCCTAATTTGACCACTTCAAGGGCTTTTAACATAAGAGTCTCAGGTGTTTTTTCATGTACCCTAACCGTAATGGTATGATGTGGCGTCCGGCATTCCCGGGCCGCCTCCAAAATAAGGTATGAAAGCGGGTTGGTAGCGTCTTCTCCTTCCGGTGTCACACCACCGATAACAAAATTATGCCAGCGGGCCATCCCGGACCATTTTTCTCGCTGTAACTTACCACCACCGATAAAATTATATTGCATTACTTTTATTCGCAAGCATTCCAGCAGTTCCATGACCTCTTCGTCAGTGATTCGGCCTTTTTCAATATCATTCTTGTAGAAAGGATACATGAACTGGTCAAAACGCCCTCCCGGTGATGCTCCGCCAAGGGTCATAAGAAAAATAAACCAGAAGGATTGAATGGCTTCCCGGAAGTTAAGGGCCGGAGTACCCGGAACCCGGCGGCAGATCTCTGAAATCCGAACAAGTTCCTCTTTACGATTCAGGTCATTTTCACTTGACGCCATTTTTTCAGCCATGGCCGCGAATCTTTCTGCTATGCGTACAATGGATAACAGGGAAATAATTACCGACTCCAGAAAATCGTTTTTTTTTACCTCCTCGGCGCTGAAATAACGCAAGGCCCGAAGTTCTGTTCGGGCGTCATCAATGATCTTGTTAAGCCCTTCATTGAGTACCTTGGCAAAATCCACAACAATCAGAGTGTAGGCCAGACCAAGACCCCATCCCACGCCTGCGGAACCTTGCCCTCGACCTTCATTCTTCTTTTTCCATGGAGGACAAAGAATGCCTGCACGGATAAAGGGCCACATACGTTCATCATCGTAAAATTGCCCCTGACGTTCATCCAGGGTTCGTCCTTTTTCTCTCCAGTAGTCATCTAAAGATCGCAGAACGACTTCATCCTCTTCCGAAAGAGTAAGGCCGGCCGCTCTCAGGCTCTCCAAATCTTCCTTTGGCCAGGCCGGGCCCATTGTCCCGGCCTCCATGCCCATAGGTTTGGCGGCGACATTGCCGACAATGACTTCATCGTCTTCAATGAAGATTGTTCGGTTGTCCAAAAAATGGGCCGTTGCCTTAGCGCGCCTGACAATCTGCGGTTCACCTTCCGTTCTTCTTAACGATTCCACCACCAGCCGGGCTTTTTCGGAACATATGGGGAATTCCTTAACATCTAATTTGGCCATCAGCCTTTTTACTCGTTCATTCATCAGTATTACTCCCTTTTAAGGCTACCCCCCGATTTCTACATCTAAACCATACCCCTCCATAATTCCTTTAAATTCCCCCATATCCTCATTTCCCGGCGGTTCTATATTGACCGCTTTGAGTGGGGCTTCCAATAGGGCATATTTAGTATTTCCAAGCCTATGATAGGGCAACAAGTGCACGCGAACATCTTTTCCCAGTTCTCTCGCGATGAACTCTGCTGTTTGACGTATATTTTCCTCCGACGCATTATATATATCCCGGAACAACCGGCATGCGCGCGACCAGCGGCTTTTTCAACTCATGATAAATCCGCCTTGCGTTATCAAGGATCCTTCGGTTGTCAAATCCGGTGCCTAATCTGTGCTTCTCAGTATCCATACCAGGCCCATCATGTATCGAATAATGCTGTATGTTTAAAATAACGCCCTTTTTTTCATTTGTTTCCATATTGATTCTATTGGATATGGATATGTTCCCCGGTTCCGGTTTCAATCCTCTTCGGAATAGAGAAGTTTGGCCGAAATCTGGGATGCCGTTTGCTTCAGCAGTGAAACCACTTCCGAGTCAATCAAGGTTTGCAATCTTTCCGTTATTGTAAAAAGGGATATGGCGGCGACCGGTTTTTTTTCAAAGTTGAATATGGGAACCGCAATAATATTGGATTCCAGATGGCGTTCACCAAGGGCTATAAAGTAGCCGTTTTCTCTTATTCCAGGCAGTTGTGCCTTAAGGAGGTCCGAATCTGTGATGGTCTTCTCAGTGTACTTTGGAAACATGCCCCTTAAAATATTTTCGATAACATGTTGTGATGAAAAGGCTAAAATTACCCTTGCACCGGCAGAAACGTGTACATCCACCTTATCCCCCGGCCGCAGGAGGGATACTCTTCGCAATCGTAAGGCCTCGGCCCGATAAGCCATGATCGTACTGTCACCGTTCCATATCTCAAGGGCGAAGGTTTCATCGAGTTTATTCCGCAGATCATCGATGTAAGGCTGAGCGATTCCTATAATTTGTTCACTCAGAGATTGTTTTACAGCCATCCCGATCGCTGCTGCTGATTTACCAAGCCTGAACTTCCTGGTTTTTTTATCGTGCTGTAAAAAATCATAACGGACTAAGACGTTCAGAAGACGGCTCACGGTCGATTTATTGAGTCCCAGTAACTCACTGACCTCCATAGTGCCCATCTCCTTGTTATGAGGAACAAATGCCAACAGGATTTGAAGCGCTTTTTGGACCGAGATATAATCTTTTTGAAGTTCCATTTAATAGTTTAGGATTATGCAATAGGTTTTATTTATTTTCAACAATATTTCTAATTTTGGTATCATAGATGTGTTTTTCTGTCAATACTTTTATGATTTCTAAAAAATTGCTTGACTATCATTATAAATATTTTTATAGAAAATATTGTTATGCATACTGAACCCTGAAGGTATCATTCGGCAGAAAGATGCGAAATGATAAAAAACACATAGTACGGCAATTCCGGGTCTCATTGCAGGGAGCAATCAATTCATAATTCTTAGACAGGAATCAACGTGGCAGATTCATATTCTCACCCGAGATGACAAGGTTTATCCACTTACCTATTGGGCACTAGGAAACAACAGTCATTTTGAATTAGGTAAATCATCGAAACAGGGAGTTAACGCATCATGAGTTCCAAGAGAATTCAAAAGATGATGGAAGGCCTCAGGGTAGAAAAATATCCCATGTGCATAGAAAAAGTCCGTCTCATAACAGAGAGCTACAGACAAACCGAAGGTGAGCCGGAGATTCTTAGAAGGGCGAAAGCCATTGCTCATACGCTGAGTAATATTACCATTTTTATCAGAGACGGTGAACTTATTGTTGGTAACGGGGCAAGCAGGTATATGGGCGTTGAAATCGAATTCAACTACGGACCTTGGCCCAAAGCGGAGATAGCGGCTCTAAAGAGCGAAGGCTGGCTGATCAGCGACAGTGATCTTAAAGAGCTGGAGTTGATGAATGAGTACTGGAGGAAAAAGAGTCTCGTGATAAGGATGGGGCGCTCCTTCGATGAGAATAGGCTCTGGCCGTTTATGCAGTCCGGTATCGTTTATGCTCCATGGAAAAGTAAAGAGGAAGGCAGTGGTGGCGGGTATGCAGAGAGTGGTATGGGGCTTGGTCCTGGTTTCTACAATATCGTGGTGGACTATGAAAAAGCCTTAAAACGTGGCCTTGGCACTATCATCACTGAGGCGGAAAAAGAACTTGAAACATTAAGGTTCCTCACTCCAGGCTCAATAGAAAGGGGACATTTTCTCAATGCCGTTATTATTTCACTAAAGTCAGTGATAGGTTTCGCGCGCCGATTCTCAGCTTTGGCCGGCAGAATGGCCCTGGAGGAGAGGGATCAGGAGAGGAAGAAAGAGATTGAAAGGATTGAAGAGATCTGCAAGAGGGTCCCCGGGGAACCAGCCCAAAATTTCAGAGAAGCAGTTCAGTCTTTCTGGTTCTGTTATTTGATGATGTGTCCCTCGCCTACAGCAGGCATCGGCAGAATGGATCAGTTCCTCTACCCGTTTTACAGAAAAGATATCGCCAAAGGGTCCATTACTGATGAAGAGGTCCTGGAATATCTCCAGAGCCTTCGAATCAAGGACATGGAGATAAACAGAATATCCGGCATGGCCAACAGGCAGAAAAACGCTGGAAAGGCAAAGTGGCATAACTGTACTATAGGAGGCCAAACTGCTGACGGTGCGGACGCGTCCAACGAGCTTTCATACCTTATCCTGGAAGCCGCCAAACGCTGCCCTACGCCTCACCACACCATAACCTTGAGAGTGCATAAAGGGACTCCCGAAACCCTGATGCTCAAGGCCATTGAACTTGTCAAAACAGGGATAGGAATGCCTGCCTTCATTGGGGATAAATCGTACATCGGCTACTTCCTTCACCATGGAATACCCTTAAAGGAGGCCCGCAATTACGCCATGGCAGGTTGCATTGACGCAGCTCTGCCTGGTAAATCCTGCATGATGGCGGTGTCTATGTTTATCGTGCCGATGGTCCTGGAAATCACTCTGAATAACGGCATTTTCCCTAAAACAGGCCTGCAACTCGGACCCAAGACAGGAGATCCGGATACATTTACCACCTTTGATGAATTGATGATCGCCTTTAAGAAACAGTTCACTTATTTTCTTGAGTTCAATGCTGAATACAATAATATCTGGGTACAGGCCCACATCGATGGATTCCCTGACCCCATAAGAACAGCGCTTATGGATGACCCGATCAGGATTGGGAGGAATATCGCCGAAAGGCCATATTTTTTTAATAACCAATGCGTACTCAACGTGGTAGGCATGATCAATGCTGTCGATTCTCTGGCCGCGATGAAGAAGCTTGTTTTCGACGAAAAGCGCTGGAGCATGAAGGAATTAAGAACAGCCCTGGCGGCGAACTGGGCAGGGCATGAAGAGATAAGAAAGGCCTGTGTTGCCGCGCCAAAATTTGGCAATGATTCGGATTACGCTGACAGCATTGCCGCGGAATTATATCGTCACCTTTCAGAAAGTTCCGCTACCTTCGGTACCATACTCGGAGGAACGCAAAAACCTTCCGGCATATCCATATCAACACAAGGCCCCGGTGGTGCACTAACCGGGGCTACTCCCGACGGAAGGTTTGCAGGGGAGTACCTTGCCGATGGGGCGGTCTCCCCCGTACAGGGAATGGACACAAATGGCCCGACGGCAGTCATTAAAAGCGCTGCCAAGATCGATCATACCCCCATGCAGGCAACCCTCTTAAACATGAAATTTCATCCTTCGGCACTCGCGGATGAGGAGGATATGCAGAAGCTTGCCGTGCTAATAAAGACCTATTTTGAACTGGGAGGAAAGCATGTGCAGTTCAATATTGTTGATCGTGAAACGCTTATTGCAGCGAGGAATGACCCCGAAAAATACAAGGACCTCATCGTAAGGGTTGCCGGTTACAGCGCATACTTCGTGAATCTCACGCCGGCTATCCAGCTTGAAATCATAGCAAGGTCAGAACTCCAGATGAACTAATTAGATAAAAAAGGAGCGGAAGAAATATGATGACGGAAAATCTAAAAGGCAAAACAGCTGTGATAACCGGGAGCGGGGGCGGAATTGGCAGGGCAACAGCTATGGCAATGGCGGCGGAGGGAGCAAATATAGTAGTGAACGATATAGGTCGTGACCCAGATGGCGCCATGACGGCTGATTTGGTTGTTGATGAGATTAGAAGATCCAAAGGCGCTGCCGTGGCAAATTATAACAGCGTCGGCACGATGTCTGGAGGTGCCGGTATTATTAACTCTGCTCTGGAGAGCTTTGGTACGGTAGATATCCTTGTGAATTGTGCCGGTAATTTCAAGGCAATGCCAACTATTGAAATGACGGAAAAAGACTGGGATTCCATTATGGATATCCATCTGAAAGGGCATCTGAGCTGTATCAAAGCCGCTTTACCGCACCTGATTCAGAAGAAAAATGGCAGGATAATAAATATATCATCCCGTGCGGCATTAGGTGACGCAGCGATTAGTTTGCCTTACGCAACCGCTAAAACTGCCATCCTGGGCCTTACGAAATCGCTTTCCATAGAGATGAAGGAACATGGGATAACAGTCAACGCCCTATTGCCAAGCGCCGCCACCAGCCTCTTTCCGGGAAAGGAACGGGAGTTTCGTGCAGGGGGTTTCCCCTATCCGGAATCTCTGGAACCGGAGTGGATCGCTCCGATTATTGCTTATCTTGCCACAGACAGAGCCCGGAATGTCTCCGGGAAATTTATTTACGCTTCGGGCGGAGATATCTGTGTCTATGATAACCCTTTAAAACCATTGGCATTTATACGCAAAGTTGGGAAATGGACAATAGACGAAATAAGCGAGGTTTTTCCTGATTTCGCTGATCTTGTTTAACCGGAAATAAAATAAGCAATATCTTTTATGAACAAAGGAGGGAAGTCATATGAAAGGAAAAATATTTTTTTTGATCACCTGTGTTTTTACTATGCTTTTTTTTCTCTCATTCAGCGCCGCAAGCGCTGAAACAAAGTCCGGCGATAAGGTTTTTAAGATTGGTCTGATGACATCTATAACAGGTTTTTTTGCGCCTGTAACCCAGCCCCAATACGCAGCGATTAAAGCGACTGAAGAGATACTGAACGAGCGCGGCGGCATAAGTGTGAATGGTCAGAAATATAAGATTACGATTATGGCTCAGGACGATCAATCGTCACCTACCGGGGCGGTAACGGCTTTCGCAAAACTCTTGCAGGATGATATAAAATTTATGGTATCTTCGATGTTTCCCCCTGCCAATATGGCAATATCCAAGAACGCCGAACAGAATAAAGTCATACGCATTATGGCAGTAGGTCTCG
This sequence comes from Deltaproteobacteria bacterium, assembly GCA_016932235.1. The sequence goes on along the minus strand of JAFGDF010000304.1, from coordinate 15,028 downwards.
GCAAAACTCAGCTAAATGCAAACACCAAGTACAATTTCTTCGCAAGTGCCACCGTCTATAATATAAAACCGGCATACGATTACTTTGTAAAAACCTATCCTGATAAGAAACGGATAGCAATAGTTTTGCCTGATAATCCGGAAACCGATTTTGTAAGGGACAATCTAAAAAAAGTGATTGATAGTCACAACCTGCCTATAGTCTTTGATGATGTCTACGCAGAAGGAACCCAGGACTTTAATCCAATTATTACCAAGGCACTGGCCAGCAATCCGGATGCCATTGACCTTGGCTTCTGCATACCTCCATGGGAAAAGGCTATTATTACCGGAGCGCGCGATCTTGGGTTTAAAGGCCCGATATTCGGCTCTCTATTACTGGGAGACCCCCATGTCCTGAATAGTATGATTTCCCCAAACCATGCCTATGACATTTTTTCCACGGGTTCAGTTGATGTAACCAGTCCCAAGATGCCTCCAATGGTGAAGGAACTGGGTAAAAAGTTAAAACAGGATGGCACAATATTTAATATGGATTCCACTACCCTGCTTGAAGCGATATATCCATTATTGCAGGCAATCGAAAAAGCACAGAGCTTTGATCCGGACAAAGTCGTGGCCACCTTTGAAAATATGAAAAATATAGATACGTTATATGGCCCAGGTGCCATGGGCGGACAGGAGAGTTTCGGCATCAACCATGTTATCATCAGGGCAGGTACACTTTCACGAATCGTAAACGGTAAAATTGAGTTCGAGTATATGGAACAATAACCGGAATTAATGCATTAAAATAAAACCGGGTCGTTATACAATTCAGCCTTTCTGGGAAGAAAAGGGGATCCATTGACCACCTTCATATTATTCCAGAGCTTTATAAATGGCCTTTCGCTTTCCGGGATCTATATCTTGGTTGCATTAGGCCTGACTTTGATCATGAGCATCATGGGCATTGTGCAGATGGCTCATGGGGAAATATATATGATTGGTTCATATAGTGTGTATTATTTTATTGTGAAGCTTGGATTCAATTTCTTCCCAGCATTAATATTGGCCACCCTGTTCGTTGGGATAATAGGGATAATATTAGAACGTTTTTGTTTTCGCCCATTTCGCGAAGAACTGGAACGGTCATTAATTGTTTCTGTTGGGTTAATGATAATTTTACAGAACCTCGTCTTATCAATCGCCGGAGGAACGCCTAAATCTTATCCGCGTCCATTTACATCGGTATTATCTATTTTCAATATCTCGATTTCCCTGGAGAGATTATTTATTATAGGAGTCGGTGCGTTTTTACTCGCAGGGCTTTACGTGTTTGTCCAAAAAACCAAGACGGGTCAGGCTATGCTTGCCATCTCTCAAAATAACACCGCCGCGGCGCTCCAGGGTATAAATCTGAATCGTATTTCCGCAATAGCCATGTTCGTTGGATGCTGCTTGGCTGCTATTGCAGGGGGTTTGGTAGGAGCATTATTCAGTCTGAGCCCCACTATGGGGAGCTTCGCGCTTATACAGGGTATTGCCGTAATTGTGTTAGGAGGCCTTGGAAGCATTTCCGGGGCCGTTGTAGGTGGTTTGATTATAGGTTTAATTGATGGGATCATGCCTGTTTTTACAACCGCTAATATCGCCGGGCTTATTGATTCATGTGTTGTCATCATAATCCTGTTATTCAGGCCTCAAGGTATCTGGGGACATGAATAGAATGTATTTTAAGAGGACTATTACACTCGGTGCTCTTATTATATTGCTGTTTATCTTGCCGGTCTTCCTCAACGGGCCATATATCCTGCATTTATGCATCCTGCTGGCTATCAATATAATTCTTTCGACCAGTTTGCGCCTGATAAGCTTAACAGGACAAATATCCCTGGCCCACGGTGGAATGGTAACCATAGGCGCCTACACATCCGCCATTTTGGTCATGAAGTTAGGCGTTTCTTCCTGGGTTGCTTTGATAGTGGCAGGTCTGGCTGCCGCTGCCTCCGCGTGCCTGATAGGTTTTCCATTCGTCCGTTTAAAAGGAATCTATTTTTGCATGGTCACAGTCTTTCTGGGACAAATCGTGACACTGGCAATACAGGAATGGAAAAGCATTACGGGCGGGACACAAGGCATTTTTGATATTCCACCGCCCGATCCCGTCAATCTCCTGGGATTCATTAGCATAACATTCGATAATCGCGTGCCATTTTATTATCTGATACTCATTATTATGATCATCTCTCTACTGCTTTTATATGCCATAGAGCACTCCCGAACCGGATTTATCTTCCGGGGCATTGAACAGTCAGATTCACTTACCGAAAGTGTGGGCATTTTTACACTTGGTTATAAGGTCCTCTCCTTTAGCATCGGTTGTTTCTTTGCAGGTCTAACCGGTGGGTTTTACAGCCAGTACGTTTCAACGATTCATCCAAACACCTTTGGTTTCATATTTACAGTTTACACCCTTGTTTACATGGTGGTGGGGGGATCGAAAAATTTTTACGGGCCTATTATCGGCTCATTAGTCCTTGGTCTAATACCGGAGGTTCTGCGGCCCCTAAAAACATATCAACCATTCTTTTTTGCAGGCGTTTTGCTGTTGATTATCTTTTTTATGCCGGAAGGATTGGTAGGCTTGCCTGAGTGGATCAGGCTTAAGAGTTCCAAAATTTCTCGGAATAAGACCAGACATGCTCGAGATTAAAGGACTAACAAAAAATTTCGGCGGGTTGACCGCAATCAACGATGTTGACATCACCGTAAAAAAGGGGGACATCCTTGGTCTGATCGGTCCCAATGGAGCGGGGAAGACCACATTGTTTAATTTGATAACCGGTTTCCTGCGTCCTACAGAAGGAAGCCTGATTTTTGAAAAGAAGGAAATCACGGGGAAATCAACACATTCCATCGCCAAGCTTGGTATTGTCCGAACTTTTCAGGCAAACAATATTTGTCCCGCATTCACTGTCCTGGAAAATGTATCTTTGGCCAAACATCTCACACCGAGAATTAATATGTTCGAAACAGTTTTTCGAACTCCCGCCAGTTCCCGTAAAGAGAGAATGATTCTAGAACAGTGTTCAACAATACTGGACCTGGTTGGGATGTCAACAATGGCCGGTGTCCAGGCCAAAGTTCTCTCCCAGGGTCACAAACGATTGCTCGGTATAGCGATCGCGTTGGCTGCTGATCCAAAGATATTGTTACTTGATGAACCACTGGGCGGAATGAATTCATCCGAAGTGGATGAAACGATAAAGGTCATAAATAGATTGTGGGAAGGGGGTATTACAATCGTAATAATCGAACACAATATGAGAGCGGCAATGAGCCTTTGCAAACGGATAGCAGTTTTGAACTTTGGCAAAAAAATCGCTGAAGGGTCGCCTGCGGAAATGAAATCGAATAGAAATGTCATTCAGGCCTATTTAGGAACACATTGATCATGTTACTCAATTTAAACAACGTGACCGTTCATTATGATGTTGCAGAGGCTGTAAAAAATGTCACTCTGGAAGTAATTGAAGGCTCCGTAACAAGTATCATTGGCGCAAATGGTGCCGGGAAAAGTACAATCCTTAAGAGTATTTCAGGATTAGTCCGCCCGAGTTCTGGCACCATTCAGTTTAATGGTGAAACTATCAACAGGTTGTCAATTGACAAGATTGTCAGCCTCGGCATTATCCATGTGTTGGAAGGCAGAGGGCTCTTCCCCTATATGAGCGTTCTGAGTAATATTAAAATCGGTGCTTATCTACGAAAAGATAGAGACGGTATTGAAAAGGACCTCGAAAGGGTCTATGAACTGTTTCCCCGCCTGAAAGAAAGGATGAACCAAAAAGCCGAGAGCCTCAGCGGCGGGGAACAACAAATGGTAGCTATCGGCCGTGCTTTGATGGCAAAACCAAAGCTACTTATGCTCGACGAGCCTTCATTAGGGTTAGCGCCCTTAATTATTGAAAGCCTGGCGGAAACAATTGTAAATATAAACAAATCCGGTATTAGTGTACTTTTAGTCGAACAGAATGCAAGCCTGGTTACCAGCGTTGCTCAAAAGGCATACGTCTTAGAAGTGGGTAAAATAGTTATGGAAGGGGACATAAAGGAATTAATGGACAATGAGACAGTACGGAAAGCATTTTTAGGATAATGTCGCATCCACTGTTACGTCGATCAAGTTCGGCTTGTTTAATGATAAAGCTTTCTTTAATGTCTCTCTTATATCCTCCGGTCTCTCCAGTTTCTGCGCGGTGATTCCCATCCCTTCGGCTATCTTGCAGAAGTCATTCGCCGGCAGGCACAGATCGGTCCCCAGGTTCCTGCCCGTGACCTTCTCTCCCATTAAGATCTTCTTCATCAGCCTGACCTGGCGATAACAGCCGTTAGAGATGACGATAAAAGTTACTGGCACATTATACCGGGCGGCGGTCCAGAGACTCTGGATCGACCACATGGCGCTGCCGTCGCCGCTTATGCATACCACCGGCCTCTCAGGGGCCGCAAGCTTGACGCCGATAGCCCCCGGCAGGCCCCAACCGATACTCCCTCCGCCCCTTGAACGCATATACGCCTTCTCCTCAGCAAAGGGGACGGTCCTCCTTAGAATCGCGGAATATGACCAGCAATCATCCACGATTCGCGTTCCAGGAGCGATTGCATCCCGGATTTCCTGCATCAGACGGGTGGCGTGAATGGGCATACTCTCCCGATGCTTAAGGGCTTCCGCCTCAAAAGCAGATATCATGACCTGTTTCTCCAGATAAATCTTACCAATCCTGGCCCTGACATCTTCCCTCATATCAACGTTCATATGTTTTTCCAGCTCCATTGATAAATCCGACAGGGCAACCTTGATATTTCCGTACATGCCGCAGGCTACAGGGATATTCTTCCCGATCTGCCATGGATTGCTGTCTATCTGGATAACCTTTGTTGTTTGAGGGACAAGCGATTCCCGGACATACACGGCCTGGCTGAAGAACAACGCACCTATGACTGTGAGGACATCAACCTTTGCCAGTATATCCCGTGTAGCAGGGCTGTTGACATTTATGTCATACAGATATTGAGGGTGGTTAACCGGGAAATTCACATCCGCCATCCACGGCTGATATACGCGCGCGCCAATCTGTTCGGCAAGCTTGACCACCTCGGCGAGGGACCGGTCCCTCGCCACGCCATCCTCCACTATTATGGCGGGATTCTTTGCCCCGGACAGCAATTCTACGGCGGCTGTTATCGAATCGTCATCAGGGTGAAAATTGTTGTATAAGGTTGAGCCATGAGCGAATTCGTATTCCAGTTGATCATTGATGATATCAGCAGGAAGGGATACAAAGACAGGTCCGGTGGGAGGACTCGCCGCCACCTTGAAGGCCCTGTTCATTATCATCGGCAGCTCGGCCGCATGCCTTAATTCGGTGCCCCATTTGACGAACGGGCTGGCTATCTTCACCAGATTGTCGGACATGGCCGGTTCAGAAGCCAACAATCGAGTGTCCTGCTGCCCTGCCGTGACCACCAGCGGAACTCCGCCGTAATATGCATTTGAAAGCATGGGAAGCGAGGCCGCTAAACCGGTTCCTGTGTGCAGAAACAGAAAACCTGTTTTATCTGAAGCACGGGCGTACCCTTCTGCCGCGCCTACGGCGGCCAGTTCATGGAGACATAGGATGTATTTAAACTCTGAATGATCTTCAAGGGCGTCCATCAGTTTCACCTCGGTGGCCCCGGGAATACCAAAAATATACTCCACACCCTCTCTTCGCAAGACATTAAGGAAGGCGTCCGTTGCTTTGATCTGTTTCATTTTTTCTCCGTGTTGTACGCCAATTTTGAGGCACCTGGATTCTGTGGTCCCTGGCCCGGACCGTAACAAACAGCGTTTTGATTAAAGCCCTTGCTCAATACATAACCGTACAATTGCTATGTACCTCTTTAGGTCGCGCCAGGGCGGGCATCCACAGAATGACCGAAAATAGCGTGCTATGCTGAACGACAAGTCACTATGCGATAAAATAACTTTTCTTCGCTCAGAGGCAAAAGTTTTCAACCATTCCTGGGTGAGACACTAAAGTCCCCGGCTCAGATTCGATCACAACTGTTCATTGTTGACATAAATTATCGAAACCCATATATTGCCTTTGACAGAGGGCGACTTTCAACAAAACATTCATGGCCCTAGGGCCGCCATGATGGATGAAAATAGCGCCATGTGGTCTCAGAGCCGTGGCCTGGGGAGCCCTTTTTACGGCGAAGACCCGGGTAGCAAAGTCATAGCGTAAGGTGCATGCCAGGCGGGCGGAAACCTTCTCCGATCGTTCCATCTTGATTCCTCATTATAACAGCTGAGATGGCCCGCCGCCCGCCTCGTAAGGCAGTATGCGTAAAAACTAGCCAGGAACGAGTTCGCTCGTAAAAATGGCTCTCCAGGCCGCGGTCTTTAGATGTTGCATTATATACCGGCATTGTTAAACTTTATTTTCGTGTTAATTAACTCAATCTATCCATTCTATCAACCATAAACAGATAAAGGAGAGATAAAAATGTCTAAATTCATGATGTTCGGAAAGTATTCCACAGAGGCGCTGAAAGCCGTAAGCGCTGAAAGGACTGATAAGGCGGTCAAAATTATTAAAAAAAACAAGGGCAAGGTGGTATCCATGTATGCGGTGATGGGCAGATATGATCTTGTATTTACCCTGGATTTTCCTGACGCGAAAAATGCTATGAAGACATCGGTCGAGCTGAGCAGGCTTACAGGTATAAGCTTTTCAACATCTCCGGCCGTTGAAATAGAGGAATTTGACAGGCTGGTATCGAAGAAGAAATAATTTCTGGCAATGTCTCCTTACCATATCGCGGGGAAAAGCTTCTTCCGTTTCCTGGCGAATTCGGCGTATCCTTCTATGCTATAAAGCGCCTTTTATTCCATCACTATCCGCAGAAGGATCGCCGGTTAAAGGGCTGGTTCGCTTAAAGTTTTTTCTGCAGTTCGTCCTTAGTGATTTCACAATCTCGTAAGATCTGGACAAGAAGACCTCGCCCAATTGTCTCTCCTCTGTGTATTGGAACAACTGTGCATCGACCGTCTTTGTGTTGTAGGAAATGATGGCTGCCTTTTTTACGTATTACTTCGAACCCGAATTTTCGGAGTGCCCGGATGAGATTGATGCCGGTTATTGATGGAAATGCGGTCATGCGTTTATTGCCACTTTTTGGACACCGATAAATTCAATGGCTATTGGTTTTTCCACCTCAAGGCAAAGCTCAATTGCTTCTTTTATTCTCTTCATTAGGGTATCAAGCGATTTGGCCTGCGTATGGCACCCGCGGAGAGCAGGAACAGAGGCGACAAAATAACCATCTTTATCTTTCTCTATTATTACACTAAATTCTTTCATTTTATTCCTCCTCAAATTTATTTCCTTATACCATATATGAATATTATTTTAAAGCGAACGGCTAAAATAACACGCCAAAGAGCTTTTCCGCTGGTCACATTTTATAAACCAGGCATAAAACGGCGGTGTATCATCGCCCCACGACGGACGCCAGAAATAATCATACCCCTGCGCTTCAAGGATCTGGACGATTCTCTTTTTGGTCTCATCCAGGCTGGTTACCTCAACTAAAATATCCACGATGGGTTTTGATAAGAGACCGGGTACAGCCGTGCTGCCAAAGTGTTCTATCCTCCCTATCAGGTCAACGGGCAAGCATGACAGCAAATGAAGCCGTTCCTGCTCAAATCAGACCGGCCATAGAGGATTGTATGGCATAACCGCCACTTCCTCACTGACTACCCGTGCGATCTTCTCTTTAAAGGGCTCCATATTTTTCTTCAACTGCAATTTTCTAACCGGAAAAGGCTGGTATGAGCCGCGAATTTTTTATTTAAAAAACATCAGGGGAAGGCTGTCGGCCACCAGAAAGCCCTTTCTGGTTGGGATGATCCTGTCTTTCTCCACCCGGGCAAGGTTCGAATCCTGAAGTTTGCTCAGGATATCGTCCGACCCGGGCAGATGGCGCACGGCTTCTTTCTCAAAACCTTTTCGTGTCCTGAAGCCAAGGGACAGCGTCTCGAGGGCTATTTGTTCATCCGTCAGAACCTCCCTCCCTTCTATAGGCGCCTCACCCTTCTCAATCGCATCACAATATCTCCTAATGGAGGAAAAGTTCCACCAGCGATCTCTTTCTGAAAAGGAGTGTGCGGACGGTCCAAGACCCAGATACGGCTCATGTGACCAGTACTTGCAGTTATGGCGGGACATGAATGACTCATTCCTGGCAAAATTTGAGATCTCGTAATGGATATAACCTTTCCTCTCAAGAAATCCGGAGGTAAAATTAAAAAATTCCACCTCTTCTTCTTCACTCAGGTCTTTTAACCCACCCCTCTCCCTCTTTTTCCAGAAAGGGGTCTTCATCTCAATATTCAACTGGTAACAGGAAATATGCTCAGGCTTAAATGACACCGTCTTATCGAGGCTTTTTGACCAGTCCCGAATGGACTGCCCTTCCACACCATAGATCAGATCCACGCCGACATTATCAAAACCTTCTGACCGCAGACAATTTATGGATCTTTCAGCCTCTTCAGCGCTGTGCCTTCTTCCCAGAAAGGTCAGTTCCCGATCATCAAAGGACTGCACTCCCAGGTTGATCCTGTTAAAGCCGATAGATTTGAAAGCTCGAACCTTATCCTTTGATATGTCTCCCGGATTCGCCTCAAGTGTTATTTCAGTCCCACCGGTGAAACGGAAACTCCTGGAAAGATGATCCATTATGTCTCCAATATCCTTTATCTCTAAAAAAGATGGTGTTCCACCTCCAAGATACAGGCTGTCAAATTCTCCAAAACTGCCCCTATAATAGGATATCTCTCTTTTAATGGCTTTCATCCATCTGGTGATAAGGGAATGGGAGGCTATTGAATAAAAGCCGCAGTAAGGGCATTTAGACCCGCAAAAGGGGACATGAATATAAAGGCCGGGATTCATAAAAAAGTACCTATTTATTCTCCGATTTAAAGACAGCCACAAAAGCGTTTTGCGGAATAGCCACAGATCCGATCATCTTCATCCGTTTCTTTCCCTTCTTCTGCTTTTCCAGCAGCTTCCTTTTCCTTGTAATATCACCGCCATAACACTTCGCGGTGACATCCTTTCTGAACGGTGAAATCGTGGACCTGGCTATTATATTGCCCCCAACCGCGCCCTGGATGGGAATCTTGAACATGTGCCGCGGAATCTCTTCCTTGAGCCTTTCACACGCGTGCACGGCCCTTGCCCTTGCCCGGTCTTTATGCACTATCTGTGAAAGAGCATCCACCCTCTCGGAATTGACAAGTATATCCAGCTTTACCAGATCGCTCTCCCTGTAATCAATCAGTTCGTAGTCAAATGAGCCGTAACCCTGTGTGACGGTCTTTAAACGGTCATAAAAATCATAAAGCACCTCAGACAGGGGCATATCAAACTGTATCTCAATCCTCCCCGGAGTGGGATAGCTGAACCTGGAATTATCACCCCTTCTTTCGAGACATAACTCCATTACAGTGCCCATATATCTTTCCGGGATAAGGATGCTTGTTCTTATAAAAGGCTCCATGGACTTTTCAATGGTAGTCGGATCCGGGTAATATAGAGGGTTATCTATGCTCACAACCTCCCCGTTGTTCAGTTTAAAACGGTACTCCACTGTCGGGACGGTCATCAGAATCGACTGACCGAATTCCCTTTCCAGCCTTTCCTGGACTATCTCAAGGTGTAAAAGACCCAAAAATCCACACCTGAATCCCAGCCCGAGGGCTGCAGAAGAATCCTTCTGGTAAATAAGCGCGGAATCATTCAGGATGTATTTTTCCAGGGCTTCCGACAATGCGCCGTAGTCTTCGGTTGAAATTGGATATATCGATGAAAAAACAACAGGTTTTATCCTCCTGAACCCCGGCAGGGGCTTTTCCGCAGGATTGGAATCGAGAGTTATCGTATCACCGACCCTCGTGTCTCTCACCCGCTTGATGCCTGCGATGATATATCCCACTTCTCCGGCGGACAGCCGTTTCCTGGGTTCTCTTCCCAGCCTGAATACACCGACCTCCTCCACCTTATAGGTCGCCTTATTTGACATAAGCCTTATAGAATCACCGACTGTTAGGGTTCCCGTAAAAACCCTGCAGCTCACTATCGTGCCCCGGAAGGAATCATAGCTTGCATCAAATATCAAAGCGGACAAAGGCCCTTCCAGATCACCGCTGGGAGACGGTATCCACTTCGTGATGGCCTCAAGAACCTCTTCAATCCCGATACCCTCCTTGGCCGAACATAGTATAGCCAAATCGGAGTCAAGCCCCAGATCAACCTCTATCTGTTCTTTTACCATCTCCACATCAGCGGAAGGGAGATCAATCTTATTTATAACAGGAATAATCTCAAGATCATGCTCCATCGCGGCGTAAAGATTAGCGACCGTCTGGGCTTCCACACCCTGAGAGGCATCTATCACAAGGAGAACCCCCTCACAGGATACTAGCGCCCGCGAAACTTCGTAGGAAAAATCAACATGACCTGGCGTATCAATGAGGTTTAATTCAAATTCCTCTCCGTTTCTGTTTGTATATGGCAATGTAACCGCCTGGCTCTTTATGGTTATTCCTCTCTCCCGTTCAATATCCATATTGTCCAGAATCTGATCACGAAACTGGCGGTCATCCACCAGCCCAACCTTCTGGATTAAACGATCGGCAAGCGTTGATTTACCATGGTCAATATGGGCTATTATGCTAAAATTGCGTATGTTTATCATTTAATGCGATTCTTTTATTAAGAGGTTTGATTATCTTTTCAATTAAGGGTGAGAGTATAAGGAAAAGAGAATGATGCGTCGAGAAAAATATTAATTAAAATGGCCTAATTCATTAATCTCTCCCAGGCCACTATTCCCCATACAATGAAACACGCGCATATGCTGACCAGGACCGCCGCTGATCCTAAATCCTTTGCCCTGCCAGACAGAATGTGGTTATTAGAACCTATTCTGTCAATAATGCTCTCTATAGCAGAGTTGATAAGTTCAGTTATAAGCACCGTAAACCATATCCCGATTAAAAGCGCCCGCTGTGTCCCGGTTCCTCCCAGCCATAAACCTGCCGCGATAATCGGAACGGAGAGAAAAACCTCCAGCCGGAACGCCTCCTCATTCTCCCAGGCGGCCTTTAAACCTGATATCGAATATTCAAAGGCCTTTACGAGACGTCTGATGCCTTTTAATCTTTTCATAGTTCAATCTTCCTGTTTAAGCCTATTATTTATGCCTTATGTTCCAGCAGTAATGCACGGCAGGTCTTCTTGAAAAGTCCGGCGGAATGCTTGCGTGGCTGAAATCTTCCAGGTGAAACTCTTTTAAAGATTCAACATCCGGCCTGAAACGCCGAAAATTAGTTGAAAAGATCATCAACCCACCTGGCTCAAGCCTTCTCATGGCCATTTTTATCAACGCGGCATGATCTCTCTGAACATCAAAGGTACATTTTTTCACTCTCCTGTTGGAATAAGTGGGAGGATCAGCGAAAATAATATCAAAACGCTCTTTCGCATCAGACAGCCACGTCATACAATCAGATCGAACCATCTTATGATTTATATCACTAAAACCGTTTAATGCCAAATTATCCCTTGCCCATTCCAGGTAAACAGGAGAATGGTCCACAGTGACTGAACTCCTTGCTCCTCCCAGGGCCGCGTTTACTGTTGCGCTTCCCGTATAGCCATATAGATTTAGAAAACGCTTTTTCCCGGCCATCTCCTGGATCATGCGGCGAACAATCCTGTGGTCCAGGAATAGACCGGTATCGATATAGTCCGTAAAATTCACCAGGAACCTGCAGTTATATTCCCTTACCTCTTTAAATTTTCCTTTCCGGTTGAGTTTCTGATATTGGAAATTTCCCTTTTGTCGGGACCTCCGCTTGGTAAATATCATTCTTCGGGGCACACCCAGAACATCCATGGTCTCCGATACCGACTGTTTAAAACGCGCATTAGCCTTTTCCGGATCAACACCCCTCGGCGGCGTATATTCCTGAACGAGAATCCATTTTTCATAGACATCGATGGTGACATTGTATTCAGGGATATCACGGTCGTACAGCCGGAAGCATGATATTGCTTCTCTCTGTGCCCATTTTTTTAAATGCCTGAGATTCTTTCTTAATCTGTTGGAAAAATCGGTCGATATTGTGTTTTCCTTGATGGCCGGACTAAACCGTGCATAACCGCCGCCGCTGTCAGGTGCCAGGGGGATATCAAAAATCCTTAGATGACAGGCTATGGGTCCGTTATATAACTTTAAACGAGAGACAGGGATCATATCTATTTCATCAATAAACTCCGAATGTGATGAGAAAACAGATAGCCTCCATCCATTGAAACCATCCTTTATTTTCCTGTTCAGACAACGATACAGGTATCTGGCAGCATTGATGCTCCCCAGCCTTTCTCCATAGGGTGGGTTGGCAACCATTAATCCTAGCGGTCTTTGTCTGTTCGCTGTTACTGAAAAAGGATTATGCAGATACGCCAGTTCCTTGCGCTCCACATGAATAAACCCTTTTAAACCCGCTTTCTCAATATTTCCACTCGCCATATTCACAGCCTCACTACTGGCATCATAACCGATAATCCTGGGCCATTTCCGGGTCATCCCCGTCTGTTTACGCTTATGTGCCTCAAGTATTAATCTTTCCCAAATCTTCTTTTCATGACCCAGCCACCCTAAAAAGCCAAAGTATTCTCTCTTTATACCGGGAGCGATATCGCCAAACATAAATGCGGCCTCAATAAGAAGTGTTCCTGAACCGCACATAGGATCCAAGAAAATCGTAAATGAAGAAACATCTCCGCTCCAACCTGACCGTGCCACAATACCGGCGGCTAGCGACTCCTTTAAGGGCGCCTCGCCACCTTCTGTCCTGTATCCCCTTCTGTGAAGACTCTCGCCCGATAGATCCAGGCTGATGGCCGTCGATTCGTCACTTAAATAGAGATGGATCCTTACATCCGGTCTCGTTAAATTTACAGAAGGGCGTTTGCCAAAACGCTCACGAAACTGGTCAACGATTGAATCCTTTACCCTTAGGGCGCAGTATTTTGTATTTACGACTGAAGAACGGCTTGATGTACAGTCAACCGAAAAGCTCCCGTTGACACTGAGATGTTTGGCCCATTCCACTTCAGATGCGTTCCCATAGATGCTGTCCGTATCGGACCCGGGAAATTCAGCTAACCGCATCAGTATTCGTGACGCAAACCGTGACCACAGGCATGCGCGATAAGCTGATTCAATGGTTCCTTCAAAGGTCACCGCTCCAGGCGAATTGAGAATAATCCGACCTTGAAAAGACAAAATCTCTTTCGCCAGTAATTCTTCCAGCCCTGAAGCGCAAACAGCCACAAATATCCTGCCTTGATCAACCATTGCCTATGTCTTTCTCTGATATTCTATCACCGATATTTCAGGCGGAGCAAGAAACCTGATGGGAGGGCCCCATGTCCCTGTTCCACTGCTGACATAGAGAAAGGTGTCTTCTCCTACCTTATGGAGCCCCTTCATATATCGGTAAAAGATGGAAACGACAAGGGAGAAAGGAAATATCTGTCCATTATGCGTGTGACCTGATAACTGAAGATCGAAATATCCTTGATTCCCATCCTCTATAACGGGCTGATGCTTTAAAAGAATCGTCAAATTCTTCCCATGAAACCGCATCAGTAAATCATTCTCCTGAATCATGTCATGATAAACACCTGTCCTTTTCCCTGCAGGGTCATCAACACCTACCACGTTCAAAAAACCCTCTACTGTGGTGCCTTCATTGCGTAGCATCCTGAATCCGGCGTTATCAAGGAATGATGTAGATTCCGATTCTCCGGTAAAAAATTCATGATTTCCCATGACCGCAAACTTTCCATATACCGTCCTTATCTCCCTGAATATCTCGGCGATTCTTGCCTTTTCCTTCATCCCTCTTTCGATAATATCACCGGTGGATAGGAGGATATCTGGATTAAGACCGTTAACGATCCGGGCTATCTTTTCAGCAAGCCCGACACTGTTTATCGAGCTGAAATGTGTGTCGCTTATCTGAACGATGACAAGCCTTTCGACATCATGGGGCAACTTATCAGTTTCTAACACTATCCTTTCAACTCTTATATCTCTCGCCTCAAAGGATCCGTAGCAAACAATCGCAAAAATCATGACAATCGTTGCAAGAAAACTTTTAGCGTTTCCGGGAATAAATTTTAAAAGACCTTGTGACAGGAACCCTGTCTGGAGTCTTATTATCAGGCCATAAATATCGATCAGGATATGGATTGAAAAGAATAGAAAAAGCATGACCATCCAGATATAAGCGATATAATCCAGAACGGTTATCAAAGCCGTACTTTCAGTCCTCGATAAAAATCTTGATAAAACAGGCGATATGAAAAGTAGTACTAGTATAATAATAACGGGCACGCTGCAGGACGTACCCAGAATCGCGGCCTTCTTTAAGGTCCTGTAGAAATAATAATGCAGAAATCCGTATATACTTAAAAACACAAATAAAAAAATCATAAATGGAAAAAATTTAGACATCACCTATATCCTTTTTTAATTATACTGCCGAGATGTATATTAGATGCGCGATTCCGTGTCAATAATATACAGGAATACCAAAATACACCATCAAATAAAAGACGATATAGTAATGGTGCTGGATTTTGGCGTAAACCTGGCCATCAGCAAGGTGCCGGATGCAGGGCGCCAAGGAGCGACGACTGAGACGTATACGTAAAACGCCGCAAGCTTGTCGAGAGCCTCCAGGTCGAACGAGAGGAGCGATCGCGGGCAACGCAGCCCTTCGACTTCGCTCAGGGCCATGAGCCTGTCGAATGCCAGATGGCGCCTTGATAATGCTTCAGGAACACCCCCGATTCACCATCAAAAAAAAGAAAAACCTCGTTGCGCTTGATAGATCAAGCGGATAGAAT
>JAFGDF010000047.1 GCA_016932235.1 Deltaproteobacteria bacterium | reverse complement strand
TGGGCGAGCGAAGACATCCTTTTTGGACCCACGCCCTTGAGGCAAGATACGGGAAGGGACATTTTTTGTCCCTTTTTGAAAGGAGATTCAATATGCGAGAACATTGGTGTTTAAAATAATTTACAACTTTCCACGGAGTTCCGAGAAACGGTTTTTGATCACTATAACTTCCTGGAATATTGGAAGATTGGAATATTGGAAATAAATCCTCCCCCCTATTATCCCAGGATTCCAGAATTCCAACATTCCAGGTTTTTTTGAGCACAGAATCATTTCGATTTTATTGTCAAGGGTTTTAAATGAGTTCAGCGTTTATTTCGGACAAGAGTGATGATCATTCATTCCAACCATGAACACCTATGAGATCGACAAAACGGCATCCACCCAGATTTTTTTCTTCATAACGATCCCCCTTTTTGACGACCTGTATTAACTCCTGGCTGAAACGGCCACCGACTGGGACTACCATCCGGCCTCCCTCATTCAGTTGTTTAAGTAAAGGCTCAGGGATTCCGGGCGCCCCTGCGGTAATAATAACGGCATCAAACGGAGCATATTCATTCCACCCCAGGGTCCCGTCAAAGGCCTTGAAGAGGATATTCGTGTATCCCAAATCATTCAACAGAGACCTCGATCTTTCCATAAGCGGTCTTATCCTTTCGATAGTATAGACCTTCTCTGACAGTTCGGCAAGTATTGCGGTCTGATATCCACTGCCGGTTCCTATTTCAAGGGTTTTTTCCCTGCCGCTGAGCTCAAGCGCCTGAGTCATCAAGGCCACAATATAAGGTTGAGAGATAGTCTGCTTATATCCGATGGGCAGGGGGTTATCATTATACGCCTGTCCGATAAGTGCCTCGTCCAGGAAAAGGTGACGGTTTATCTTAGACATAGCATCCAACACCCCTTTATCCTTTATCCCCCGGGGGATGAGCTGATTCTTGACCATCCGCTCCCTGGCCAATCGATAATCGTGGACCATATTATTCCCTTTCTTTTATGGTAATTTCCAGCCTAATTCCCGTTTAAAGCGCCCTCTTAATAGCTGTATCAGGCCTTATAACAGCATATCTATAAGCATATTTGCGTTTGTTACGGCCTGTGCCTTAGCATGGTTGTTGAAAAAGACAAAGAGCTTCTCGGTTTTTTCCGCAAGTATTCTTATCCTGGACACCCACTCTTTTAATTCCATTTCCGAATAGATATAATCATATCTTGTCCTGGAATCAGAGCCATACCATCTGCTGTTGTTACGGCCATGAAATCTTATATAACCCAGATTGGATGTGTTTATGACAACGGGTGGAATCAGCGAAGGAAGCGGCGGTTCATCAACACAAACAAAACCCGCTTCCAGTCCTCGCAACGTCTCATAGACCGATTCTTTCAGCCAAGCCCTATGTCTGAATTCAACTGAAACAGGGAGTGGTGCCAGGGAATCAATCAAGGATTTAAGGTAGACCCTGTTTTCAGGCGTATAATGAAACCTCTGAGGAAATTGCAAAAGAATGGACCCTAACAATTCCTCTTTAATAAAAGGTGATATACCATCCAGGAAAAGCGGAATGACTTCAGTCAAAACATTTTCAGGGACCTCATGGGTCATTTGTCGATAGGCCTTTACTACAAATTGGACCTTACCGTGTGTTTTTTCCATCATCCGGCTGGATTGACGGGCCTGGGGAATTCGATAAAAGGTGAAGTTCAACTCCAGGGCCTTGAAATGACATGCATAATAATAAAGATAATCTTTTTTGCCTGTCTCGGGAGGATAGAAGCTTCCTTTCCAATCGTCATAATAGAACCCCGATGTGCCGATTAATATTTCAGACATTTTATCCGGCTTAATTTCCTGATTGTTTTTTTTTATTAATTATGCCCTAATTTATTGTCCGCAGGCAATAAAATTTAACCTTCCGGGTAATTCCCGGTTGAGATATTGCTGATATAGGTTAATATTTTTACTGCTCTAAATATGGCAATGTGGTATAATATCTTACCTTTTCACTAAAACTAAGGAGCAAAACTATGAGCCAGGAGCCTGTCAGAAAATTTTTCCTCAAAGAGTTCAAGGCGATCAGTCACGGACTATCCACATACGAGGATCTGAATTTATTGGTAAGCCACCTTGCAGAGGGTACAACAAGGACATTCGAGGCTATCGGATGTTGCATAATGCTCTTTGATGATACGGAAAATCAGCTTTTCCCTTTTGGATGCTTTGGAATCAGTGAAAAATATCTTGAGAAGGGGCCACTGTGCGTAGATGATAAATATTCCGCCTTTGTCAGGGGAGAGCCTGTTTTTATCGAGGATATTCGAAGCGACCCCCGCATCAAGTATCCCGACGAGGCGTTAGAGGAAGGTATTGTTTCGATACTATCGATCCCCATTAAGTTTAGAGGAACGGCAATCGGTCTTATCAGGATATATAACGGAGAACCAAAGAGATTTAATGAAGAGGACGTTGATGCATTGCGTGTACTGTCGGAACATCTGGCCCTGGTAATAGAATATAACGGCCTAAAAAACTTTTTCGATAAAGTAAAGATGGCTATGGACGGTCTTCCGGCGCGAATGCTCGAAGGTTAGTAAATACGCCCCATGGAAGAGAGGTTAATTACAGACACCTCGAATTTTCTCGG
>JAFGDF010000046.1 GCA_016932235.1 Deltaproteobacteria bacterium | reverse complement strand
GATTTGACGTTATAATGAGAAACGGAAGCAAGGCCAACTACATGAGGGATGATCATACTTTGAAAAATACGGGGAAATCATTTTTGAACTGAACTAACCTCGTCTATAAGACGAGGGATTCTAGAGTCGGTTGATTGAAATCAACTTTTTGTCATCCTGCGACCCTGGACTTGAGGCAGGGATCGCAGGATCCAGTATAATTAAAGATCAAACCCTGGATTCTGTGGTCAAGCCACAGAATGACGGAAAGGAAATACAATACTGAAATTTAAGTCGCTATGCGAAAATCAAGATCTTTTTTCGCCTGAAGGCGAGGGGTTTCAACCATACCTGAGCGGGACACTAAAGGGGAATATCAAATATGAAAGTTGCCGTTTATCAGACAAGCCCCATACTCCTGGACCTGCAGTCAAACCTGGAAATAGTGATTGATAAGATTCATCAGGGACGTGAGAAGGGAGCAAAACTCATTGTCTTTCCCGAACTGGCCCTGACCGGATATTTTGTGGGCCAGCGTTATCATGAGGTGGCCCTGAGGCTTGACTCAAAGGAAATCGGACAACTGGCGGCCGCGACCAAAGGGACCGCTGCTGTCGTCGGATTTATTGAAGAGTCTTTCTCCATGAATTTCTATAATTCCGCCCTGGTTGCACATGACGGCAAGATCCTGTTCACCTATCGCAAGCTGAACCTGCCCAATTACGGGGTGTTCGAGGAACGAAAGTTTTTTTCCTCCGGAAAACGGGTGCCTGTATTTAAACTGAATGACTTTAATATCGCCGTGTTTATCTGTAATGATTTATGGCACCCTGCTTTGCCTTACCTGGGAGTCACCCAGAAGGCGGATATATTCGTAACCATATTCAACTCATCCCAGGGCTCAATGGGAGAAGAGTTCAGCAATATCGAAAGCTGGTCGATAATAAACAGTTTTTATTCCAGAATTTTCGGTGTCTATAATCTCTGTGCAAATCGCGTGGGTGAAGAAAGTTTTGAGGAAAAGAGATTATTATCACCGGATGATTCAGATGATCCGGGAGCCTATGACCAGAGAGACCTGTCTTATACAAAAAAAACCTATAATTTCTGGGGGGGAAGTGAGATCCTCAACCCCTTTGGAAAACATGTTGTTAATGCGAGGCTTCACGAGGAGGATGAGATTTTTGCTGTCATTGAGAAAGATCTTCTTAGGAAGAAAAAGATTCTGCTGCCCTATCTGCGAAATGATGACCCCTATTTTACGCACCGTGAGCTTCAGCGTATTTTATATGATCGCAAATTATTTTGAGGAGATAGAAAATTTAAGGACGCTTATGGAAAGAATTGAAGAAGAAGTAGAATAGACTTTTTTCCGCCCGGATGTTTACCTTGTTAAACCTGCTCATTCATATACCAGGGACATCTCATAAGAATAGAATGTTACCAAATACCGAAGTTTATAAAAGCATATTTTATGGCCCTTAAAATTTTTAATAGGATTATAGGAAAGAAAAAGCAGCGTGTGTTGCAAAGGCATGATCTGCAAAAAAGTTACGATGCCGTTATTATCGGCGGCGGACTGCACGGGCTGGCTACTGCCTATTTCCTGGCAAAGGAAAGAGGCATGACCAACATCGCGGTTATTGAGAGGCGATATATCGGGTTCGGAGGCTCGGGAAGGAATACTGCTATTGTCAGGGCAAATCAGAGGACAAAAGAGAATCTCCCTTTATATGCCGAGGCCCTTGATCTCTGGCCAAGACTTACGGATGAACTTGACTTTAATCTCATGTTTTTCAACTGCGGCAATCTCAATCTCGCGCATAGTGAAACGGCCCTGGGCTCCATGCGTCTTTTGGTTGCCTCTGCACAGTTCCATGGTATCAGAAGCGAACTTGTTGATGTGAAGCAATGCAAGGAGATCGTGCCGATACTTGATATATCGGACAGACTCACATATCCCATAATGGGTGGCATGTACCATCCGCCCGGAGGTACTATCCGCCATGACGCAGTGGTATGGGGCCTGGCGAGAGGAGCGTCAAATCTTGGCGCCCATATCCACCAGGGTATGGAAGTAACCGGAATAAATGTTCAACGAGGTCGCGTTGTTTCAGTCGAAACGGATGGAGGCACAATTCATACACCTCTCGTCCTGAACGCTGCAGGAGGTTATTCAACTCTCATCTCCGCAATGGTCGGAATTAAACTTCCCATACATGTTTTGACAATCCAGGCCATGGTCACCCAGCCGCTGAAACCCATCCTGCATCACGTAGTGTCATCGGGCGCCTATCATTGCTATGCGAATCAGACGCTCAAGGGAGAGATAGCAACCGGTGCGCATATGGATCCCTGGCCAAACTATACAACAGATGTGTCGGCTTATTATATCAAGCACCAGGCAGAGGCCTTAACGGAACTTATGCCCGCCCTTAAAGGTGTAAAATTTATGCGTTCATGGGCGGGCCTGGCTGATATGACCCCTGATATGGCTCCCATCATTGACGGAAACGATCCTGTACAGGGGTTTTTCATTGATTGCGGGTGGGGATATTTCGGATTTAAATCCGGTGCCGTGGTCGGAAGATATATGGCGGAATTCATGTCAACGGGCAGTTGTCCTGACAGACTCGCGCCATTCACACTCAGGAGATATAAAGATCATAGGCTGATGGGGGAGATCGCAGATCCTGTTAGTTACGGTCCATGGAATTAATGCCGGGCGAAAGGACCAAGACGGAAAATACTCGTAATGATAGGATTGGATCATCCTAAACGCCCTGCGCCTTGTGCCCCGGGCCTGTTATGGAGGTTAAAACATGTCCCTTAGAATCACCTGTCCGATCTGCGGAAAACGTAACGGTTATGAATTTCTTTTCGGTGGAGAAGAGCGCGGTCCCCGTCCTGACGAGGAAGGTCTGACTCATGACCAGTGGTGTGATTATGTGCATATGCGGACCAATAAGGGAGGTGTTCAGCATGAGTGGTGGTATCACAGGGACGGATGCGGGTCGTGGTTTACAATAAGGCGGGATACTCTGACCAATCTTGAAGTCAAAGGCCCGGAGAAAACATGATAAAAAGACTCAGAGATCTGCCGACCTTGAGAATAGATAGGGTCGCGGAACCATTATTTATTTATAGAGGCAGGCGCTACAGGGGCGTGGCCGGGGATTCGATTGCCACGGCCCTATATGCCAACGGAGTAAGGATTTTTTCACGAAGCCTCAAATATCACAGGCCACGGGGCCTGTACAGCCTGGATGGAGAATGCAGCAACTGTCTTATGGAAGTGGACGGTGTCCCAAATGTTCATACTGAAAAGACACGGCTTAAAGACGGCATGAACATCAGACCGCAGAATGTGGCCGGCACACTCGAATATGATTTTATGTCGTTCATTGACAGGCTGGACCGGTTTCTGCCCGCTGGTTTTTACTATCACTATTTTCACAGGCCCTACAAACTATGGCCATTTTTTCAAAACCGTCTTCGGAATGCCGCAGGACTTGGACGACTCAGGACATCTTTCAGCATGAAAGGCTGTTTTGACGAGATATATCCGGGAGCGGAGGTGTGTGTTATCGGAGGAGGACCTGCGGGGATGAAGGCGGCCCTGGCAGCGGCTGATCAGGGTTTACGTGTTATTCTACTGGAGGCGCGTCCGTGGCTGGGCGGTTTCTTTGATTACCGTTCCCTGGAATATGAACCGGGGATTCCCCTGTACAAAAGAGGACGCTATCTGGCAGATCAGATCGAAGGACGGGAAAACATACGTTGTTTCCTGAATACGAGCATGATCGGGTTTTACGATGAAAACCTTATTACGGCTTTTCAGGTGGGTGAAGAATCTGACTCCTTTGATGAACGGTACATTGAAATCAGGGCTGAAAGTGTTGTAGTCGCCACGGGTTGTATTGAGCGGCCCATGATTTTTGACCACAATGAGAGGCCGGGGATTATTCAGGTCAACTGTGCCCACCGGCTTGCCCGTACATATGGCATCATTCCTGGAACAGGGGCTGTCTTCAGCATTGGGGATGATCTGGGGCTCGAAGCGGCAACAGACCTGTATGACCTGGGAATGAATGTGACCTGCGTCGCGGATACACGATTCGACGGACAGGCGCCCTCCCTCCTGGAAGGGCTTGAAAAAAGAAATATCATTTTCCTGCGGGGCTGGGCAATTTCAGAATCTCATGGAAACAAAGTGCTGAAAAGGGCGACGCTCCGCACCATCGACGATATGATGAGAGAGGATTTCAATTGTGATACAGTCGTGACCTCGGCCGGATTAACTCCTGCGGCAGGCCCTCTTTTTCTTGCAAAGGCCCGAATGTCCTATGATCATTTCACAAACTTTTTCCTTCCCGAGGCATTACCTCCGAAGGTCCATGCCGCCGGTCGATTACTGGGGCTCACGGACGCCCATTCCATTGAGTTGTCAGGTCGTCTGGCCGGTCTTTCCGCCGCCCTTGACAGCGGTCTTCCTGTACAGAATCATCTAAAGGATGCGCGTGAACAACTGAAACAGCTTCCGGGCCCTGCAAGAGGTTCCAAGCTGGTCCAGGCTCCCGGTGCGGGAAGAAAACGCTTTATCTGTTTTGATGAAGATGTGACCGTCAAAAATATTTATCAGGCCTGCGACCTGGGGTTTGATCACGTCGAACTTGTCAAGCGATTTACAACCGCCGGACTCGGCCCGGGCCAGGGCAATATCCCGGGGCATAATCTGCCCATGATAGTCGCACAATACCTTCAACAGTGCGGGGATTCCGGAGCAGTCATGCTTCCCACTAGGATCCGGCCTCCGATGATTCCAACATTTCTGGCGACCTATGCAGGAAAAAGCCCGGAACCTGTCAAGAGGACTCCCCTGCATGAGACCATGGAAAAAATGCCTGGTGCTGTTTTCCGAAGGGCAGGTTCATGGAAAAGGGTAAGATATTTTTCCAATGATTATTCTTGCAGGAAAGAGATTGAAAACGTTCGGAACAATGTTGGTATGATGGATGTGAGCACTCTTGGTAAATTCCGGATCTTCGGGCCCGAGGCACTAAGGGCACTCCAGAGGGTTTATGTGGGGAATATGGAATCTGTCCCTGAGGGCAGGGTCAAATATTCGGCCATGTGCAATGAAGACGGATGCCTTGTGGACGATGGCGTGGTGGTTAAAAGGGGTGACAACGACTATTATTTCACATCGTCCACAAACCGAGCCGACAGGACCGTGGAATGGATCCGTTATCATACGCGGCATGAACTATGGGATTTTAGTATGGTAAACTTGACGGATGCCTTTGGCGCTGTTAATCTGGCCGGATCCAGGTCACGCGAAGTGCTCGGAATGATTACGGATAGGGATCTTTCCGATAAGTCCTTTCCTTACGCGGGGTACCGGGAATTTTTAATAAAGGGCGGTATAACGGTAAGGGCCATGAGGCTGGGATTTGTTGGGGAACTTGCCTATGAACTGCATGTGCCGGCATCCTATATGAGGACGGTCTGGGACCTGCTGCTGGAAGCGGGCAAACCCTTTGGTATCACAACCTTCGGACTCGAGGCACAAAATGTCCTGCGCCTGGAAAAAGGCCATGTAATCATAGGACAGGAGACCGAGATACGAACCACTCTGCATGACCTGGGAATGGGTTTTCTATGGCACAGGGAAAAGTCGCTCTATAAGACGGTCGGTGCCCCGGCCCTTCGTTTCACGGAACATCAGGAGGGAAGGATGAAGCTTGTGGGTTTTAAGACTGAAGATCCCTCCAGACCGCCTAAGGACGGATCAATCATCGTTGATAAAAGGATCCGGGGTTATGTCTGCACTGCACGTTACAGCTCTACACTGGGAGAATCCATCGGACTGGCACTCGTTCATTCCGAACTGGCGGATATAGGAACCCGTTTGGGAATCTTTGAGGGCGATAGGGGTGAAAAGAGGCTCTATGCCACAGTCGTTCCCACCCCTTTTTATGATCCCGAGGGGAAAAGGCTCAGGATGTGAAAGACCAAGATTGAATGAACATTATTTCATAGAGGCAGGATGATAAAATCATTGAAAAGATATTCTCCTGTAAGATTTAACCGTGCTCCGGCCCGAACGCGGAAGAGAAACGGTTGGGAGGTGGTACTGGAGTATGAGGAAGAGGAACGGGGCCCTTTTCTGGTCGATCTGAGCCACATCGGCAAGTGGGATGTACAGGGGGAAGATCTGCCTTTGTTGCGGCCTGCAGGTCTGGCCATTCCCGGGGATTCCGAGCAGTGCCTGCTTACTGGTGATTTTCTTTTAAACCTGATAAAATGGAACTGGGCTACTATCTGGCATTTCTCCGAAGAGATGCCGGATTTTGCCGATGAATTCGCCTTTACTAATGTAACAGAGGCCTATGCGCTTCTCGCCCTCATCGGCAGAGATGCTTTTCTGATCATGGAAAAACTGACATCCCTGGATCTGCTTTCTCCGGCACGAAAACCGCCGTTTTTGATCATGGGACCGGTTCTTCATATCAGGAGCCAGGTCGCTGTGCTCTCAAGAGAAGATGAGAGGTCAACGGTCCTGGTTGCCTGTTCGCGCGGCTACGGTCAATCCATGGCGGATAATATACTGGATGCAGGAAAGGAGTATGCTCTCAAACCGGGCGGAGAAGATATCTTTTCCGGTTTAAGGGATAGGTAGAGCAGGTGAAGAGACAATATTAACATGACCGGTTGCTATCAGGTTAATCGAAATCGCTATCGGGATCGCAATCGAAAGAAAATAAAATGAAATTTGGACACGAAAAACCTGATGTCTCCTGTCTTTCAATCCGCCAGAGGCGGACAAGTCCCCCGCAGCTTGCGGCGTTTCAACGCCTTTGTAGGTACCCCGCTGCTCTGCGGAGGGGGAGATCATTCGGCTATTGTGTGAAGGAAGACTCCACAGTGTATGGATTTAAGGAAGTCGATTTCGACCCCGATCCCGATAGCGATTTCGATTATCTGACATCTGAAAGCTCTATTCAGAAACAGCCGCCGCCTTCTCTCAATATTAATAACCCTAAAACGGATGAATATTTTCTAATGCATTATTTTAACCGGGGATTACTTATGGAGGTGTATTATGCAAAAAAATTGTTGTGAAGACTGCAAATTTTGGCAGGGGGATATCAATATCCCTTCCATGGGTTTGTGCCGCCGTTATGCTCCCAGGCCAGGAACCAGGAGCCCTGTCGATGGGCCGGAAT
>JAFGDF010000303.1 GCA_016932235.1 Deltaproteobacteria bacterium | reverse complement strand
TGCCTGGGATTTTCCGATAGGAGGCGGATTGCCTTGTCTATAGAGCGTCGTTCCTTTGGCCCGAGACAACCGTAACTCTCAAGGAA
Organism: Deltaproteobacteria bacterium; assembly: GCA_016932235.1. The sequence continues at coordinate 2,665 of JAFGDF010000303.1, read as the reverse complement.
AAGGATCTCGAAAGACAATTGGAAAGGAGTCGCTTTAACAGGCATTGTTTCCTATTTTCTGATACGCTTTAAGGCATCTGAAGGACTGGCCGCAGAGACAGCAGGCCTCTTATCCCTGTTGACTTTTGATTCCTTTTCTTGCCAATCTGAAGAAAGGTCTTCTTCCGGGATATCGGACATGTCGGGGAATTTTCTTACCGTCTTTACCGGGAAAAGGGTGATCTGATCCCCTTCAACTACATATTCAAAGAGGTCTTCGGACCGGAAACGCGGAGGAAGGGTAACCCGCCCCCTGGAATCGGTTTTAAGAATATTGATATTTGCCATGATTGTGCTCCTGAATATATATGAATAATTAAATTTATCATAAACCCCTTAGGAGCATTTGTCAATAGTGGGAAAATGGGACATATTTTAACGTACGTCCCCTAAAATCACTTCTTATTCCTTCAGCTTTACCTTTAAAATGCCTTCCTCTACCCTGATATCCTCGACTCCGTCAGAAAAAATCTTCCAGAACCCTTCACCAGCCCCGAATTTTTCAACCAGATCTATATTCTTTATTCCTCCAAGCCACGCATTTGGAACAGGCACACCCATAATAGTAACGCCTTTGAGAATCACGACCGGTTTGTCCTTGTCGTATGAGAAAACGAGGCCGGATTTCAGACGGAGAATCTTACCCCCGATTACAGGGAAATCCTCATCAACAGGCAGGATTAATTTTGCGCTGATAAGGTCATCAGATAGATCAATAGCTAGTTTTTTCGCAAGTTCGGTATTATTTGCCAGCAGTCCGTTAAGTTCCCTTTCGGTGAACGTAACCTCCCTTTTAAGACCTTCTTCACTATAGGGTTCCGGTTCAATTTTACCGCCTGAATCAGCCCCGTCTTTTTGGGATGACTTGTCACGGGCGTCATTATCTAAATATGGAGAGACATTATCACCTGTTATTGAACCAAGGTTTTCCAGTTTTTCAACCAGAACCTTCTTTTCTTCAGAGCTGAGATTCACAGGTTTGAAATATGACGGGAAGAAGTAGATTTTAATGACAATAATAGTCGCCACTACGGCAATAATAACAGCAATGGCTGTTAATCCCAGGACTTGAAGGCAGCCAAACCGCTTCCCGGTCGTCTTCGACTCAGTTTCTTTATTGTTTTCCAGCATGTCTATATCTCCGTTTGCCCCAGTGCACCAGGGCCAGAATATGTCCCTGATTATTCAACATTAACTTCATACAACCTTTTTGCCTTTAAAAAAATGCATTATAGCCCTCACCTGCTTCACTTAGCGCGACCCCATCCCTATGATAAGATGAAACTGAGCGGCAGCGCCCAGAGCTTTTCTCCGAGTCTAACAGAATGTTCGCCGTTATGACACAGGATTGCCGCCTTACAATGAGGCGTCGCATTTAAAAAGGCCTTTAGCCCTGCCAGGTCTCTCTCCTGCCATCTTGAACCCGATTTGAGTTCCAGTGCCATGCAGGATTTCTCTGCCTCCACGACAAAATCCACTTCATTACGACCCTGTATGCTCCAGAAGTAAAGACCGGCATCCTGCCATCGCGAACTGAGGATTGACAGAAGGTTTTGGGCTGTATAGGTTTCGAACAAGGCCCCATACATCGGATCATCTTTTATGGATAAAGAACTATCCATCCCGGCAAGATGACATGCCAGGCCTGAGTCGCTAAAATATAGTTTAGAGGATTTAATAAGCCGGCTTGACCGGTTCCTGGTATATGGAGTGATAAGGGTGATTAGAAAGGATGCCTCAAAAATGGAAATATAACGTGACGTTGTTGCCGCGTTCATCTTGGCGTCCCGTCCTAACTGGCTTGGAGATAAAAGCTGACCTGTGCGCAAGGATGCGAGACGTAGTAATGACCGCAGGCTCAGAATATTACCCACCTGGCTCAATTCCCTGACATCTCTTTCAAGATAGGTCTGCTCGTAACCCTTGAACCAGATGGCGGGTTCCTTGATCTGTTTTAGACAAACAGTCGGCATCCCGCCTCTTGTGACTTCTTCAGCACGGATGGATTTGCCGGTTTTCCTGGAAATGAGATCCTGATTCTTAAAAAATTTTTTCAGGAAGGGCTCCATGCCCGTGTGCCGGTTGATTTCACGACGGCTGAACGGATGGATATTCAGATAAACTGCTCGTCCAGCAAGGCTTTCGGTTATGCTTTTCAGGATCGAGAAGTTCGCTGATCCTGAAAGCAGAAATTGGCCCGGAATCCTTTTCCTGTCCACAATGCGCTTAATTGCGCTGAAGATCTCAGGACATTTTTGCGCCTCATCTATCGTAATGGATTTATCCCTGCCGACAAATCCGTCAGGGTCTCTTTTCGCGGCGTCCAGTTGAGAAAAATCATCAAAGCTTGCATAGATGCGGTCTCCAAGGCCGGGTTCGGACTTTAAAAACGTGGTCTTGCCTGTCTGCCTCATTCCGGTTAAAACCACAACGGGCATGTTCTCAAGCGCCGACCTTACGGTATCAGCTATATCTCGCGGATAATACTCTGTCATGATGCAATATGATATAGTGTCAAAATGCTATTGTCAAATGAAATATTATGACATTACTAATTTCTCCCCTATTGCCCTTTACTTCCTTGTTCCCCTCATGAGTCAGCAGTGCGCCCTCCCTTGTCCCCCTC
>JAFGDF010000302.1 GCA_016932235.1 Deltaproteobacteria bacterium | reverse complement strand
TGTTGCCTGTAATGATCAAGCAATCTATGTCCCTCAACTGCATCAGTTCCCTTATTTTCTGATGTCTACGGTCCCATTCAGCTTTAGTAAACCCTAAAATCTTTTTTTCAGACTGCAAAATTTCATCTTCCATGACCGTGTCTTTCTATTATGAATGGAATTTTATTTAAAATATTTCTTATTTTTACTAATGGCTTCGATGGCCTGAGTAATAATCACATAGCCAAGAAAAATTATTTAATGGAACATGAAGGAAAAGAGGCCCTGTCTCTTTCAGATCCCAAGCGAGAATTTGAGCTAAAAGGTCTCGAAACAGAACCGGCGTAATCCCGGGATTGGCGATGAAGGGACCGCATTTCGAATGCCGATCAACTACTGATCAGGCAATGGCCTGCCTGGGCATCATTTCATCAAATATAGCCAAAAGAGTGTCAACATAGGATGGATCGTCGGAACTTCCATCCAGCATCACGACCTTGACTCCCGAATTGATGTCACCCGCAAAAGCTTCTCGAAAGGCATCCCACTCGGCTTGTTTTATGACGCCGACAGCAAGGGCCTTTGGTGGTGGTTTTGTTGGAATGACCGCCGCCGTCGGTCCCTTTGCCTTATTTAGTTTTTCAGCCATTAATGTCCCGACCGCGGCCGCCTCGTCGGAACTGCAACTGACAGGGCCGAATATGGAATTATGGAAAGATCGTACGCGATTCCCGTATTGATCGGGCAATGGCACTCCCGACCACCAGTGAAATAACAAACGACCCGGTGACACGATTTGAGGAATCCCCATCTCACCGGATGCCTCCAGTCTGTGCTCCCCCGCAGAACAGACACCGCCTGCAAGATAGTTCATCAGTTCTCCACCCACGACCAGATCCAGGCTGGCAGCAATAAAACCGTCCATGATCGCTTTCTCAAAAATCCTGCCGCTCATTCCCGTCCCGTGAAAGACGGCCACCTCGTAACCTCTCTCTTCGAGACCGTGTTTTAATGGGTTCATATACCCCTGCGCCGAGCCTCCAACGGAGGTTACCCCGATGGTCTTCATCTTGGTGATTCGATTGTCATCATATGTCTCGGCAGCGCCTGAAATCGCGCCGGCGGCCATTTGAAGGCTCCTTTTGGACATACTGTTCAGCCCCCACAAACCCGCTACCAAGGGGACCATCATCAGGTCATCCCCGCTGAGCATGTCCGGTGTTATGGCTGTAGAATAGGCAATGGTACTCACGATGAGCTTGGGGACTCCAAGAGGCAATACCTTGATGACTTCCAGGGCAAGGGCCGTCCCCATGGAGCCTCCACCGGAAACCAACCCGTCAAGTTCACCTTTTCGATAGAATTCCTTAACCAACCTGGATGCGCCCTTCGCCATTTGATCCATTACCGACTTTGGTTCGTTTTCCCGGCAATCAAGCAACTCCCTCAGGCTTGAGCCACTGGCCTCTGCTACCTGCTCTCGGCTGATGGTAGGTTTAAACGGGATGTCTCCAAGGACGCCGACATCCATGACAATAGCCCGATGACCTCGCTTCTCGATCAGTTGTTTCATATATGCGAAATGGTCACCCTTGGTATCCAGGGTGCCAACAATGACAATAGACCTCGGCATGTTTCACCTCTGTGCTCTTTTTTTCAGGCTCTCTTCTCGATGATCAGATAACGACTATCTCACATGGCCATCGGCTGGTTACCTCGGGTTCGTCCTCAGTGACAATGACCGTGTTGCCGATGGTATGCCCTTCGTATCCTTTACCGGAAGCCGGTACAGTCCAGGGATGATTGACCCAGACCGTTCCCGGCCTCAATTCTTCTAATGTGATTCTGTCCAGGGCCGGATCTATCTCATGGGGCTGCAAGGCCCAGGCCCGCTTGTAAAAACCGGGCACAAGTTTCTCAGCCGCCTCAAATACCTTTTTATCGATTTCCCCATATCTGTTCCCCTGTCGCAGTTCATTCAGCGCCAGTTCATATAAGGCCTTATCCACATTCATCCGATCCTTGAAGGATTGCGGGATCTGCCCGCCGATGGAGATAGGGACACAAACCTGGGCGGTATAGCCTTCGAAGATTGGAGATAATTCGTTAAGAATGATGTCACCCTCTTTCAGTTTTCTCCGACTTTTTGTCACTTCCGTGATGGCGCCTTGCATTTCTTCAAAAGGGCCCGCCCCAAGCAGGAGCATTGATCCACGGTCCGAACCGGCCTTGACCATCGCGTAGTCGCAGGCGGCAACGAGTTCCGCCTCGGTGACCCCGGGGCGAGCCGTTTCCACAAGGGCCTGGATGCCGGCATCGGCACATTCGGCAGCCCTTCGGACAAACTCCAGTTCCTCCGCACTTTTGGTCCTACGGCATTCCATCATGAGGTCACTTGCCGAGATGAAATCGGCGTATGGCAACTCCCTCTTAATTTCCTCAAACAGGTAGGCCGGGACAGATCTCCAGCTTGCCAGGCCTATGGTCCTCTTCTCAATGCCTAACTCTTTGATTGTGTCAATGATCTCAGCACTGTAATCCCTGATCCTGACCCCTTCCGGTTGGCCTTTTCTGAAAGAAACGCCTCTTACGGGTATTGAACTTTCCTTTTGCATCATCGCGGCATGAAACGAGGACACCACAAAAAGAACCGGCGTCTCAACCAATGGAAATATCAGCACACCGGACCCCGTAGCGGCTTTATGCGCAGTGGTATGCCCCGCCGCGCCGGAGATATACTGGATGATGTCTCTATCCACGACCACCAGACACTCCATATTGCGAAACTGCATACCCGCACGAATTTTATTCTGTCTTCTCTCAAACTCCTGGGGGGTAAATTTCAAAACCTTTCCTTCCCCTGGATACCCTGATTTGCCCACAATCGTACCCTCCGTTTTTCATCAATGGATATCAGTATTTCCCGCTTTGAATAAAATCGATAAAAGCCGCTACCCCCTTTTTTACATCATAAGGAATAAATCCGAATTCCTCTTTCATCCTTTCCATGGATACGGGAACATTTTTGGTTTTTTCTTTTGCGGGAGGTCCCAAGTGTATTTCGGCACCCGGCACCAATTCTTTGATGGCTTGAGCGATCTCTTCCATCGTGGGATTTTCCCCATCCGACAGATTGTAGATATAATGGTCAAGGGACTTGGCCAGATGAATCATGCAAGTGCCTTCCCCGGAATCCTTTGCGTACACCGTGTGCCGGCGCAGGTTGGAACGGATGCCGCGAAAGTCGGATGGTACGCCGGCAACGGCATTCCTTATCATCGTGTTAATCGAGTGCCAATCACATGCCGGGCCGTAATTGTGGCCTTCACGGATACTGACCACACTCAGGCCGTATTTTTTAACGTAAAGAAGGAGAAGCTGCTCAACGGCCTTTTTTTTGTTCCCAATTTCCGCAAAGGACACCGGCGGCAGGTAGGCATCTTCATGCCAGATGTCACAGTCCTTCGGCCAACCACGGTACACCACGACGGAGCTTACAAAGGTAACACGCCGAAGATCCATGATGCGCCCTGCCTCAAGGCAATTCAATGTGCCTTGAACTTGAACCGCTATCGGCTGGTGTAAGGGTGGATCATAACCGTATTCCTCACGGACACCGGCAGTACCGTGGGCTGCATGGATGATACTTTCTATGGAGAACTCCTTGACCAGACCCAGTACAAATGACAAATCGAGGATATCTCCTGCCGCCTGTCTGACCTGCTTTCCCCAGTATGGTTCCAAGAGGGGTGGTGCCTGAATAGGGTGTCGCTGAACGAGTAACGTCTCTTCTCCTCTTTCCGCCAAACACCGAGCAACATTAAATCCGAAAAACCCACTTCCTCCGGCAATCAAAATCATATCTCTTCCTCCTGAAATATATTAAAAACGCTTTTTAAATTCAGACTTACGAGCAACGGCATTTTTTTGGAAAGGGCACTTAAGGGAGGAGGCCTTTTTGAAGTGATCGGCCGGAGGGCGCCCTGTTTTCACAGCTTGTCCACGGAGAAAGCCCCATATCCGATCCCCCGCGATGAGAATGGGGAGCCCAGCTTATTTGAAGCGGGACGTCGATAAGGCGCTGGAAATAGTAGACCGGGAGCCTTCGAACGGAAGAAAAGGCTTTCTCCCTTGAACGTCAAGCCATGACGAATCTTCGCCTTTCCTCCTTCCCGGATCGGTAAACCCTATCCGGGTCCTCCACCGGAGATGGAGTTTTTAGCAACAGATAAGATTTTACGGTAGAGCCAATCGACTCCAACCTGGCCATTCGAAGATCCCGCCCAGCGGGAGAGGACCAAGTTTTAGAGGACAAAATAAAGGTCCACGTTCCTGAGATCTCAACCTCTGCAAAAAGCCTCTGCCGCCTGATTGACAATAGAAGGACCTTCCAATCCCAAGCAAGCCACATAACCGCAGATCTGACGGCGGGTAGCAGAGGCTTCCCGACATGAAATGTCATCAAGTTACTTCAAAATCTCGATATTGCTTTCCAAAGCTTTAAAAGACTCCGCGACATTTTCTTTTGTTTCCGGCCCTGTTGCAGGCAAGTACATTAAGCCGTCGAACAGAGCCTTCTTGTGGTACTCTTTAAGACTGTCACTTGTTACCGCCTTATAAACAGCTTTACTGAGCACATCATAAATATCGTCGGGAAGATCCGGAGGAGCGATAATGATGTGATAGTTCTGAAGAAGGTTCTCAATTTCCGTGTGTCCAAGATCCTTTAAACACCTTACGTCCGGGAACTCATTATAGCGGCTCATTCCAACGGCCATGATCAAATCAAGTTCGCCTGTCTTTATAAATTGATCAGCCATGAATATCGGCATAATGGCACCATCGCACTCTCCGCGAATCACTGCAGGAACAATTTCGGGTCCGGGGTAAGTAACATAAATGGGATCTTTGAATCCAAAATAGTGGCTTATTGCCTTCGGACTGATATCCCCTATGGAACCTGGACCGGGTGTCCCAAACCGAAACGGTCTATCGAGTTTCAGGACCTCTTCGATGCTCGCCAACCCTTTCTTTGCAGTCGTAATAAAAGCGGAAGGGGATTTTGAGCTATTAAGCGTTTGGCCCAGATAGGTAAACTTGCTTTGATCGTATTGTGCCTTCTTGAAAATCTGGTTTACCAGGAGAGCCGCCGAGGAGGTATATCCTATGGTATATCCATCCGGCTTGGAACGGTAAACCTTAATGGTTCCCATCATCATGCCGGCCCCCGACAGGTTCTCAACAATGACCGGTTTATCAAATAAAGAAGACATCTCCTTGGCGATTATCCGTGCTTGTGCATCATAATAGGCCCCGGCTTTATCCGTCACGATCAACCTTATTGTTTTTTCCGGTTTCCAGTCTGCGGCGGAAACAGAAAAGTTAATCGCAACCACACCAATGATGACAAAGAAAAAAAGTGGTAAAATACCTCTATTTCGCAAGAATATCATCATGTCCCCCCCTTTTATTATTTGACGTCGTTTCGAAATATCGCCAATTTCCTGATTGAAAAAAATTCGGTGGTCCCCGCTTGAAAAATAATATATCAGATGCCATTCCCGGACGTGCCACGCCTGAATAGCACCCTTCCCAAATCGGCCCCGAATGTTCCGGTTCATTATCAATTTTCCGTTTATCACCCTTATTCCTATGCGTATTCATAATTTACCTGAGCGGTGAAAGGGATCCCCCACCTATTATTCCCGGTATAATTGTCGGCACGATACCCGGCCATAATTCCAATTTAAATAATACAACGAAAAGCAAATAGATCATGACTGTTACTGCGATAGAGAAACATGCCGCCATTCGCAAATTCAATTTGTCCAGTCGCCACAGGAAGAAAAAAACGAATAATGCATCCGCCATAACAGACCCAAAAACGAATAGCGCCCCAATAAATAAATAGACCCAGACGAGGATAATAATAATTTTATGAATTTTTGTTTTTTGTCCCTGTTCATTTTTGCCAAGAAATGGCCCAAGAATCACTTTGCTTTTTTCAGAAAATCTTTCTGAACCTTCCGAAAGGAGCACTAAGGGCAAAAGTATTATTAGAAGACCACCGACTATTACGGGAAAAATAAGCCCCGGCAGACCATAAGCCGGAGCTCCAACTAAAAAAATGATCGTTACGATGGTTAAGAATACACCCGCAACGATGCTCTCAAAATTTTCACTTAGTAATGTCCGATTGACCTTGCGCTCTGAATGGGAAGAAGCTATTCCTTCCGCAGTTCTATTGTGATCCGCAGGAGCGCACAACCTGGGTATCAATACCAAAGCGGGAATCAACAAGGCTACGACAACTGCCAGGATGATTGAAAGCGGACTACTTAAAAATGCCAGGGGATTATAATATCCGGTCTTTAGTGTTACATAAAGGGCCCTTTCCGTATGAGGTCCCAACACCCATCCTATAATCATCGGGGCAATGGGGTACCTCCCCCGCTTCAGCGAAATGCCGATGGCGGTAAATATAGCAATCGTAATAAAGTCCCAGGCATCATCACTTGTTGCATAGACAGCGGAAAGACACAGCGGAACGACAAAAACAAAGACTTTGCTTATGGATATTTGTGTTATTCTACTTAAAAACGATCCCCCAAAAATTATCCAAAGGCATATCAATATGTTGCTGAATGTCGTCGAAAAGATAATAATCCATATTAAGTCCATATGCTTTAGAACTAGTTCCGGACCGGGTTGCAACCCAAAAATAATAAAACCCCCTAACAAAATAGCCATTTCCGGCGCACCGGGGATCCCCAGGAATAAAGTCGGTAACAAAGAACCTCCGTCTTTTGCATTGTTCGCCGCCTCACTCGCAATAATGCCCTTAGGATTTCCGGTACCGAAAGAAGACTTGTCCTTGGCCAGCATTTTTTCCGAGGCGTAAGAGACATAAGTAGCCGTCGCCGCACCAATGCCCGGGATAATTCCAATAATCGTTCCAATGACTGAACTTCTAAACATCGTTTTTACTGCCCTCAATGCCTCCCACGCCCCAGTTAAAGACTGACGAATATTGCTGTGACCAGTCCCCGTGCTGTCTATAGTTCTGCCTTCACTCTGTAAAATGACAAGCTCGCTGACAGCGAAAAGCCCCATGACAAGGACTACAATATTTATCCCGTCCCACAGATATAAGAGATCCAAAGTGTATCGGGTATTACCGGTTGTTTTATTAAAGCCAATAAACGATATTAATATGCCGAAAAGACCCGATATCAGGCCTTTAAAGACGCCTTCACCGGATGTTGCGATTGCAATGACCAGCAAGGCCAAAACCACACTCCAGAAATACTCCGGTGAGCCGAAGGCAAAAATGAGGGTTCTTGCCAGTGGGATCGAGGCTATCAAAACCAATATCCCGATAAGGCCGCCAATCGCTGAACTCATCCCTGATAATCCGAGGGCCCGACCGGCCTGCCCTTTTCTTGCCATGGGATAACCGTCGATCATGGTTGTCAGGTTTCCAACGGTGCCGGGGGTATTAATCATGATGGAGGTCACGCTACCGGCCGCAGTAGAAGATCCAAAAGCCGATGCCATAAGTATAAAGGCTGTAAAGGGAGACATCGCAAAAGCAAAGGGAAGGGTTAAAATAAGGGCTGTGCCTTGACCAAGACCCGGGAGAAGTCCGATAATAACGCCCGTGCAGGAGCCGACGACAAAAACCAATATTCCTTGAAGCGTGAGCATGTGATGAATAGCCCCAATAACCTGCTCCATAATCCGGTCTCCTGCGAAAATTCAACAAAAGCTAAATGCGTTGTTGGCCATCTTCCATCGGTAATATTTTTGTGGGATCCGCTTATTTGGATGCTCTTCTAATGATCGCTGATAATTATTGAAAGAGGAGGGAGTTTTTCGCAATTCCTTATCACTGGAACATGTGCATTCCGGTCGGTTTGAAATGAAAGAAGGATATGGATGATGAATACGGTCCCGGTGTCATTCGAATACATTGAAATATTCTGTACCCGAATTTTAACTCATTCCGCTTCAGGCGAAGTTTTACTGAACAAATGAGCAAGTGAAGGATGCGGCTTAATTTTGGTTCTAATTATAAAAACTGGCATCAACTTTTGCAATATAAATAAATTAATGTTAACATTAATTAAATTTATGGCTAATAGCATATTTGTATGGGTGCCCCCGATCTATTGTGGAAAGGCAATTATCATGGAAATTTACACTAAGTCAGTTAATTTTATTTCCCAATTGCATTCCTACCGCGCTTCGCTTGCTGTCCTGCGTCGAACCGCCCCATTAGGTCCCTCGTTCCTCGGGATCTGCTGGGACTCTCACCCCAGGGGATAGATGTAGAAGCGGTTTTTATTCAACATAAGGATATAGTTGATTCGGGTTGAAGCTTGCCACACTATGTCGTATCCACCCGCACAAATGTGCGGTGCGGCAAATTTATATCTGATTTTCGCGATCGAAAACGTCCTAAGTTTTGATGAGGTGTAACCTTGAACCTTAAAAAACTTGAAATTTTCTATTATGCGGCAAAATCCGGCAGTTTTACAACGGCAGCCGGTAAACTGTTGATCTCTCAACCCGCTGTCAGTATACAAGTCCGGGAGCTGGAAAAATACTACAACGTCAAACTGTTCAAGCGTTCAGGGAAAAACCTTCAGCTAACAAAAACAGGCAAAATTTTATTTTCATATGCGGAAAAAATATTCGAACTGGTTAAATCCGCTGAAAATGAATTATTTCATTTAGGAAACTTTTTCAGGAACACCCTTCGTATCGGGGCTACTCAGACTTGCGCCAAATATATATTAGTACCCTCCATATCTACTTTTCAGGCACAGAACCCTGAGGTTAAAATCGCCGTCAGAGTTGGAAATCCAAACAAAATCATTGATAGTGTTATTGATCTGGAAAATGAGTTGGCCGTTGTCCCCTCTCACAAAGGATATAGTCGAGAATTGTCATCCCTATTTCTTAAAAAGGAAGAGATCTTTCTGGTCGTCTCAAATAGTCATAAATGGTTTGATAGAAGAACCGAAGTCAAGATTGAAGAACTGAGAAATGAACGCATTATTTTCTATGGAAAAGATGGTCCTATTGGTAGCAACGTCTTAAAAGTTTTTAAAAAATATGACTTCAACCCTGATATCGAATTATCGTATGAAGGTGAAGGTCTTGAATTCATTAAAGAAATAGTTATTTTGAAAAAATATGTATCCTTTCTAACCCGACTACCCATAAAAAATGAACTCGAACAAGGGATACTGAAACCCTTGCGCCTTTCTTCTGAAAGGATATTCATGGATTTGCGGATCTATTATAAAGACAACGATTTACTTTCTTCGCTCGCCAAGCAATTCCTCCAGACTTTAACGGCGGAGCGTGCTAATTTGCCTTAGAAGGAATTTAATGTATTCTGTAATCGTTTGAACCATTTATTCACTGCTGATGGCAATTCGTTGAGCTTTATGGTCGTTCGGACAGTATCTCCAACTTTTACGCTTTCAACAACCTGGACTATAGGAGGTAGATATTTTGCCATAATTTTTCTCTCTGGCACGTAATCAAATTAACGTTCTCTTCATCAGGCGCGGCTTTCGCGCTCCGCTGGAAGAGGTTTTTGAACGAAACCGTTACGCGGCGGAAAAAACCAAATCAGTGTATAACTGCCATAGTTGCCCAATTTCGTTTAGAAGAAGCCTTATCTCTTCAAGTCGGTGATATTGATGCCACGCGCAAAAGGGTTCATATCCGCTGTGGCAAAGGACACAAGGACCGGTTGGCGCTATTGCCATATCTCAGGGCATAGGTGTCAGACCTACACGATTGAAAAATTGAGAACTGAATTAATTTTATCAATCGTTTTTTCAGTACCTTATAGTCTTTAATTTGCAACACAACGCATCGGCTTGCCTGCGAAACACCAGATACCCCAATGCCAAAGTGCAGTCCGATTTCTCTTAATTTTTTCCACTAAATCTATGAAATAAATAAATCTGCACTCTTATTAATAATGCCGCGTCTTCACTCAATACTTTGTAGGACTGTCTGGTTATTTTCTCTATGTCGGGTATTTCATTGAATTGCTTGAAGTATGGGAGATCAGGATTTGACTTCTTTCTATTTAAGTGTTTTTCTCTTAGTTGTTTTATAATGCTGCGACCACTCAGTATCGTTGAAGCAAAAAAATTTTAACGCACTTCCATATTCCAGATCGAGACTTGATTTCATTAACTTTTAACTGTGTAAGCCTGACACCTATGCCTTCACGGTTGAGGATTTCATTGACTTAACGAATCTCCCATGTTAGTTGCCCATGATCAATTTTTTGGGAAGGCCCTTCGGAATCGTTCTGAGGATCCATGGGATCGAACGGTCTTTTGAACCGGCTGCTTTGTTAAAAACCGGGGCGCCCCAGACTGAGGATGTCTTCTGCTCAAAGCTGAGTTCAGGTTTTAGAAATACCGGTCGATGCTTGATCAGATCCCGCGATAAGCATTGAAGTAGAAGGAGAGATCACAGTTGGCAACATTCAAAAGGTTACCTTTTTTTTACGGCTATGTGATCGTCGCAGCCTCCTTTTTGATCCAGGCCGTTACCTGGGGAACAAGCAACAGCTTCGGTATATTTTTCGATCCATTTCTCAAAGAATTCGGGTGGCTGAGGGCAACCGTCTCGGGTGCAGCCTCTTTGAGTTTCCTGGTGTATGGTTGCGTCAGCATCCTCATGGGAAAGCTGAACGATCGTTTCGGACCGAGACTGATAATGTCCGGATGCGGCCTCTTCCTGAGTTTGGGCTATCTATTGATGACGATGGTCCATGGGGTCTGGCAGCTGTATGTATTCTATGGCCTGGTAGTCGGGATCGGCATGGGTGGGGCGGAAGTTATCCCTCTATCCACCATTGCCAGGTGGTTTGAAAAGAAGCGGGGAACCATGAGCGGCCTCATCAAGGTGGGTACCGGGGTCGGCATGGTGATCATGCCCATCTTCATCACTTCGCTTCTGGGGAGCCACGGTTGGCGCACAACATATGCCGTGCTGGCTGCAGTTAACTTGATATTTGTGATATCGCTCGCCCAATTTCTGGTGCGAGACCCGGCCAAGAAGGCGCTGTTCCCGGACAATGAGGAAATAAAAAGCCCACGCGAAGGGAACGCGGGGGAGGCGGGGCTGTCTTTTCGTGAATCGGTTCGCACCAGGCAGTTCGGAACGATTTGTGTTGTCTATTTTATCATCCTCGTCTGTGTTTACACCATCCTGATGCACATTGTCCAGCATGCGATCGATCTTGGAATCTCGACATCGGATGCGGCCAGCATTCTGGCGACAATCGGGGGAGTGAGTGTTGTCGGCAGGTTTGTGACGGGTTGGGCAGGGGATAGGATCGGAGGCAAGTTGGCCCTGTCTATTTGCCTTCTTTTTCTGTTAACGGCCCTCTGCTGGCTGCTATTGTGCAAGAGCATGTGGATGTTCTATTTGTTTGCCGCCACCTATGGCTTTGCCCATGGGGGATTCTTTGCCCTGATGTCGCCGCTGTTGGCAAGGCTGTTTGGGACCCGGGCCCATGGCCTGATTTTCGGAATCGTCATCTTCATCAGCACCATTGGCGGCGCTATAGGCCCCGTTATGGCGGGACACGTGTTCGATGTTACCAGCAGCTATCGAATCGTCTTCCTGATCCTGGTCGCTTTATGCTCCGGTGCTCTGGGATTGACAATGTCACTAAGGCCCATTCTCCGTGATGCCGGAGTGAGTGATATCGGCGCAGGGAAACGATCGGTTGATTTTTGACTTTTACCGGGCCCCCAAAGGATCGTTGCCTCTGCATGATAAGGCCGGGTCGTTCGTGTGGGAAAAGATGCACTGAGTGAGGGCTCCTTTCGAATCACGCCCATGTATTGCGGATGGTATGACAAGCACTTCAAAGATGGTCACGTCCCCGAACGGACCATCCTAAAATAGCTCTGATCGTGGAAGATCTGATTCAAAGAGAACGCAGGAAATAGAGTCTTCTAGGATGATATCATGTTTTTCTCTGGAGGTCGATCGGAGGAATCTTCTGAAGGGCTGGAGCGGCTCGTTCATCAAAAGTACAGGGCAGAAGCACCGGTCAAGGAATTGTTGCATGGTGCGGGCCGTTTCTGCATTGTAGATCAGGTAGGAACCCACCACGATGTCCACCTCAGGGCAGGGAAGGGTTTCATACCTGCCGGGCAGACATTCGTAATGGTGGATGCCGTTTTTTTCTAGCTGCAGGGCGCAGAGATCGAGGGCGACCGGGGCAAGGTCATTGACGTAGATACTTGGGGACAGGCGTCCGATGACCAGGGTTTCCAGGCCGATGCCGGCCCCCAGGATCAGGGCCGATCGGTGGGCAATGAGCCCCTGGTAGGTCAGAAGAAAACGGCAGAAGACCTCTGTGGCCTCCCACCGGCAATCATAGTAGACATCCACCCCCGAGTCGATCTCGGACAGTATGATGGCCTCCACCTCCGGGTGATCCAGGTTGAGAAGATGAAAGGTCTCTTCCTTGATGGTATGGACAATCCACAGACCGGGCTGGTCCGTCAGGGAAAGGAGATTCCTGATGGTTGTGATGCGTGATTCCATAATCCGTCTATCTTGATGGGTAGAAGAAAGGGACGTCCTTTACCTTTTCACTTCAAAGGTTTCAGTTTTGAAAACATTTTAATTTACAATAATCAAAATAAGTGAAGAACATTCCCTATGTTTCCCGAATCACAGCAGATCGATTCAGAAGATTTAGGATGTCGGATCTGATCAAAACGGCCGCTCCTCAGGAAGAGGAACGGCCCCTGTAACAGAGGGCGGATGAAGACCCAGCCCCCGATGGAATTATTTTCCAACTTTTAAGATCAGAGCAGCGGCGGTATCACCGGCAGCGCAACCGGTAAATAGGCAGTAACCGCCACCAAGCAGCGCCGTCTCTTCTATCAGTTCGGCAATGGCCCTGCCCGCCGTTGGAGCCTGGGGATG
>JAFGDF010000045.1 GCA_016932235.1 Deltaproteobacteria bacterium | reverse complement strand
CTTACCATGATCAATATGCCCTATCGTACCTACATTGACATGTGGCTTCGTCCTCTCAAATTTTTTCTTAGACATCGCTACCCCCTTTTTGGCAGATAAAATATTTCAAACTCACCATATTAACCGTTTCAAAATCCTAAGACTACCTCGATACGAGCTACCAGCGATAATGAGCAAAGGCCTTGTTCGCCTCTGCCATTTTGTGGGTATCTTCCTTTTTCTTCACCGAAGTCCCCCTCCCGCCTGCCGCATCCATCAGTTCCGCAGCCAGCTTTGCCGCCATACTCTTTTCCCCCCTTGAACGGGAAAAATTAATGAGCCATCTTATGCCAAGTGCCTGGCTCCTGCTTGCCCTCACTTCCGTGGGCACCTGGTAGGTGGAGCCACCCACTCTCCTTGATTTGACTTCAACCAGTGGTTTTACATTATTAATAGCCTTTTCAAACAGTACCAGAGGGTCCTCTTTACTCTTTTCCTTGATAATATCAAAGGAGTCATAAAGAATGGACTGTGATGTGCTCTTTTTGCCCTTATACATCATGCAGTTGATAAACTTTGCAACAAGCCGGCTTCTGTATTTCGGATCCACAAAGGATTCTCTTTTTACTATAAGTCTTTTTCTGGGCATAAAATTCCTCTAAATGCTTTTGGGTCTTTTCGCTCCATATTTTGAGCGCCCCTGTCGTCGATCATCAACACCCGATGTATCCATAGTCCCTCTCAAGACGTGATATCTCACACCGGGTAAATCCTTGACTCTTCCACCACGAATAAGAACCACTGAGTGCTCTTGGAGATTATGACCTACACCCGGGATATAGGAAGTAACCTCAATACCGTTTGTTAACCTAACCCTGGCTACCTTTCTCAAGGCCGAATTTGGTTTTTTTGGAGTGGATGTGTAGACTCTTACGCACACCCCTCGCTTCTGAGGACATCCCTGAAGAGCCGGTGTTTTAACCTTTTTCCTGGCTTTTTTTCGTCCCTTTCTAATCAACTGATTAATTGTAGGCATATATAAATTCCCCTTAATAACCGTGATAAAATCCCCGTATTTCTTTGCTGATTCAGGGAAATAATCATGAAATCAAAAATTCCTCTTTTTATTTGTTAATGATTGAATTGTCAAGATAATTATTAAAATATTAATAGATATTAATTGATCGTCCTTATCTCCAGTTCCCTGTATTCATTGATCCCCGTGCCGGCGGGTACAAGACGACCCATAATAACATTTTCTTTCAACCCTTTAAGGTAATCAACCTTGCCCGCGACGCTGGCATCAGAAAGAACCTTGGTCGTCTCCTGAAAGGAAGCGGCTGATATGAAACTCTCGGTACTCAGGGAAGCTTTGGTAATCCCCAGCAGAAGAGGTTCGGCAGTTGCGGGCTGCCCGCCTTTTTCGATAACCGCCATATTTTCCTCCTCAAAACGCCATCTTTCTACCTGTTCCCCCAGCAGAAAATTTGTATTACCGACGTCCCGGACAGTCACCTGCCTCAGCATCTGCCTAACAATAACCTCGATGTGTTTATCATTAATGGAAACACCCTGCAATCTGTAGACTTCCTGAACCTCGTTAACAAGATATTTTGCGAGTTCTTTTAATCCCCGGATTTTTAATATGTCATGGGGATTTGCAGATCCATCCATCAAAGGCTCTCCGGCCCGGATATAATCCCCCTCCAGGACACTAACATGTTTGCCCTTTGTGATGAAATAATCAACAGGATCACCTACATCAGGAGTTATGGTGACCCTTCTTCTGCCCTTACTGTACTGACCATAAGAAACCGTCCCGTCTATCTCACTGAGGATAGCGGTCTCTTTTGGTTTTCTCACTTCAAAAAGTTCAGCGACCCTGGGCAGACCTCCTGTAATATCCTTTGTCTTCGTTGTCTCTCTGGGAATTTTTGCCAGGACAGTTCCAGCGCCGACTTTGTCACCCTCATTGACCATAATGATCGCACCTATCGGGAGGTGATACCTGGCTTTTGCCTTGTCTGATCCTGGAAGACTTGCCGTTTTTTGATCACTCCCCTTTATCGAGATCCTAGGTCTGGTCTCAACCTTACGCGCTTCCACTATGACCCTGCTTATTTTACCGGTCACTTTGTCACGCTTTTCCTGCATTGTGAGGCCGTCGATAATATCACCAAATTTTACTGTGCCGGGTACCTCTGTAAGTATCGGAATAGTAAAAGGATCCCATTCCGCGATAACCTGATCTGCCTTTATCGACTGCCCATCCCTTACCTTGAGGATAGCGCCATAAATAATGGGATAGCGTTCGACCTCTCTACCACCCTTGCCGAGAACGGAAATTTCCCCGTTTCTATTCATGACAATATAATTTCCCTCATCATTTTTTACGGTCTTGAGGTTCTGAAAGCTTACTTCACCTTCATTGCGAGCAAGTATCGTGGTTTGTTCAACCCTTTTGCTTGCCGTACCGCCGATATGAAAGGTCCTCATTGTTAACTGAGTTCCTGGTTCCCCGATGGATTGTGCCGCAATAATGCCGATGGCCTCCCCTATGTTCACTTCATGGCCATGAGCTAAATCCCTGCCATAGCATTTTTTGCATATTCCATGTTTTGTTTGGCAAGTCAGAACAGAACGGATCAGCACTTTTTCAAGCCCAGCGTTCTCAATAACTCTGACTTTGGCTTCATCTATCATCTCATTCGCTTTTACGAGAAGCTCTCCAGTGATCGGATCATAAACATCCTGTAAAACCACGCGTCCCAATATCCTTTCACCAACTCTCTGAATAATTTCACCACCTTCAATCAGTGAACTGACCCATATACCATCGACGGAACCGCAATCTCCCTCTGTTATAACGGCGTCCTGAGAAACATCAACCAGCCTCCTGGTCAGATACCCTGAATTAGCTGTCTTTAAAGCCGTATCTGCGAGACCCTTACGGGCTCCATGAGTAGAGATGAAATACTGCAGGACAGTTAGACCTTCTCTAAAATTTGAAGTGATCGGAGTTGGGATAATTTCTCCAGATGGTTTTGCCATGAGGCCGCGCATTCCTGCCAATTGCCTCATCTGATCCTTGCTCCCCCTGGAACCGGAATCGGACATCATATATATTGAATTGAAGCTGTCGGTCTTTATCGTTTTGCCGTCAGGGCCTTCTAACTCTTCGACTCCCATCTCATTCATCATTTCAGATGAAATCTTTTCGGTTGACTGGGCCCATATATCAATGGCTTTGTTGTATTTCTCTCCATCGGTAATGAGTCCGCTTTTATACTGGTTGTCAATCCTTTTAATCTCTTTTTCCGCCTTTTCAATGATTTCACTTTTACGCGTCGGGATCCTCATGTCCTCGATCGATATGGATATTCCCGACCTTGTGGCGTATTTATATCCCAAATCCTTTAATCTGTCGGATAGAATAACCGTTGCCTTAATACCTTCCCTTCGATAACACTCATTTATAAGGGCACGAAGCTCCTTTTTATTCATTACCTTGTTTATCAACGAAAACGGCAGATTTTCAGGTAAAATCTCGAACAAAATAATCCGCCCGGCGGTTGTGTTCTCTATCTTGCCATTTATGCGTACCCTGATTTTAGCATGCAAATCCAGTTCGCCGGCATCATAAGCCATCCTGACTTCCTCTGGATTGGAAAAAATCATCCCTTCACCTTTTTGGAAAAGTCTATCCCTTGTCATATAATATATCCCCAGCACTATATCCTGGCTCGGAACGATAATCGGCTCACCATTTGCCGGAGACAATATATTATTCGTTGACATCATCAAAACTCGAGACTCTATCTGCGCCTCAATAGAAAGTGGTACATGCACGGCCATCTGATCGCCGTCAAAGTCTGCGTTAAAGGCCGTGCAAACAAGAGGGTGAAGCTGTATTGCTTTGCCTTCAATCAAAATAGGCTCAAATGCCTGTATTCCCAGGCGATGCAATGTAGGAGCCCTGTTCAGCAGAATACAGTACTCCCTCACCACTTCATCAAGCGCATCCCATACTTCGGATGTTTCCCTCTCCACCATTTTTTTTGCGGATTTAATTGTTGTTGCGAGGCCTTTTTCATCCAGTTTATTGTAGATAAAGGGTTTAAAGAGCTCCAATGCCATTTTTTTGGGGAGCCCGCATTGATGCAACCTAAGATCCGGCCCGACAACAATTACGGATCTCCCTGAATAATCAACCCTCTTTCCCAACAGGTTCTGTCTGAACCTCCCCTGTTTTCCTTTTAGCATATCACTGAGGGATTTAAAGGGTCTTTTGTTGGCGCCGGTAACTGCCTTCCCTCTCCTTCCGTTATCAAAAAGAACATCCACCGCTTCCTGGAGCATGCGTTTTTCATTCCTGACGATGATGTCGGGTGCGTTAAGCTCCAGCAACCTTTTCAATCTGTTATTACGGTTGATAACTCTTCTGTAGAGGTCATTCAGATCCGAAGTCGCGAACCTCCCACCATCAAGCGGCACGAGAGGTCTGAGATCGGGCGGTAAAACGGGAATAACATCCATAATGGTCCATTCCGGTTTGTTTTTTGATTCCCGGAAGGCATCGATAACCTTTAATCGTTTAGCCAGCTTCTTCCTCTTAGCGTCTGATTTGGTGTGGAGCATTTCATTCCTTAAAGCTGATGAAAGCTCTTCCAGATCAAGATCACGGAGCATGGCCTGAATGGCTTCCGCCCCAACCCCAAAACGAAACCTGTCACCATAATCTTCCCTTGCCCTCGCAAGTTGTTCATCATTTAAAAGCGACCCCTTTACCAGCGGGGTGTCCAAGGGATCAATAACTATGAAATTTTCGAAATACAGAACCTTCTCCAGGTCCTTTAATGTCAGATCAAGAAGGTTGCCAATTTTTGACGGAAGACATTTAAGGAACCATATATGGGCTACAGGGGCAGCCAATTCAATATGCCCCATTCTTTCCCTGCGAACCTTGGATTGAATGACTTCAACACCGCATTTTTCGCACACTATACCGCGATGTTTCATCCTTTTATATTTGCCGCAGTTGCATTCATAATCCTTAATCGGTCCGAATATCTTTGAACAAAAAAGGCCTTCTCTTTCCGGCTTGAATGTCCTGTAATTAATCGTCTCCGGTTTTTTTACTTCACCGTAAGACCTCTCCCTGATATTTTCAGGGGATGACAATGATATCCTGACGGAATTATAACTTGATGGATCTTTTGGTTTCGTAAAGAAGTTATATAGCTCTTCCAATGTCTTCTCCTTGTTTAAGATTTTGTCTCCTCAAGAAGCTCAAACTCAAGCCCAAGGCTCAGCAATTCCTTTATCAACACCTGGAAAGATTCAGGGAGCCCGGCTTCAAGGATATTGTTCCCTTTAACGATTCTTTCGTACATACGGGTCCTGCCTGCGACGTCATCGGACTTGACCGTGAGGAATTCCTGTAATGAATAGGCAGCTCCATAGGCCTCCATAGCCCACACTTCCATTTCACCGAGCCTCTGACCCCCAAATTGCGCCTTGCCTCCCAGAGGTTGCTGGGTAACAAGGGAGTATGGACCAATTGAGCGCGCATGTATTTTATCATCAACAAGATGATGTAGTTTCAGCATGTACATTACGCCCACTGTTACAGCCTGATGAAACGGTTCGCCGGTTCTTCCGTCATAAAGAATACTTTGCCCGGTTATGGGTAATCCCGCTTTTTCAAGGCATTTTCGAATTTCCGCTTCTTCAGCCCCGTCAAAAACAGGAGATGCCATATGAATCCCATCTTTAAGCATTTTCGCCCTTTCAAAAAGATCTCTATCGTCAAGATCCTTGAAATACTGGTTGTATTCCTTGGCTGTAATTGCATTCCTGATCTTCTTTCTTATTGCCTCAAAATCAGCAGAAGCATTGACCAGGTCGGCCACCTGCTTTCCAAGTTCTTTGGAGGCCCATCCCAGATGAGCTTCCAGGACCTGCCCCACATTCATTCTCGATGGTACACCTAAAGGGTTTAGAATGATATCAACCGGTGTTCCATCTGCAAAATAGGGCATATCCTCTACCGGCAGAATTCTTGAAAGGACTCCCTTATTTCCATGTCGCCCGGCCATTTTGTCTCCCACTGACAGCTTCCTCTTTACAGCGACATACACCTTTACCATCTTTATCACGCCCGGCGCCAGTTCATCCCCGAGATTCAGTTTCTCAACCTTGTCATTAAACTGAGATTCAATTTTGTTGGTTCTCTCAATGTACTTATTAACAATAGATTCCATCCTATCGATAAGATCCATGGGTGCATTGATATCAGACCCGGCCCAGTCCTCTATGGGAACCTGATCAATATCATCCGATGTAATCGTCTTGCGTGATTTAATAAGAACCTTTCCGGAAATCCTGTCACGGATATCAGTTTTAACCTTTTTGCCTGCAATCAGATCCTTCAACCTTCTTCTGGTGCTTCGTTTTACGATCTCTATTTCATCTGATTTGTCTTTTTCCAGTCTTACGTATTCAGCATCCTGTATGGTTAAGCTCCGCCTGTCTTTTTCCACGCCGCGCCTTGAAAAGACTTTCGCGTCTATGACTGTCCCCTCCACACCAGGAGGCACTCTCAGAGATGTGTCCTTAACATCCCCCGCTTTGTCCCCGAAAATTGCCCGGAGCAGCTTCTCTTCAGGGGAAAGCTGGGTTTCCCCTTTGGGAGTTATCTTCCCAACAAGAATATCACCAACGCTTATCTCAGCTCCTACTTTAATTATGCCGCTTTCATCAAGATATCTTAAGGCCTCTTCACCAACATTAGGTATATCCCTTGTAATCTCCTCTTTTCCCAGTTTGGTATCTCTGGAAACCACCTCAAATTCTTCAATGTGTATCGAAGTATAGATATCTTCTTTCACCACTCTTTCACTGATGATTATCGAATCTTCAAAATTATATCCTCCCCATGGCATAAAAGCGACCATTACATTCTGCCCCAGAGCCAGTTCCCCCATCTCTGTGGCAGGGCCGTCTGCTATAACTTCACCTCTCCGGACAAAGTCACCTTTTTTCACAATGGATCTCTGGTTATAACAGGTATTTTGATTTGATCTTTGATACTTTATTAATTTATGTATCTCGACCTCATCTTCATCTTCGCCATTTTCACTCACTGATCTGATCACAATGCGTGAAGCATCCGAATCCTCCACGATTCCGTCAAATTTTGCAATAACCGACACCCCCGAGTCCCTGGCGACAACTCCTTCGATTCCTGTCCCGATAAGTGGAGCCTTTGCCTTGAGAAGTGGAACCGCCTGACGTTGCATATTTGATCCCATCAAGGCCCTATTCGCGTCATCATGTTCCAGAAAAGGGATCAATGAGGCTGAAACGCTGACAAGCTGGTCAGGGGAAACATCCATATACTTAATCTCTTTAACAGGTGATCTACTGGCTTCCCCTTCAATCCTAACCGCCGCTTCTTCGTTAATAAATGCGCCTTTACTGTCAAGAGGGGCATTTGCCTGGGCTATGGGATAATCCTTTTCGTCAAGGGCTGAAAGGTAGTCGATCTTGCTTGTTACCTTGCCTCCTTCAACATGACGGTAAGGCGTTTCCACAAAGCCGAATTCATTCACCCGGGCAAAAGTGCTTAAGGATACTATAAGCCCGATATTGGGGCCTTCAGGGGTTTCTATTGGACATATTCGTCCATAATGAGTGGGATGAACATCCCGAACTTCAAACCCTGCCCTTTCCCTAGTTAAGCCGCCTGGCCCCAGCGCGCTGAGACGTCGTTTGTGGGTGACTTCAGATAATGGATTTGTCTGATCCATGAATTGTGAGAGCTGGCTGGTGCCGAAGAACTCTTTCACGATAGCGGAAACAGGTTTTGAATTGATCAGATCATGCGGCATTAATGTCTCCACTTCCTGCAGAGTCATGCGCTCTTTAATGGCCCTCTCCATCCTTACGAGACCGATGCGATATTGATTCTCAAGAAGTTCTCCCACTGCTCTGACCCGCCTGTTACCGAGGTTGTCAATGTCGTCCACCGATGCCTCGGAATTTTTTAACCTTAAAAGCTCCTTGACAGTTGCGACAATGTCCTCTTTTCTGAGGGTCCTTTGGTCAAGCGGGACATCCAGATTGAGCCGGTAGTTCAGTTTGAGCCTCCCGACGGATGAAAGATCAAAAGTGGAAAAATTAAAGAAAAGGCTCTCAAAAAATTTGTTCGCCACCTCCTGTGTCGGAGGGCTGCTCGGCCTCATCTTTCTGTATATCTCCAGCTTGGCCTCTTCACTGTTTTCTATCTTATCTAGAAGCATTGTGTCCCTGATAGTAGGGCTTACACCCGGTCCATCCAGGACAAGGCACTTGATCTCGGAGATATTTTTTTCCAGGATAAGATCCAGAATTTCGGCTGTGATAGGCTGATTCCCTGTAACGAATACTTCACCCGTGGATTTTTCTATAATATCATCTGCGATTATTCTTCCTTCTATATCCTTTAATGAGACCGGGATATATTTTATTCCAGCGTCTTCTATGTTTTTATGAAGCCTTTTTGTGTATCTTTCCCCTTCCTTGGCGATTTTTTTCTTAGTTTTAGGGGAGATTACATCTTTGGTTAATTTTTGGCGAAAGAGATTCTCCAGGTTCGCCTCCCTTAAGCCGCCATCTTTATCCAGTATAAATTTTTCTGTATTGTAGAATTCAGACAAGAGTTCCTTTCCTGAGTAGCCCAACGCCTTTAAAAAAGTGGTGGCCGGAAATTTTCTCCTCCTGTCGATACGAACATGCAATAGGTCCTTGGGATCAAACTCAAAGTCAAGCCAAGATCCCCTCAGAGGTATGATACGGGCTGAGTACAGCAGCTTTCCGCTTGAATGGGTTTTTCCTTTATCATGGTCAAAGAACACTCCAGGAGAACGGTGTAACTGGCTAACGATGACTCGCTCTGTGCCATTTATTATAAATGTCCCCCGCTCAGTCATCATAGGTAAAGTCCCGAAATAAACCTCCTGTTCCTTTATGTCCCTGATACTTTTCGTCCCATTATCGATATCGGTATCAAATACGAGCAAACGAGCGGTCAGTTTGAGAGGAGCCTCAAATGTCATGCCTTTGCTTAAGCATTCACTTTCATCATATTTCGGATTTTCAAAGGTATATTTCACAAATTCCAGAGATGAAGTTCCGCTAAAATCCTGTATGGGGAAGACACTTCTAAAAGGACTCTGAAGACCAAGATCCTCTCTATCCTCAGGAGCAACTTCCTTCTGAAGAAGACGGTCATAAGATTGCTTTTGCACTTCGATCAGATTTGGGATATCGATAGTATTACCGATTTTGCCAAAATTTCTTCTAATACGTCGTGCCGTACCATCTGTTTTTTTCATCAGATCTCCTTATACCCTCAACATTTTTACTGTACATACATCCATGTACGCATAAGGCATTAAATATTTTTATATTATTCAATAAATAGTACATTAGGGCGATTGACAAATCAGCAATTGCTGAATTCGTTTTTCTCAATCCGTCCCGGGGCATAATTCCCCGAGAACGGAACTTGAATTTTGTGTTGCTATTTAATCTCCACCTTTGCACCAACCTCTTCTAGCTGAGTCTTGATGCCGTCAGCCTCGTCTTTTGGAACGCCCTCTTTAACGGCGCCGGGCACACCATCAACCAGGGCCTTTGCTTCCTTAAGGCCAAGTCCAGTTATAGCTCTTACGGTTTTTATAACCTGGATCTTCTGGTCACCCACTTCTGTGAGTATTACGTCGAACTCGGTTTTCTCTTCCTCGGCTTCCTTATCCATCACCGCTGGTGCTGCGGCCATTGCAACCGGTGCCGCGGCGCTGACACCGAATTTTTCTTCTAATTCTTTAATAAACTCAGAAAGCTCCAGTACAGTCATTCCTGAGATAAATTCGATTACTTCTTCTTTGGTTATATTACTCGCCATATTTTCTATTCTAACCTCCGTATGATGTCTTTTTTGATCTCTGTTTTATTTTTTCGCCTTACCCATTCCCCTTTTCCGCTTCGATTGCCTTCAATGCATAAAGAAGATTAAGGATAATCCCGTTCAACACCCGTACGAAGGATGTTGTAACAGCCTGCATGGTTGAAAGCGCTTGAGCAAGCAATTGGTCGCGGCCGGGTAGCCCGGCAAGTTTTTTAACCGCCTGTGCGTCCATTGCTTTTCCTGAAATCTGACCGACTTTAATATCAAGTTTTTCAAATTCCTTACTGAGTTCTACCAGAACCTTGGCCGGAGCGATAATATCATCGTCGGTAATAACCATCGCACATGTACCGGCAAATTTATCTTTTATTGCTTCGGTATCAGTATCCTTGCATGCCAACTTCACAAGTCTGTTTTTAACGACATGAAACTCCGCGCCGATTTTCCTCAATTCTCCCCTCAGCTTATTCATTTTCTCAACATTAAGGCCCTGATAATCAACAACAAAAGTAGCTTGTGCATCCTTTAAAAGCCTGTTCATCTCAGTTACAAATTGTTCTTTCTTGCTCTTTTCCAAATAATCACCTCCTCTTGCTACAGAATGATTTAATCGATCAAAGACAGAGGGGTATTTTCCGTAATCGGATCATTGCTATATAGTCTCGGTAGGCTCAAAACGACTTAAGCCAGGCGATCTGAAGAGTTTTTCCTCTTCCTCAACCTGTACACCTACTGTCTTTGGCTATAGTTAGATCTCGAAATGAGATCAAAACCCTGTTTAATGAGACATCCACACTCCAAGATAAAGTTCAAATCCATTCTTTTATAGAACATTTTTTGAATGATTGTTCACTTAAACGACAAATCGAACTCGGAATATATTAAATTTGTTTAATGACTAAATCTCTTACATATGATGGATCAATCTTTATACCAGGACCCATTGTAGTGGAAATGGCGATACTTTTCAGATAGGTTCCTTTACTCGCAGGGGGTTTAAGTCGCAGGATAGTATCCATAAAAGTGCCTATGTTATCTATGAGCTTTTCCAGACCGAACGATACTTTACCCATTGGAGCTTGGACAATCCCGGCCTTTTCAACTCGAAACTCGATCTTTCCGGCTTTGATCTCCTTAACTGCCTTGCCCACATCGAATGTCACGGTCCCCAATTTTGCGTTGGGCATCATTCCTCTTGGGCCCAATATACGACCAAGTTTGCTCACCGACCCCATCATATCAGGTGTGGCGATAGTCTTATCGAATTCCATCCATCCTTTTTGGATCTCCTCGATGAGATCATCCGAGCCAGCGCGGTCCGCGCCCGCATCCATTGCCTCCTTCTCTTTCTCTCCCTTGGCAAATACAAGCACTCGGACTTCCTTGCCTATGCCATGGGGAAGAGCGACAGTCCCTCTTACCATCTGATCAGCATGTCTCGGATCAACACCCAGCCGAACCGCGATATCCAATGTTTCATCGAATTTAGCAAATGCACATTCCAGAGCCAGTTGTACAGCTTCCTGAAAATTATATTTTTTCAGATTGTCAATCTTTGCGATTATGTCTCTATATTTTTTCCCTTTTTTTGCCATTTCACTATCTCTCTCTAGCAGTCTGTCGGACTTTGGACATCAGACTGCTTTAAAGATTTTAAAAAAGATTTTATTTCAAAACGTTATATTTTATCATTCCCCGGCTGCAATGAATAAGAGCTGATATAAATATCGCCGAAAATAAATGAAAATCCAAATCTTATCAGGAGACTGTCGGATAAGATTCGATAGTCTCCTGGGTTTGATTAATTTACCTTAATTCCCATGCTTCTTGCGGTGCCTTCAATGATCTTTATCGCGCTTTCCATATTAAAAGCGTTCAGATCTTCAAATTTCGTCTTCGCAATCTCTTCCACCTGTTTTTTGGTGATCTCCCCCACTTTTTCGCGATTCGGCTCTCCGGAGCCTTTAGCGATTTTTGCGGCCTGTTTAAGCAAAACAGAAGCTGGAGGTGTCTTCGTTATGAATGAAAATGTACGATCGGCATAGACAGTGATTATCACAGGAATGACAACACCCTGCTGATCCTGTGTCCTCGCGTTAAATGCCTTGCAAAACTCCGCGATATTAACACCGTGCTGCCCAAGAGCCGGACCGATAGGAGGGGATGGATTTGCCTGTCCCCCTTTGACCTGAAGTTTTATATTGCCGATGACCTTCTTTGCCATTTATTACCTCTTTATATCTTGTTAACCTGTATAAAATCTAATTCAACAGGAGTAGCGCGCCCGAAAATCGCAATAAGCACCCTGAGTTTCTCTTTATCCGGCTTCACTTCCTCTACCGTTCCCTGGAAATTGCTGAAGGGGCCGTCAACAACCCTCACTTCGTCTCCCTCTTCGAAAGTATATCGTGGTTTTGGTCTGTTTATACCTTCTTCCATCTGTCTGATGATCTTTTCGGCATCTTCATCCGGAACGGGCGACGGATTGCTTCCGCCACCAATAAAACCCGTAACCTTAGCGGTATTCCTGACCGTATGCCATGTCTCCTTATTCAAAAGCATCTGAACCATAATATATCCGGGATAGAACTTTCTTGATGTTGTCTTTTTCTGGCCTTTTTTCAATTCCACGACCTGCTCCGTGGGCACAAGAATTCTGCCGAAAAAATCCTCTTGCCCCAATGTCCTGATTCTCTCCTCGAGATTGGCTTTTACTTTGTGCTCGAATCCTGAATAAGTATGGACGATATACCATTTCAGTGCGATGTTATTTTTTTCTGTTTTGTCTGTCATGAGTAACTGCTATTATTTATTTTATCCGACAATCATTTTAATAATCTTGATTAGAGCAAAATCAACCAATCCCAGGAACAGAGCAACTGCCAGGGACAGAACTATCACCATAGTAGCCGAGGCTATTAATTCCTTTCGAGTGGGCCATTTCACCTTCTTTAATTCAAATTTGGCCTCGCGTAAAAATTGGGTCGTTATCTTAATATATCTTGACAACCCCTTAATTCCCTGACCCTCTTCAGAACCTTTTTTGGAGCTTACAGGATGCACCTTTTGTCTTGACTCCTGAACGCTTCTATCAGGGCTTATAGCACTTTGTTTGACGTCAACGGGACCCGATTCCGATTTATTCGGTTTTCGAATCCCCCTTTTTTTCTTTTTTTGATTAGCCATTTTCATTTTTCAATGTGAAGCCTAATTTACGGTTACAGATCCTTATTCAATAAACCTCGATTAAATATGCAATGGCAGGCCAGGAGGGATTCGAACCCACAACACCCGGATTTGGAGTCCGGTGCTCTAGCCGTTAGAGCTACTGGCCTGCATTCCAAACAATCTACTTGGTTTCCTTGTGTAAAGTATGAACCCTGCAAAATGGACAATACTTTTTAAATGCCAACTTATCAGGAGTCTTCTTCTTATTTTTGGTAGTTGAATAATTCCTGTTTTTGCATTGCTCACAGGACAGAGTAATTATATCACGCATCTGTATAGAATCCCCGTTTGTTTTCTATTTAAACTACATTTACCGCTTCTGCAGCCATATCCGTAATGATCTTTTTTTCTATTCGATGATCTCACTGATAACACCTGCTCCAACCGTTCGGCCACCTTCACGAATCGCAAATCGGAGTTCCTTCTCCAT
>JAFGDF010000044.1 GCA_016932235.1 Deltaproteobacteria bacterium | reverse complement strand
TTAACCGCCCAATCTATAGGGGCTGTTCTTTTCACGGAAGATGTTCAGCACTTCGATATTATACGATCAAAATTAAAACAGTTGAAACTGGAATATCTCATTGCGTCTGCATGAAAAACCCTTCGAAATTCAATATTCTTTATTCGATATTCTGCGGTTCGTTGTAAGTTTTTAGGCATTTCACTCGAACCCTTGAATCCTGGACTCCTTGAATCCTTCTCATCAATCAACTAATCTTCTTTTTTTTCGAGTCGATACCTTAATGACCGTAGGCTGATTCCTAAAAGCTTCGCGGCTCTTTTTTTTGATCCTCCGGATATCTCCAGCGCCTTCAGGATATAATCCTTTTCAATATTATTCATAATCTCAATCAGATCAATACCCTCTGGGGTGATGTCTGTTTTTGTACCGGCCGTTTGCTTTTTTGCCTGTTCTTTCTGGAAATGCGACAGGGTAAGGCTTTCCGGCAGTACGATATTGGAGGTTTCCAGGGCGATACTCCGCTCAATAATATTTTCAAGCTCCCTGACATTTCCGGGGAAGGTGTACCGGCCTAAGATATCCATGGCATAGGCTGATATCTTCCTTACATCCTTGCCCAGTTCACGAGAATATTTTTCTAAAAAATACTGACTCAGGAGCGGAAGATCCCCTTCCCTTTCTCTGAGAGGAGGCAGGGCTATCTGTATTACATTAAGGCGGAAATAGAGATCTTCCCTGAATCTTCCTTCAATAACCTCTTTTTCCAGATTTTTATTAGTCGCGGATATGATCCTGACATCGACCTTTTTCTCCTCAGTGCCGCCTACGGCTGTGAATGTGCGTTCCTGGATTACTCTCAGGAGCTTTACCTGAATAGCCTGTGAAAGTTCTCCAACCTCGTCCAGAAAGATTGTGCCTCCGTCAGCGGCCTCAAAGAGACCGCTTTTATCAGTGGAAGCCCCGGTAAAAGCGCCCTTTCTATAACCGAACAGTTCACTCTCTATAAGATTCTCGGGTATCCCGGCGCAGTTGATAACAACAAACGTCCTGCCGCTTCTGGGACTCTCCTGATGAATGGCCTTTGCAATCAGTTCCTTGCCTGTCCCGCTTTCACCTGAAATCAGGATATTCGACCTTGTCCCCGCCACCCGTTCAACAAGGTCATAAATTTTTTTCATC
The DNA here is from genome assembly GCA_016932235.1 of Deltaproteobacteria bacterium. The sequence goes on along the minus strand of JAFGDF010000044.1, from coordinate 16,286 downwards.
CTGGCGCTTTCACCAATCAGGCATCCGAAGTGGAACTTATTCTGTCCCAGCTCTTCTTCTCTCTTGGGTAGATGCTTTTTAGACTTAAGAGTCTCCTTAATAACATTCTTAAATTCCCTCACCTTAAAGGGTTTGGGCACATAATCAAAGGCGCCTTCCCTCATAGCCTCTACCGCAGTCTCGGCGGTGGCAAAAGCCGAAATCATTACCACCATGGTTTCAGGACTGTTCTGTTTGGTTTTTTTTAATACCTCGATGCCGTCAACTTCCTTCATCCTGATATCTGAGATAACCAGATCAAACACTTCCCTTTCCAGAATCCGGCAAGCTTCTTCACCGCCGGCCGCGAGGCTGACCCTGTATCCTTCCCGCGTGAGAAGGATCTCAAGGAACTCTCTCATACTCTGGTCATCATCTACTACTAATATGCTGTTCATCTCTTTTCCAAACAATCCTGCCGCCGGCAATTGTAACTGTATTCCTGCCTTTCATCCTTCTGCCAATGAAAGGAGAATTTCGGCTCTTTGATCTCAGGTCTTCTGCCTGCAATTCATATTCGCATTCCAAATCTATAATCGCGAGGTCCGCCGGTCTCCCTATCTCGATAGTTCCTCCCTCAATACCTAAAATACGCGCCGGAGAACAGGTCATTTTCCCGATAACGCCCGGCAAGGTCAACACACCCTGCTCTACCAGGGCGAGTGAAAGGGGCAAAGCCGTTTCAAGACCGATTATCCCGAAGGGAGCCTTATTAAAATCCTGGTCTTTTTCGCCGATGCTGTGGGGCGCATGATCCGTGGCTATTACGTCCAGGACGCCCTCCCTGAGGCCTTTCTTAACAGCCTCCACGTCTTCGGCCATCGCGAGAGGAGGATTCATTTTCGCGTTGGTATTGTAGACCTCTACAGCGGTGTGATCCAGGCTGAAATAATGAGGCGCCGTCTCCGCCGTGACCAATACACCTTCATCCTTCGCCCTCCTAATGGCTTCAACCGATCCTTTTGTGCTGACGTGTGCGATATGCACGGGGCAATGAGCGAGTTTGGCCAGTGCCAGGTCCCTTTTAACCGCGGTCTCTTCGCTCTCAGGAGGTATTCCTTTCAATCCCATTTTATCAGAGACATAACCTTTTAACATCACACCGCCCTTTGAAAGGGCGGTGGTTTCGCAGTGTGAAATAATAGCCAAATTGTTTCTGGCGGCAAGCTTGATGGCCTGAAGCATTATATCTTCGTCCTCAACGTGAAAGCCGTCATCTGATACACCGACGGATCCCGCCCTTGATAGATCAGAAAAATCCGTAAGTCTTTTACCCTTTTGTCCCCGGGTTATCGCGGCTATAGGATAGATCTTTATATTATTGAGTTTTCCGGCCTGATCCAGGATATATTTCGTCACCGCGGAATTGTCATTTACAGGATTTGTATTAGGCATACAGGCAAGGGAGGTGAAGCCTCCGGCCATTCCAGCGTTCGCTCCAGTTGCAATGGTTTCCTTATATTCATAACCTGGTTCCCTAAGGTGGGTATGCATATCAATAAGGCCTGGTATAATTATCTTGCCGTACGCGTCAACATGCTCCAACTCCCCATAATCATTGCCGAAATCTCCTGGAGGCAGGATTCTTTCTATAACGCCGTCATCTATTATTATGTTGTTCTCTTCCACAGTGCCTTTTGCAGGATCAAGGATCTTTCCACCTTTTATTAATATTGCCAATCAGATGCTCCATATTAAAGTTCAAAGTTCAAGGTTCAAGGTTCAAAGTTCGAATTAATACTAGCACAACATGCTCCTTGCGAGGTCAAATATGAAAATGACTATCATTCCTTACTCTTTTAAAACGTCAGATGGAGGGCCACGCTCTGTCGTGGCCGGAAATTGCGGACACGATGAAACGTGTCCCTCCAAGATAGACTAAACTCCCGGACGCGGCCGTCTGCAATTGCATTGGCAGGCGGAACGCTCCCTCAGGACATTTTTAAATCAGATAAAAAAACCCCCTTACCAGTAATCCGGCAAGGAGGCCTCATGAATTTCGATTTATAAAGGACACTTTTACTTTTCCGCTTCATTACCGCTTTTCTTAGGGGCGGCGGGCTTCTCCTTTTTCTTCTTCTTTTTCTTTTCCCCCTCACCGGTTAATAGCTGGACAATTGAAACTGGGGCGCCGTCACCCTTCCTGAATCCCTTTTTCACTATCCTGACATAGCCGCCCTGTCTGTTGATATATCTGTCTTTTAATTCTTCAAAGAGTTCATGTGTTGTGCTTTTATCTTTCAGAAATGAAAGCGCCTGCCGTCTAGCATGAAGATCGCCTCTTTTAGCCAGACCGATCATTTTTTCAACAACAGGCCTCAGTTCCTTGGCTTTGGCCTCTGTAGTTTCCAGCTGCTCATGTTTAAACAATGATGTGGCCATGTTTCTGAGCATAGCCCTTCGGTGACTTGAATCCCGACCCAATTTTTTTCCTGTTTTTTGATGCCTCATCTAATATTAATCCTCTTCATTATCTTCTTCGTGGTTTTCATCGTCTGATTCTTTAGGAGGAAAATCCGTCAGTTTCATTCCAAGCGAAAGTCCCATCTCCGAAAGTATGGTCTTAATCTCATTAAGTGATTTTCTTCCAAAATTCTTGGTCTTCAACATCTCTGCTTCAGTCTTTTGAACGAGTTCTCCAATGAGTGTGATTTCGGCGTTTTTTAAACAGTTTGCGGATCTGACCGACAGTTCAAGCTCGGAAACCGGCCTGAAAAGATTTTCATTAAAATTTTCACCTTCTTCCTCTTTTGCTTTTTCTTGAGGCTCAGGTTCCTCTTCAAAATTAATAAAAGGAGCCATCTGTTCTTTAAGGATCTTCGCCGCGAAAGCCAGGGCGTCTTCAGGGGAAATGCTGCCGTCGGTCCAAATCTCCATAGTCAGCTTATCATAATCCGTAATCTGACCCACCCTGGCGTTTGTTACCACATAATTGACTTTCTTAATCGGAGAATACACGGCATCCAGGGGGATCACGCCGATAGGGGAATTTTTCGTGTTATCCTTTTCAGCAGGGACATACCCCTTGCCCATCTTAACGATCATCTCAATATTCAATTCACCTTTACTGTTCAGCGTTGCTATATGCTGTTCCTTGTTTAGCACTTTTACCGAATCAGTTTCCTCCATATCGCCGGCAGTAACAACGCCCTCATCTTTCTTGTTTAATCGTATCACCGTCTCATCAACATCTATGAGCTTTAGCCTTACTTCCTTTAGGTTAAGGATGATATCTGTTACGTCCTCCATTACACCTTGGATAGTGGAAAATTCATGAACGACATTATCAAACTTTACTGATACTATGGCAGCGCCCTGAAGTGAGGATAATAAAATCCTCCGCATCGCATTGCCTATTGTAATACCGAAGCCCCTTTCAAGCGGTTCGGCCACGAATTTCCCGTATGATTCAGAATGGTCATCTTCAGACATAACGATACTTTTCGGTTTAATCAATTCCCGCCAGTTTCTTACTTTAAGATCTCCCAAAAAAGTACCTCCACTATGATTTATATGTTTTTTATACCCTATTTTGAATACAGTTCAACTATGAGCTGTTCCTGAATAGGCATAGTCAAGTCTTCCCTGTTGGGAACGGCTTTCAGGGTTCCCAGGAATTTCTCCTTTTCAACCTCTATCCAATTTGGGACACCCCTTCTTACAACAGTATCCATAGCGTCAAGTATAGTTTGCACATTGCGGCTGCCCTCATGTACTTCGATAATATCACCGACTTTAACTTGAAAAGAAGGAATATTTACCTTTTTATTATTCACTAGAAAATGGTTATGGCGAACAAGTTGTCTCGCCTGATTTCTGGAAGAGGCAAAACCCATTCTGTACACGATGTTCTCCAGCCTGCATTCCAATAATGTCAGAAGATTAATTCCCGTAATACCTTTTTGTTTTTCGGCATTATAGTAGTATCTTCTGAATTGTCCTTCCAAAACGCCATAAATTCGTTTTACTTTCTGTTTCTCTCGTAACTGCAAGCGATAGTCCGAGAATTTTCCGCCACGCCGCTGACCATGCTGTCCGGGAGCATAGGGCCTTCTTTCGAAGGCACATTTATCACCATAGCATCGATCGCCTTTCAAGAATAATTTTAAATTTTCACGCCGGCATAATCTGCATGACGAACCGGTATATCTGGCCAAGTCAGGTCCTCCTCCTTGATTTATCAAGTATTGGTTATTGGTTGTTGGTTATCGGTTATTAGTTATCAGTTATTATCCATAAGCTGGATCATGTCGGGTCTAATAACAATTAACCAATAACGGATAACTATTTGTTTAGACACGACGCCTTTTGGGCGGCCGACATCCATTGTGTGGAATAGGTGTTACATCTCTAATCATACTAACCGTAAAGCCATCTACCTGAAGAGCCCTTAAAGCTGCTTCCCTTCCAACTCCAGGTCCTTTCACCCTTACCTCGGCAGTCCTCATCCCATTTTCCATTGCTTTTTTTAGAGCATCCTGGGCCGCGAGCTGAGCTGCAAAGGGAGTGCTCTTTCTGGAACCCTTAAAACCCTGCGCACCCGCGCTTGAACAAGTTACCACATTGCCTTCATTGTCGGTGATAGTGACTATCGTATTATTAAAAGTAGAATATATATGTATTATTCCCGCAGGGATATTCTTTTTCTCTTTTTTAGCGCCCTGTCCCTTTCTAGTTCGTTTTGCCATATCTTTTCCTCAGGTTCCTATTTTTTCTTCTTCCCCATAACCGCTCTTCGCGGACCCTTTCTCGTTCTTGCATTGGTACTTGTCCTTTGTCCCCTTACAGGCAAACCTCTTCTATGCCTCAGGCCTCGATAGACGCCAAGATCCATCAGCCGCTTAATGTTCATGGATATGTCCCTTCTCAGATCACCTTCAACTTTATACTTTTCATCGATAACTTTCCTTATACTTGTGATCTGGCCCTCGGTTAGATCATCGGATTTTAGATCCCACTCAATACCTGCCTCTGTCAGGATCTTCTGAGAGCTGCTCCTTCCGATTCCGTAAATATAGGTCAGCGCGATTTCTATTCTCTTCTTTTTAGGTAAATCTACACCCGATATTCTAGCCAATCTTTACTCCCTTTTTCTAATTATGATTGCATGGCAGATCGCAGGCCAAACTCCCGATGCCCGCTAGTCTGTTTCTCCAATATCCTTCAATTCATGCCAAACGCGTAGATTTAAAAGGCTCATCCCTGTCTTTGTTTGTGTCGGGGATTATCACATATAACTCTCACGATACCTTTTCGCTTTATTATCTTGCATTTATTACATATTTTTTTTACAGATGACCTGACCTTCATACTCTGAATATTCTCCTGCTTATTTAATGCTAACTTCCATTACCACGATAGGTAATTCTACCCCGATTAAGATCATAAGGCGACATTTCCACCGATACCTTATCACCAGGAAGGATTTTGATATAATGCATTCTCATCTTACCGGATATGTGAGCTAATAACCTATGTCCGTTTTCCAATTCAACCCGGAACATGGCATTCGGCAAAGTCTCAACTACAGTCCCTTCTACTTCTATCGCTTCCTCTTTCGCCATATAAGATCCCTTTCTGCTACCTGACTCGCCCCAGTCCTTTTTTCATGAAACCTTCGTAGTGCCGTGAAAGCATGTGCGATTCAATCTGATTTGCCGTATCCATTGCAACACCCACCACAATCAGCAATGCGGTTCCCCCGAAATAAAATGGAACATGAAGCTTATATATCAGTATCTGGGGTAAAATGCAGACCGCGGATACATAAATGGCTCCGCTAAGGGTTATACGTGTTAACACTCTATCTATATATTCCGCGGTATTTTTCCCCGGTCTGATACCCGGTATAAAACCCCCGTATTTTTTCATGTTGTCCGCCACATCAACGGGATTGAAATGGACAGCGGTATAGAAATAACAGAAAAAGACGATAAATAATACATAGATGAAATTATAGATAATATGACCAGGAGAAAGCGCGTTAACTACAAAATCAAGCAGTGGAATCTCTTTAACGTTCAAAAAATTAGCTATTGTCGCGGGGAACATAATTATTGAGGATGCGAAGATCGGAGGAATGACCCCTGAGGTGTTGACCTTCAGGGGGATATGAGTACTCTGTCCACCATACATCTTCCGGCCCACAACCCTTTTTGCATACTGAACAGGGATTCTCCGCTGCCCTCTTTCCATAAAGACTATGAAAGCGACGATCGCCACCATAAATATCACGATCACGACCATAAAGAAAGCGCTGATTTGATCCACACTGATAAGTTCTATTGTCTGAAATACCCCCGGGAAAAAACCAGCTACAATTCCTGAAAATATTATTAGCGAGATTCCGTTTCCGATTCCTCTTTCAGTAATCTGTTCCCCTAACCACATCAAAAATGCCGTTCCAGCCGTGAGGGTGATAACCGTAAGAAGCCTGAAACCCCATCCTCCAGCCGGGACAATCATGGCTCCTCCAGGACTTGTCATTCGTTCCAGCCCAATGGCTATACCAAGTCCCTGAATAACACTCAGAACTACTGTGCCATAGCGCGTATATTGGATGATCTTCTTTCTTCCCTGTTCCCCCTCTTTCTTTAATTTTTCCAGATGGGGAATCACGACAGTCAGCAGTTCCAATATAATAGAAGCGCTGATATAGGGCATTATTCCCAGAGCCATCACGGACATCCTGCTCAACGCGCCACCGGAGAACATGTTGAATAAACCAAAGAGGCTTCCCTGTCGCTCACTGAAAAAAGCTGCCAATGCGGCGGCATCGATACCCGGAGTCGGTATATGACAACCAAGCCTGTATACGGCAAGCATACCCAACGTGAAAAATATTCTCTTTTTCAGCTCGGGTATCTTTGGAATATTCTTGAAGCCACCGATCATATTATTTCAACCTTACCGCCGGCGGCTTCGATCTTCTCCCTAGCGGATTTACTCACTTTGTTTACCTTTATCACGAGAGGGACGGATACTTCCCCGTTTCCAAGTAATTTTACCAAGGTATTAGATCTTTTTATCAAACCGGCGTTCTGAAAAGAATCCGAATCTAATTCGGTATTGGGTTCGAATCTATTCAAATCTCCAGTATTGATCAAGGAGTACTCCTTCTTGAAAATATTAAAAAACCCTCTCTTGGGCAGCCTTCTTTGAAGAGGCATCTGACCACCCTCAAACCCGGGAGCAACGCTTCCTCCCGAACGAGCCTTTTGCCCCTTATGTCCACGGCAGGAAGTCTTTCCATGACCTGATCCAGGCCCCCTGCCGACTCTTTTTTTCTTCTTTCTCGATCCCTTTAAAGGTGAAAGATCACTCAATTTCATTATATTCTCCCGCCAATCAATCCTGAATCCTTACCATATAAGAGACCTTGTTTATCATTCCTCTTATGGCAGCCGTATTCTTAAGACTCACGGTTTTACTCATTTTCGTAAGACCAAGTCCCTTTAATGTCTCCCTGATCTTCTTATTTTTTCCAATACCGCTTTTGACCAGGGTCACCTTTATAGTATCACTCATATTATATCTCTTTCATGATCTTGAAATAATCGGTCAATTCAATAATTCTTCAACGTCTTTTCCCCTTCTATGCGCAATCTCTTGCGGACTTCGAAGGGAATAAAGCCCCTTTAGAGTAGCCTTCACCAGATTATGAGGATTGTGGGATCCCAGACATTTTGTTAAAATATTCTGTACACCTGCTGCTTCCAGTACAGCCCTGACAGCGCCGCCGGCAATTACCCCTGTTCCAGCTCTTGCAGGCCTGATAAGCACCTTTCCCGCGCCCCATTCACCAATAACCTCATGAGGGATACTGCCATCCAAAACATTGACCGGTTTCATATCCTTTTTAGCCATCTCGATCCCCTTCCTGATGGCCTCAGGGACTTCATTGGCCTTTCCAAGACCGCCTCCAACCATGCCATTTCCATCGCCGACCACAACAATGGCGCTAAAACTGAACCTTCTGCCTCCTTTTACGACTTTCGCGACCCGGCTGATATGAACCACTTTCTCTATAAGTTCAACTTCATTTTCTTCTTTAAACAATTGCTATCTCCTCAATATTATGCCTACCGATGTAAACCGCCAAACAGAGGATCTGAACTTTTAAAATTCAAGTCCATTTTCTCTCGCAGATTCCGCGACAGCCTTAATGCGTCCATGATAAAGGAACCCGTTTCTATCAAAAACCACCTTTTTAATACCCTTTTCATTAGCAAGTTTCGCGATGGATTCTCCGATCAACTGTGCTGATTTCACATTTCCGCCATAACCTTTGCATTGGGTCTTTAGTCCCTTTGACAAAGATGAAGCTTCCACTAATGTTTGGAAGGAAACATCATCTATTATCTGAGCGTATATATGTCTTGAACTCCTGAATACGGTAAGTCTTGGCCTTTCAGGAGTGCCTCTTGTCTGATCTTTAATCCTCTTTTTTCTCTGCTGTCTTATATGGCTTCTGCTCTTGAATCTCATATTCTTATTTAGCTCCTGTCTTGCCCGCTTTCCTCTTGATAATCTCCTCAGTATATCTGATACCTTTACCTTTATAAGGTTCGGGCTTTCTAAAACTCCGGATTTTGGCAGCCGTCCTCCCGAGCTCTTCCTTATCAATCCCGCTCAAGGTTATCCGGGTCTTTTCAATCCTCGCATCAATTCCATCAGGCAGATCAAAAACGACAGGATGTGAGTATCCCAGATGAAAAGTCGCTGTTTTCCCGGAAACCTCGGCCCTGTAACCAACTCCGACTATGTCCAGACTCCTCTCAAAGCCTTTACTGACTCCTTGTACCATATTGGCAATAAGGGCCCTGAATAGACCATGAAGGGACTTAGACTCTTTTGATTCATCATTTACCAATACCTTGATCTGATCATTTTCGACACTGATGGTTACTTTTGAATGAATTCCACGATCCAGTCTTCCTTTGGGTCCCTGAATCGTTAACGTATCACCCTTAAGATCAACTTTTACATCTTTTGGAATCGGGATAGGCATTTTGCCTATTCTTGACATTTAAAACCTCCATTTGATAATTACCACACAGAGCAGAGAACTTCCCCTCCGGTTTTTGACTTTCTAGCTTGTCTGTCTGTCATCAGACCTTTTGATGTGGAAACAATATTGACGCCATATCCGTTGAGAACCTTAGGGATTTTATCACTCCGCGAATAAACCCGGCAACCCGGCTTACTTACTCTCATCACCCCGGATATTACAGATGCACCGTTTTCATCAAATTTAAAAAATATCCGCATAATCCCCTGTCTTCTATCCGCGATGATTTTGAAGTTTTTGATAAAACCTTCCTCCTTTAACAGCTTTGCAATCTCAGTCTTCAGCCTTGAATTTGGTATGTCCACGGACTCGTAAGAGGCCATCAGCGCATTTCTGATCCTTGTCAGCATGTCGGCAATAGGATCTGTCATTCCCATATCAGATACTCCTTGTTGTTATTTCATTATTAATCTCATGAGAAAACCGCCCTATCTACCAGCTCGACTTAACCACTCCTGGTATTTCTCCCCTCAGAGCCATGGTACGAAAACATATACGGCAAATGCCGAATTTCCTTAAAAACGCCCTGGGCCGGCCACAAATAGGGCACCGGTTATATTGACGTGTTGAAAATTTACTATTTCTCTTTGCTTTTGCGATAAGGGACTTTTTTGCCAAGACAACCTCCAATTTTCAATTCCTGAACGGCATTCCTAAAAGCTTTAATAAAAATTGTCCTTCAATATCTGTTCTTGCAGTTGTAACAATAGATATATTCAGGCCCTTCACCTTATCAATTTTATCATAATTTATCTCAGGGAATATTATGTGTTCTTTAATCCCAATTGAGCAATTTCCTCTTCCATCAAAGATTTTATTGGATATACCCCTGAAATCCCTCACACGAGGGAAAGCTATATTAAAAAGCTTATCTAAAAAGTCATACATCCTGTTACGTCTCAGCGTTACCATGCATCCGATTGGCATTCCTTCACGAAGTTTGAATCCGGCAATAGATTTTTTGGCCTTTCTGATAACCGGTTTCTGACCCGCAATAAGGCCGAGCTCCTCCGAACCATTATCCAGTACCTTGATATTATAAATGGCTTCGCCTAGACCCATATTCAATACAACCTTTTGTAACCGAGGTACCGCCATGATACTGCCGTAACCAAACTCTTTTATCATGGCGGGCACGATTTCATTCTTATAAACCTCTTTAAGCCGAGACAACTGCGCCTCCTCAACTTGATACTTTTATATATTGACTATTTATGAATAACACCTGCCTTCTCTAATTGAAGTGGACTATTCACTCATTAACTCCCCGCACTTTTTGCAGATTCGAACCTTCGAGCCGTCTTCAAGTATTTTTTTGCCTACACGGGAAGGCTCCGCACATTTATTGCATACAATCATTAGATTGGAGATATGAATGGGACCCTCTTTCTCTATTATTCCACCCTGAGCATTACTGGCACTTGGTTTTGAATGTCTTTTTACGAGATTTACTTTCTCTACTATTACACTATTCTTCTCATAATCCACCTTCAATACAGTCCCTATCTTGCCCTTTTCCCTGCCTGATAGAACAATTATTTTATCATTTTTTTTAACAAACAGCTTTTTTTTATTCACTTATGCTACTCCATCTGATATCGCTTGTTCTAAAGAACCTCTGGAGCAAGAGATATAATCTTCATAAATCTTTTTGCCCTCAGTTCTCTTGCAACCGGGCCGAAAATTCTTGTGCCTACTGGTTCGTTTTGCTGATTAATAAGCACAGCTGAGTTGTCATCAAATTTAATATATGATCCGTCTTCCCTTCGAATTTCTTTTTTTGTCCTGACAACTACAGCCTTCATGACATTTCCCTTTTTCACCTTCGAATTCGGTATTGCTTCTTTAACGGATACAACGATAATATCCCCAACGCTTGCATATCTTCTCTTGGATCCACCAAGTACCTTGATACAGAGCAATTGTTTCGCGCCGGAATTGTCTGCAACTTTTAATCTTGTTTCCGCCTGTATCATTTTTTCTGCTCCGGTTGTTCAACATCTTCGTTCTGATTGGAAATAACGGCGGGTTCCAGTATTTCAATAACCTGCCATCTTTTCATTTTACTGATTGGTCTTGATTCTATTATCCTCACCTTATCACCCACATTACATCTATTCTGAGGATCATGAACCAGGTATTTTGCCCGGCTTCGGATATATTTTTTATAGGCATCATGTTTTTTTAATCGATTTACCAAAACCACTGATGTTTTATCCATTTTGTTGCCAACAACAATCCCGGTAAGTCTCTTCCTAACACCCCGTTGTTCAGTCATTCTAACCTCTTTCAAGCTCTTCCGAGATCTGAAGCTCTCTCAACACCCCTTTGACTCGGGCAAGATTCTTTTTTGTTTTTCCTATCATCGCACTGTTCCCCAGTTGACCTGTAGCCTTCTGAAATCTTAGATTAAAGAGCTCCTGGCTTAGATCCTTCTCCTTTTCAGAAAGCTCTTCCTTACTTAAATCTCTTAGTTCTTTCGCCTTCACGTTTATCATCTCCTGGAAACGAATCTAGTCGGGAAAGGCAGTTTGTGACCGGCAAGTCTCAATGCTTCAGCAGCGATAGTCTTACCGACACCTTCCATTTCATAAAGTATTCTTCCGGGTTTCACTATTGCAACCCATCCTTCAGGAGCTCCTTTACCTTTTCCCATCCTCGTTTCCGCCGGTTTTTTTGTAATAGGTTTATCAGGGAATATCCTGATCCATATCTTCCCGCCACGCTTTACGTGCCTCGTTATTGCCACACGAGCAGCTTCAATCTGCTGTGAAGACATGAACCCGCATCCTGTAGCCTGCAAACCAAAATCTCCAAATTCGAGATTACAGCCCTTGCTTGCCTTTCCCTTCATCCTGCCTTTTTGCTTTTTTCTGTACTTGACTTTCTTTGGACTCAGCATAACAAATCCTAATTTTTCTTATCAGGCAAAATTTCACCTTTAAAAATAGTCACCTTTACACCGATAACGCCATATGTTGTAAACGCTTCGGCAAAGCCATAGTCTATGTCAGCCCGAAGTGTATGAAGAGGCACTCTCCCTTTTCGATACCATTCCCTCCTGGCCATTTCAGCACCGCCCAATCTCCCGCTGCAGGCGACTTTTATCCCCTGGACTCCAAAACGCAGAGCGGAAGTAACGCTTTTCTTCATGGCTCTTCGGAAGGAAACCCTCCTGACAAGTTGCAATGCTATATTTTCGGCAAGTAGCTGTGCGTCAACCTCGGGTTTTCTAACCTCCTGAATGTCAATAAAGATTTCTCTTTTTACCCTCTGTTCAAGCTCTTTTTTCAGGTTTTGAATCTCCGCGCCTTTTTTGCCAATGACGAGGCCCGGCCGAGCGGTGTGAATCTTTATTCTTACTTTGTTGGCAGCCCTTTCAATCTCTACCTTTGATACACCGGCCTGAAATAAATTCTTCTTCAGGTATCTTCTGATAATGTAGTCTTCGTGAATGAAACTGCTGTATTCTTTTCCAGCAAACCATTTTGAATCCCATTCTTTATTGATCCCCAATCTAAATCCGATTGGATTTACCTTTTGACCCAAAAGCTACCTCCGTTTCATGTGCTGTTTCCTGTTCTCTATTTATGAATTCTCTTCAGGAAACATATTGTTTATCTGCCATTAGATTTGCGCTTCTTTTACACATCTATATCTATTCACCATCCATTATTTCTCATCCAGAATCACGGTCAGATGACTGCTTCTTTTTAATATCCTTGTCGCACGGCCCATGGCACGCGGCCGAAATCTCTTCAAAGATGGCCCTTCATCGGCGAATATTCTTTCTATGTACAATCTGTCAACATCAGTATCTGAATTTTGTTCCGCATTTGCAACTGCCGAGCTTATTAATTTCATTAATACTGCAGCGCCTTTTTGAGGCGTATACGAGAGAAGGTTTAATGCTTCCTGGACCCTTTTCCCCCTCACCTGATCCATAATCAACCTCACCTTCCTGGGAGAAACACGCACATATTTTGCTACTGCCTTTGATTTCATCACTTTTTCGCCCCCTTCAATCGTGATTTTTTATCACCGGCATGCCCGTAAAAGGTCCTTGTTGGCGCAAACTCACCAAGTTTATGCCCAACCATATCCTCTGTAACGAATATCGGCAAAAATTTCCTACCATTATGAACAGCGAAGGTCAGGCCAACAAATTCAGGAAGTATCGTAGATCTTCTGGACCAGGTCTTGATAATGTTTCTGCTCCTGTTCTTTTGTGTGTCAATGGCCTTTTTCAGCAAATGATCATCAACGAATGGTCCTTTTTTCAGCGACCTTGGCAAAGTATTTCCTCCAATTGTATATAGTTACTATTTACGCCGTTTTACGATAAGTTTATCGCTGGCCTTTCTGGTCCTTGTCTTAAATCCCTTTGTGGGAACACCCCAAGGAGTCACCGGATGGCGCCCGCCTGATGATTTTCCCTCACCACCACCATGAGGATGATCCACAGGATTCATTGCAACACCTCGTACATGAGGCCTCCTGCCCTTCCAGCGGTTTCTCCCGGCCTTTCCTATTTTGATTCCGTTATGGGAAGTGTTGCCGACCTGCCCGATGGTAGCCTTGCAGTTGAGGTTAATAAGTCGCACTTCCCCTGAGGGAAGTTTTATCTGAGCAAAACGACCTTCCTTTGCCATCAGCTGGGCGTAGCTCCCGGCGCTTCTGACAATCTGACCTCCATGACCGGCATTTAGCTCGATGTTATGGATCTGGGTGCCCAAAGGCATATCCTTTAAAGGAATGGCATTACCGGGTTTAATTTCGGCCCCTGACCCGGATATGATGCTGTCACCCACATTTAAACCCAATGAAGCCAATATATACCTTTTTTCGCCATCAGCATAATGAAGCAATGCGATGTTTGCAGATCGGTTAGGATCATATTCGATATGCGCTACCCGCGCCGGTATACCGTCTTTATCCCTCTTAAAATCAATAATCCTGTATAGACGTTTATGTCCTCCTCCTCTGTGCCGGCTTGTAATACGCCCAAAAACATTCCTCCCGCCTGATTTCTTAATGGATGTTACCAGTCCTTTTTCAGGCCTTTTTCTCGTTATCTCTTCAAAGGAGGAAGTTGTTTGGAATCTCCTTCCCGCAGAGGTAGGCTTATGACTCTTTATTGCCATCAATAACTCCGATGTTTAGATTTACATACCTTCAAAAAACTCGATGTTTTCCCCCGGTGCGAGCTTAACAATCGCCTTTTTCCAATCCGGTTTTTTACCCGAATTTCTCCCGACTCTTCGTTTCTTCCCTTTCATATTTATGGTTTTTACTCCCAGAACCTTTTTCTTGAAAAGTATTTCAACGGCTTTCCTTATCTCAATCTTATTAGCGCGTTTATCTACTTTAAACGATATCTGGTTGAAGAGTTCCTTTTGTAAATTCCCCTTTTCAGCGACATGAGGCTCTTTGATAACCTGGTAAATATCCATTATGAAATCAATGCCTCCTCTACTTTAGCAATTGCTGAACGTGCCATGATTAGGTGATCATGATTCAAGATATCATAGACATTTATCCCTTCGTGCCTCATAACTTTCACCCACGGCACATTTCTGGAAGATTTTTCGAGATTCTCATTCCTCGCTTCAACAACGATCAGCGCCTTGTTAATATTAAATTTCCTCATTACTTCCATAAATCGTTTTGTCTTAATCTCCGGCAGGTTGAAATCTTCCAGAACCAACATCCGATCCGACATAAATTTGTCGGATAAGGCCATATTGAGTGCGGCTTTCCGCATCTTTTTAGGGATCTTTTTGGTATAATTTCTGGGGGTTGGCCCAAAAACGACTCCACCACCTCTTCTTGTTGGTGATGACGCGGAACCGACCCTTGCCCTGCCGGTTCCTTTCTGCCTCCACAACTTTTTCCCCGAACTGCTAACCTCGGACCGTCCTTTTGTCGAAGCGCTTCCTTGCCTGCGATTGTGTAATTGGCCAACTACCACTTGATGAAGAAGATGCTTTTTGACTTCAACATTAAATACTTCATCACTAATTTCCATCTCAGAAATCTTCTCAGCCTCTAGATTATATACATTTATTACAGTCATTTTTTTTATTTCTGCTTTTCAGTCTATATTTTAGTGATCTCAATGATATTGTTTCTAGCGCCTGGCAGAGTGCCTTTTAGCGCGATCAGGTCAATTTCAGGTCTTACATCAAGTATTATAAGATTCTTTACCGTCGTCTTTTGACACCCCATTCTTCCCGGTAGTTTCTTTCCTTTATAAACCCTTCCAGGAGTTGCTGTCTGTCCGATTGATCCTGAAATTCTATGGGACCTCGAACCGTGAGTCTTTCTGCCTCCACTAAAACCCCATCTTTTTATTACTCCGCTGAAACCTCTCCCTTTACTGCTGCCCGATACCTTCACATACTCTCCTATATTGAAGATATCTGACTTTATCTCCTGACCCAATTCAAATTCGTTCGGATCTTCAACCTTAATCTCTTTTAAGATTCGAAAATATTTTTCACCTGCTTTTTCAAAATGACCTTGAAGGGGTTTGATTATTCTTTTTTTCTTTTGTTCTTGAAATCCCACTTGGATGGCATCGTAACCATCTTTCTCAGTTGTCTTCTTTTGTATGACAACGCATGGACCGGCCTTGACCAAGGTAACCGGAACACATTTTCCTTCATCAAGGAAATAACGAGTCATTCCAAGCTTTTTACCAAATATTTTATTAACCATACAGATATATCTCCATCCGACTCAGCCTAAAGTTTGATCTCCACATCAACACCTCCGGCCAGGTCGAGTTTCATGAGGGCATCCACAGTCTGCTGAGTAGGTTCAAGAATATCCAGCAGACGTTTATGCGTCCTTATTTCAAACTGCTCTCTAGATTTCTTATTCACATGAGGAGATCTTAAAACGCAGTATTTGTTTGTAACAGTGGGAAGTGGAATGGGACCCGCAACTCTGGCTCCCGTTTCTTTGACCGTTTCGACTATTTCCATTGCTGACCTGTCTAAAAGCTTATGGTCGTAAGCCTTTAATCTGATCCTAATCTTCTGGTTAGCTATCATCTTTTCAATCATCTCCCCTTCCTCACGCAAACTTTTTTCTATTCGATGATCTCACTGATAACACCTGCTCCAACCGTTCGGCCACCTTCACGAATCGCAAATCGGAGTTCCTTCTCCAT
>JAFGDF010000301.1 GCA_016932235.1 Deltaproteobacteria bacterium | reverse complement strand
TCAATATGAGGCAGTGCCCAATATAGGAACAGGCAGGTCCCGGTACTGTTCACAACATGGGCGAAATTACTCCCGATCTTGTGGGCTTCACCTCTGCCGCTGAAGGACTTCGGATCGAATTGGGGAATCGGCAGTCCCGGGACAGGCATACCCGGGCCCTGGGTATGACGGGCTGGGGTCGGGTCCATCCTGTAGCCGATTGCCCAATGATATCCAAGCTTCGGGTCATGGGCCGGGGCCTCCTGGCCCTGAATGTGCATGGCGTATTGTTCCGAGCCCCTGCGGATATTCTCTGACGCCTTTTTTACCCCATCTGCCAAAATGTCGCCAAAACCTTCCCTTCTGACAAGTTTTTCCGTCATGGCAACAATAGATCTATGGTTGCCCCAGGTCATCTCGATACCATCCGTGTCGGCCTTTGTAATCAGCCCATTTTCATAGCATTCGATAGCAAAGGCGATGGTAGCGCCAGATGAGATGGTATCAATCCCGTAACGATTGCAGATATCATTGACCTTGATTATAGAATCAAGGTTACTATTGAGGCAATTGGCCCCAAACATGCCAAGGGTCTCATACTCCGGTTTATGTGCGCCGGCCTCATATTTATAATCTCCGGTCCCTTCCTTCATATGCCCGCCGCATCCGATGGGGCAACGGTAACATGCATAGGCCCTGATCTGGTGTTCAAGAACGGCATCGCCTCCAAGAAGGGCGTATTCCGGAAAGTCTATGATTGCTGTTCCCGCCCAGTTCTTGGTAGGCGTGTCGCCGCTCTCGGCACAGGGAATAACAATGCCCGGAGTGCCCCATTTCTTGACCATCTCATAATGCCCGGTCAGTTCTTTCAGATACTTTTTGCGCAGCTCTTTAGCTTTATCCTCATCGGCCATAGGGATATTCATACTGCCCTTTACAGCCACGGCCTTGAGCCTTTTTGAACCCATCACGGCGCCTAAACCAGAACGGCCGGCAGCCCTGCCTTTGTTGTTCATCACGCAGGAGATGAGAGAACACTTCTCTCCTGAAGGGCCGATGCACGCTATTTCCACATCCCTGCCCAATTCAGACCTGATAGTGTCTTCTGTTTCAAAGGTGTCCTTGCCCCATAAATGGGCAGCATCTTTCAGCTCGGCCTTGCCGTTATCAATATAGAGATAAACCGGCTTTTCAGATATCCCCCTGAAAAAGACAGCATCATATCCCGCGAATTTTAAGTGCGGGCCGAAATAGCCTCCTGAATTGGCATCACCCCAGCCCCCTGTCAAGGGTGATTTCCCTACCACGGTGTATCTTGAGGAAGAGAGCGCGGGTGTGCCGGTAAGCAGGCCCGTGGTGAAGCCAAGGATACTGTCCGGACCTAATGGGTCAACGCTGGCCTTTTGAAGGTCAAAGATGATCTTTGCGCCCATGCCATAACCTCCGATGAACCGGCGTCCAAGCTCTTCACTCAGTACCTGATCCTTCAGCTCTTTTTTGGAAAGATCCACCATCAGAATCCTTCCCGCGTATCCTCCTGCCATGTTTTTCCTCCTCTTTTTCGTGTCCGAATACCATGAGCCAGGTAATCCGGGTCAGCCCATGATGATCCATATAATATACATATACTAACCTTGCACCTGTTGAGTGTCAATTGTTTCGCGGTTTATTCCAAGGCTATGCCTGTATGCCACAACGACTTCATTCCCCAAAAATAGATTTCTTATCCATTGTATCAATACCCGTAGCAAAGAGGCGGGCGGTTCTATTATTTCCTCCCTCCCTCTGGAAGGGTATACCTCCCCCTGCACCCCCTCCAAAGGGGGATAATTGGCTAAAAGTCTAAATGTCAAAGTTGTTTCACTTTGAAATAGGCCTTTTTTGCTGTCCCCCGCTGGAGGGGGCGCAGCATGACTTGTCCCCCTCTGGAGGGGGCAGGGGGAGGTTATCATTCTCCCCCTCTTAAGGTAAGAGGGAGTTAAGGGGAGTTATGAAGGATGAAAACAATAAGAACCTAACCCTCGTGCAACTAAAACATCGTTTACATTTTAGACCGGGTACATCATTTACATAATCTGAGTCCTTAAATCTTCCGATCCGCTCGGGGAGCGGACCCTACATAATCTTAAAGGCAATCATTTAGTAGGGCCCGGTCTCCGACCAGGCCACCAATTATATTAAAGCGTTTTGATTCAAAAAGATATCCCTATGGGGCATATCCGAAACACTCAGGATCGAAAATTTCCATAAATTTTCATTGATATAGGGTATAATATCTGAGAAAATGCATAAAACTCCAAAACATGTGGAGATATTTTTTTTGATTCCATGATCCGACGAAAGGAGACTCCTGTATGACTGAATCCAAGAAGACTGAAGGCGATAAAGGATCGATTTCAAGAAGGGATTTTCTCAAGAGCGGCGGGGCCGCGATCGCGGCAGGCGCATTGGGAGCAAGCGCCTCTGAATCTTCAGCAACGGCAGAATCATCCTATGAACCGTCAACCGGCTACATTGTATATGACAGCAGGTTGTGCTTCGGCTGCCAGAGCTGCATGTTTGCCTGTTCGATGGCGCATGAAGGCGTAGCAAATCCCTCGCTATCCAGAATCCAGATAATTCGTGATGCCCCGGGATTTACCAAGTATCCGTACGATATCATCATGTCGGTGTGCAGGCAATGCGTCACACCGCTGTGTGTACAGAATTGCCCGACAGGCGCCTGTCATGTGGATATTGCCAACGGCAATGTCAGGAGAATCGATGCAGAGAAATGCATCGGCTGCGGTATCTGCATCGAATCCTGCCCGCAGAGGCCGCACAGGACTGTCTGGAACCCGGAGAAGGAGATATCCATGAAGTGCGACCTGTGCGTTGACGCGCCATACTGGGGCAGGCAGGGAGGGCCCGATGGGCACCAGGCCTGTGTTGATATTTGCCCGGCTAAGGCGCTGAAGCTGGTGAAAGAGGCTCCCTCTCAGACGGACGTTACAGGGTATGACGTTGATCTTGCGCCACCTCCAAGAAAAAAAGTCATGCCGTCATTTTTTGAAGAAAATCCAACGACAAAACAGGAATGGGGAGGAGGAGAACATTATGTCAGGCGGATATACCGGAAAAATACTGAGGGTTAATCTTACATCCAAATCAATCAGCACCATTGATACCGCCAAATACGAAGAGTTCGGGGGCGGCTACGGGATAGGAACGGCCATCTTCTGGGATCTGGCGGTCGCTCCGGGCGAATGGGATATGAAGGATCCTTTTGATCCCCGGAATGTCCTTCCCATCATGGCCGGACCCCTGGCAGCTACCGATGTTCCGGCTGCCGGAAGGATCAATGTTTGCGGGATATCTCCGGAGACATTTCCTACATGCGAATTCTGGCGGGGCAATCTCGGCGGCCGGTTTGGTACCACGATGAAGCTCGCGGGCTGGGACGGGGTTGTAGTGGAAGGCAGGGCCGACAAACCTGTGTGGATCAATATCATTAACGACCAGGTTAAGATCGAGGACGCCGAGGAGCTTTGGGGTCTGGATACCTGGGAGACGCAGAACCGAATTACGAAGATGGTGGGCGGAAGGACCCGCTTCGGCGAAGAATGGCAACAGATCGGGGACGCATATACCACTGCCCGACCGGAGATCCTCTGCATT
>JAFGDF010000043.1 GCA_016932235.1 Deltaproteobacteria bacterium | reverse complement strand
TAAATCATCAACTTTCTTCAGTTTTCAAAGAGCAGTATCAATATTTGCGCGGCCTACAAACCGCATTTTTCAGGGGGGACTAATTAGGATTAATAACGAAGTGGACTTTTTCACATTTTTCACTCGTTTAATATAGCTACTCCATATTTTGATTGTTCAAATATGCTGGATTTTCTTTTTGTGTTAAGATAGGATTTTCAATGGCCGCCTCATCTCCCTGGTCCGCGTCCTTTCTAAACCAGTTGGTGGCAACTGCTATTTTTTTGTTAAGATTTTTCTTGTTATTAATAAAAATATTTGAAATGTCAAGGATTTTCAAGAGGATTCTCAGCAATTCTGCCACGTCAGCGGCTTACTTGAACAGGACGCTCAACTCGGACACGTCAAAAAATGCCGTGTCCGTTAGCTGAGTCTTTGGTTAACTCAATACAAAGTCTTGCGGCGAGTTGCGGCCGCTTGTAGCGAAAATACTTCCACTCGAAGAGATTGCGGATGCGCAACGCGAGTTCCTCGAGAAGAAACATGTCGGCAATTTCGTCTTGATTCCGCCGCCTTTGGGAGATTGATGCAGGGCGGGAGTTGTAGATGAACCTTTAGTTTTGTTGATCTTACAAGATTCATTAATATGACATACATCGGTGGCTCAACAAAAGCATTGAGAGAGTTTGGGAAAGTTGTGCTTGTTCCTCTATCTGCGTTTCCCAGTCCCTCATGCTTAGGGGTAACAATTACCAAATATAGTCTTCTGCTTTTTCTTCTCTCTTGATTTCATCGGCTACAGGAAGGAGTAGATCTCGGTGGCCATCGGAAAAGACAACCCTCCACCAAATGCACCTTTCGCTCCGCATTCGTTGACCTGACCAGATCACCCAATCTGACGCTTTGTATTTGCAGTCAGTGAGTGCGATTCATGGATAAATGACATTGTTCGGACCTTGAGTCCACCTACCAACTGTTGAGTGCCGGTTAGTTGTCAAAAATGAGGATTACCGAACATAATCTTTACTGCAATTTATAAATCGGGCTGTCTTTCCCGAAGTTAATAATGAGTGGCGTCTGTTCATGGCCAATCTGTTTTGATATATTTTTCGTCATACCTCTGGAATATTCACCCAGCCCTACAATAGTGATCTTGCCATCCTTGTTTTTATCGGCCTGTCTGTTGTTATTCAGTCCATCAAGTAATGAATGAGTGAATAGTCCATTACCCTGATAGCCGTCTATTGCGGCCTGTTTGTCGTTTGCCGATGCGTAGATATGCAAACCCATCTTTTTGGCAAGCACTGACATTCGGGCATCATATAACCCGCTGACAATGTAGTCCACGCCACCGGCATGGCAGGTGTCGAAGATGAATAGCTGGGAGAGGGACTTTATCTTCTTGGAAATCTCCACGATCTCGTTGGAGCTGATCACGTTCATATCACTCACCTGACCGCTGAAATCATGGGTGAGCATATAATACTGGTTCTGCAACAGCACACCGTGACCGGCAACACATAGGATAAAGCTGTCATCTGGTTTTATGAGCCGCGCCAGTTCGTCAATCTTGCCGATGATATTGACCTTGGTCGCTTCCCTGTCCGTCAGACGTGCGCAGTGAATGTTTTGCTGTTCATACAGTGTGGCAGACTGTGCCTTGATCTTTTCTTCCAGATCTTTCGCGTCTTTTGCGGCGTATTTGAGAGTGATGCTGCCGTCTTTGTAGCGGTCTATGCCAATTGACAGGATATAGATGTGAGGATTGTCGGATTTAACCCTTGAGTTGAAATGAATAGTCTTGATGTCGCTCTGTACTGTATTACTACCGTTGAATGCAGCAATACTAACTTCATTTTTACCGGCAATAGGGTCTATACTGATGCAGTCTTCCCATGTATCACCTTTGGGCTTGGTAACCTCGGAAACCGAGTCAGTTTTACCCTTTATGGACACGCTCCTCATATCGTCGTAAATGGCCCTGCTGTTTAGAGAGACCAGGCGAGTTTTTTCAACGGGTGATTTTGCAACTTCACGGTAATATCCGTCTGACTGGATGAGTTTTCCGTTGTGAAACAAACGAACCTCGCCGATGCCGCCGCCCCCGTTCTTCACCTGGTAACAGACCTTGACCCGGGGCTGATCGGTATTGCTGATCTGTGTGGAGAATTCGACCACAGGCGGCGGGCTCTTGATGGCATCTCTCATAGTGATGGTCACCAGCCTGCTGATGTCTTCTCCACGCAACTTGGCTGCCACGATGTCTGGCCTGTAAAAGACATCATAGAACCGATCTACGCTATAGCTTTTTCCTTCATAGACAACGTTTAGATATTGTGCGGCTTTTTCCGAAGCATTGTAATAGCCTTCTGATGTGACTGCCAACCATTCGCCGTTATCAAATTGAATCAGCGTGGCAATTTCTTTTCCTGTCGCGACATCAAAGATCCTGAAGGATGCGTCCGATCCCATATAAACGATTCGCTTACCATCCGGAGTAAAAGCTACCCATCCATTGATGAGTGCAACGGTAAATCTCCTTGCCGAGGCAAAACGGTCATCAGAAACTTTAAATTCTCTGATCAGTGAGCCGGAAGAGATATCCCATAGTTTAGCGAGACCATCTGACCAGCTTGCGGATACAATAAATCTGCCATCGGGAGAAAAAGCTACAGCATTGGTCCCCACCCAGCCTGTATGACCTTGTATCGTTCTCAATTCCGCACCGGAAGAAATATCCCATAATCTTATTGATCCGTCAGTTCCTCCCGAGAGGGCATATTTGCCATCATGAGAGAAAGCCATCGTCAGGACGGCATGTCCCCAGCCCTTATTATTTCCTGTACCTTCAAAAGTATTGACCAGTCGACCGTTTGACACATCCCATAGATATATAACTCCTCTTTCTCTTTTTTCAGCATCGCGTCCTCCTCCTCCGGAAGATAGTAAATATTTACCGTCGGGGGACAGAACTATAATTCCTCCGCTATACCCGGCATCCCAATCGATTGTCTTATGCCCACTGTTCACATCATAGATGTTAATCTTGTCTTCTTTGAATGCCCAGGCGGATTCATCGCATGTCAACGCCACTTTTCCGTCTGATCGAACTACTATACTTGAAACTGGATCATTTCCGATTTTTCGGACTACCTTGCCGGACGACAAATCCCACAAAGTTAGTTCTTTGCCGCCGGACAGGGCATACTTGTCATTTGAGACAAAAGCAGCGGGAACTGTATTTTCTAAACCTATACCGTCTACCTGATATCTGTTTACAAGCATCCCCCTTGAGATATCCCAATGGGCAAAGACATTCACTCCTCCCATCAATAGATATTTCCCGTCAGGAGAGATATCAGCAATCTTAGAATTAATAGCTGGTTGCGTTAAAGTCATCTGTGTGTCGGCAATTATCAGATGAAGATTGGGAGTTGCTGTCATGCACGAGGTTAGGAATAATGAACAAAATAAAAATGCTACCTTTAATTTTGAAGACATATTCAGTCCCCTTCGAAGAACAATTTTGTGCATTATCTTTTTGCAGTGGAATTATATGACAAGCGCTTTTGTGTTTCAATGCAATAATGACCATTGATTACTATTTCGAATGCAGTCATATCATCTATAAACGCCGGATACTTTCTTGCAGGAAGTATGCATCAAGG
The DNA here is from genome assembly GCA_016932235.1 of Deltaproteobacteria bacterium. The sequence goes on along the minus strand of JAFGDF010000043.1, from coordinate 6,101 downwards.
TGATGCCAATCAATTGGGAGCTATGGGGGACATTGTTCATCCACTTCCTTAGCCTTTGGTTTATGAAAATTTGACCCTGGAGAAAAATTAAATCCTGTATACCAGTGGCAGGCACAGACCCGATCCCGCCAAAAAATCGACCTCGCCGACGATAATCATAAAAAACGAAACTGTCTGCTTAAAACACGTTAGGAAATTCCCATTTTTATTTTGCATGTCCATTGATTGATGGATCAATGGACCAATTTGACCGCAAGGGCTGCCAGGAATCCGACCAGAGTGGAAAGTCCGACAATCGTTCCACCGCCCTGTTCAAAGGCTTCGGGCAGCATGGTCTCGGCGATCATGGTGAGCATGGCGCCGGCGGCAATTCCTTCGATGCTGAAAATAAAGTAAAGATGCCAGCCGCCGGGATCGGGTGGGAAAATCCAGGCCCCCGCAAAGGCACCCACACCGGTCATGATACACAGGGACATCCACATCCAGAAAATCTTGTTAATGGTTTGATTGTTGTTGCGCATGGTGACGGCGCTGGACATTGCTTCCGGCAAATTCGCCATGAACACACCGGCAATAAAAGCAAGGCTCATGCCGGTCTGCTCCGCTGCCGCAGTCACGACCAGCATACCAATAACCAGCGACTCGGGAATGCCGTCAAGAGCGATGCCGAGCCAGATCGAAAGGGCCGCGCCACCCTCTTTATGATGTTCTTTGGCGGCGGCCCGGATGTCTTCTTCGGATAAGGCAACAGAGATCTGATCTGTTTTTTTGACGGCCTCCTGCTCCCAGCGCCGTGCCTCTTCCGGCAGCACCGCCTCCTTTTTACTCAGGTCCTGAATTCTTTCCCGGACAATACCCCCGACGGCTTTCTGCAGCGCCGGAGAATTTTGCAGCAGGTAGTCGAAGTCGCTTTTGAGGATCTGCCAGACAGTGAGGGGTGTTTGTACGGTAACGGTTGCATTTCGGGCATAGCTGAAAAAAAGCGCCATTTCACCAAAGATATCACCGGATCCAAGCGTGGCAATGGGCATGCTTTTTCCGGCGGTCGAACGCGTGACATTTACCTTGCCCGAAACGATAAAATAGAGGCCATCGCCGGCGTCGCCTTCCTTGAAGATTATTTGACCCTCTTTGAATTCCGCTGTTTTCAGATAAGGGATGAGTTTGATGATTTCTTCTGCCGGAAGTTGTTGCAACACTTTTACATGACTGAGGCCCCGAAAGAGCGTCCTGGCCTGTTGGCGCTTTTCCCTGGCAATGTGTTTTTTGATCAGGGCGCCTTTTCTGAGAAACGCTCCTTTGCTGTTGAGGATCTGGTTAAGCAGTTCGAATAAAAGCCCTCCGGCGGCGGCGCCTGCCATTGTCACGATGACGATCCAGATATTTACAATGGTACCGTGCTGATCGCTGGCTTTATGCAGAGCGTGCCCGAACAGTTCAGTGGCCAGCGCGAACAACAGTGCACCGGCTCCGAACGCCATCAGCGCCGAAGTGATTTTTCGGTTGGGTCGGGTCCAAAGACCTATTATCGCACCCAGCGGAAGCGATACTGCGCTTAAGGTGCCCCAAAAAAAACCTGTCATATATAAGTGCCAGTCCATCAAGCCTCCCTTTTACGACCGTTAATAAAAGTGGCGGTCGCTTTTCGCGATCGAACGCGTTTATTTTTGAGGTGTCATCATGGGGGCACGCCAAGGGTGATGCGGCCCTTGTAAACCCTGTTGTTGCATTAATAGGGGTTAAATTTCCTTGAGTATGATTCAATCAATATACAATTAAGAAAATCAACATCATCTTTCAGGCAAGCAAAAAGATCTTAAATGATTCAGCGTTATCTTTTCAAGGGAAAAAATGGTAGCAGGTGGATAATCAGGCCGGAAGCTGCGTTTAAAAATTATAGTTCATTGGACGCTCATCCCGATCTGATCCTTTACAAAGGCTGGTTCAATAAAAAATCCATGGAAGTTCAGATCGAAGAAAAAAAGGCTCCCGCCGCCGCCGCAAGCAGTGGGGTTGGCGCTCGCTGTTCAGTTCAATGTCTGGTCCGATCAACTTACGTGAAGACTACTATTTGAAAGTGTGAATATCCTGCAAATCGGACCTCACCATACAATAGAGACTCACTCGGCATAGGGATAGGGAAGCCTGACAAGTTCCGCATAGGGCTCCACTTTTTTCCGAAAGTCTATCTGCGATTTCAATACCTTCGCGAACATCTCATCTTTTTCGGCATCTTCTTTCAGTACTGTGTCCCCAATCTTTACGATCTCGTCTATCATCTCCGGAGAAAGTTTTGAAACATTGAGTCCCGAATAATTTCTGAAGAACTCCATCGCCTCGGCATCTTCCTTGAGAGCCCGGTTAATGGCCCAGAAGCAGGAATCCCTCAGGGCTACGTTGACCTTGTACTTTAAATCATTCGGTAATTTTCCCCACGACTCTTTGTTAACAAGAGTTTCCAGGGGTGCGCATGGTTCATGGATTCCGGGGAGGAGGAGATATTTGCAGATTTTCTCGAATCCGAATTGTTTGTCAATGGCAGGAGTTCCGAATTCACATGCGTCGATGACGCCCCTTTCAAGTGAAGGATATACCTCAGCCCCGGGGAGACTGACGACCGTGGCGCCCAGCTTCTCGAGACACTTGCCCCAGATGCCAACGGTGCGAAACTTCAACCCTTTGAAATCCTCCAGACTTTCAATGGGCTTTCGGGACCAGCAGAAATTCTCGGAACCGAGCATTCCGTAAGGCGGGAGTACTACAATATTCTGACCCTTATAAAGCTCATTCCAGAGTTCCAGGCCACCACCGGTGTATATCCACCCCAGCATTTCCTGCATCTGAAGCCCGTTAGGATAGGAATTTGCAAATAGAACTGCGCCTGGAAATTTACCCAGCCACCATCCCGCCCAGGTAAAACCCATATCGAGGGTACCGGAGCTGACCGCGTCAAATACCTCCAAATCGGGAACGATTGCCCCCCCTGGCGACAACTTGACGACAAGGCGTCCGTCTGTAAGTTTCTCAATCTCTTCGGCAAAATGTTCTGCAGGGGCGTAAAGCTGGGGAAGTCCTGCAGAGTAACTCGACTGGGCCTTCCACACAATGGCAACAGATTTCTTTCCTCCGACAGCCAGCTTATCTTTATAACATTTCGTATAATCAGATTGAATCACTAAATATATCAGAACGTTAACAAGCGCAAAAAGGATTATTATCAAAATTATTTTTTTCTTCATCGGTTCTCCTCCTTAAGAAACTTGCTTTGCCATCCAACCTTGACTTTTTACGAGTCCATCAACATTGCCAGAGCAGTATAAGAAAGAGATTTCCACGAGTCAAGAATAAAAGAGGTCACATGGCCTTGAATTTCCTCGATGTTCAGGGTAGATTGAGACATTCCATCGGGAGGGATGCCTGTGGCGGATCTCATAAAAAGTATTCGCTTGCCCTTCGCCATTATCGTGCTCGGCATATCTCATGTCACGACGCAGATTGCGATAATACGCGAGTTTATAAACACCTTTTCAGGAAATGAAATAGTCCTGGGTGTCATCATCTCCCTGTGGCTTCTTCTCACCGGTATCGGTGCCTGGACGGGAAAGTATCTAAGAAATCCCCGATGGCATATGCCCCTCTTTCATATATTTCTCTTTCCCGTCGCCTTTCTTCCCCTGGTCAGCATACTTCTGATTCGCCTCCTCCGATATGAGATACTGATAAGGGGTGAACTTCCCGGCATAGGAATTCTTGTTCCCTGGGCATCGGCAATTCTGATACCCTACTGTATCCTCACCGGAGCCCTTTTTACCCTGGCATGCAGCATACTTCCTCTCAGAAGAGAAGGGGCCGTAATCGGAAAAGTATACTTCCTCGATAATGCGGGGGATATTACGGGAGGATTACTCGTTACATATCTGCTCGCCCATTTCCTCGATAATCTTACCATGCTCTACGTCCCCACCCTCCTCTGCCTGATTTCCTTTCTGATTATAGGGGATTTGAAACCCGCAAAAAGACTTTTTCCATATCTCTTTGGAATATCGGGAGTGGTGGCAGTAGGGATTTTTACCCTTTATATCCCCCTTGGTAATATCTCGCTGGCATGGCTATATCCCGGGCAGGAAATCGTGGCAAGCACTGAATCACCTTATGGAAGACTGGTTGTTACGAAAAAGGGCGATCAGACATCCTTTTTTGAAAACGGAGAGCACCTGTTCTCCACACCCAACATTCTTGCCAATGAAGAGATTGTGCATTTTGCCCTACCCCAGCTTAGGGATACGGGGAAGGTCCTTCTCGTTTCGGGTGGCATGGCCGGAGTTATCGATGAGATTTTGAAGTACCCCGTAGATCACCTCGATTATGTGGAGCTTGATCCCCGTATAATATCCCTGGGAATGAAGCTCCTCGACATTCACCTTCCTCCCGAGGTACATGTCCATCAGGATGACGGAAGAAAATTTATTCAGAAAACTACGCTAAAATATAATGCGGTGATCCTTGATCTCCCCGATCCCGTATCGTTGCAACTCAACCGCTTTTACACCGTGGAATTCTTCAAGGAAATCAAAGATGTTCTACTTCCCCAAGGAATTATCTGCTTCGCAGTAAGCGGAGCGGAAAACTACATAAGCCTCGATCAGGCATCACTTCTTTCAACAATTTACAATTCTCTAAAGACAGTATTTGAAAACATAATTATCATCCCGGGGGAAAGGAATATCTTCATAGCCTCTGATGGGCGCCTGACGGAAAACATCGCCCCCATTATCGAAACAAGGGGTATTAAGACTAATTATGTAAATGAAAACTACCTCAGAGGAAGGATTACGGAAGAAAAACTCTCTTTCCTGAAGGGAAGCCTGATGAATGATACACCGGTAAATCATGACTTTCGCCCCAGGGCATATACCTATAAAATGCGTGTCTGGCTCGGAATGTTTCAGGAAAACTTTACGTTACACATCATAATCTGTGCTATCCTTTTTATAATATACTTTATCCGCATCGGAACAATGGGGAAAATCCTCTTCTCGACGGGATTTACCGCATCTTCCATGGAGGTCATTATTCTCCTTAGCTATCAGATTCTATACGGAAGTGTTTACACCGGGATAGGGCTTGTGATAGCCTCCTTCATGTTTGGATTGGCGGTGGGAAGCTATATGGCAAACAGGATGGAAATAACCGGCAAAAAATCCATCATAAAAATCGAAATGGCAATAATAATCTATCTCTTGTCCTTTATAGCCATCCTTTCATGGGTGAAACCTCTCTCAGGAAGCTTTGTTGTGATCCTTCTTGCAGTGATCGTGGGCGCGCTCACCGGCGCCGAATTCCCTTTAGCCGGAAAGCTCTCCTTTTCATCCCCATGGAAAACCGGGGGTTCCCTTTATGCCGCCGATCTGATCGGTGGAAGCCTGGGTGCCTTTGCCACCAGCATATTTCTTGTCCCATTATTGGGTATCTACTTGACATGCTTCATCCTTGCCGGCTTTAAGATATTCATAATCCCACTCCTCTTTATTGGAGACAGTGACTATTTATCTGGGAGGTAATTGCCTTCTCTTTGCAGGGAATAAGCTCGCTGTTCAGTTCAATTTTGCCCGAAGAACACCGATTTGCCTGAACAACCTGGCTGAATACCAGTCAGGCTGTTCACGGGCGGGCACCTGCATATTCTTGCAGATGGTTGATCTTTTTATGTATAATTATTTCTTATGGTTACCGGCATGCCAAATAAAATATTTTTCTTGACATTGATGAATCTATGATATAGCGGGTAAATCAGTATTAATAATCACTGTTGAATATTAAGGATGCAACCTTGACCGCAAGCGACTATATTTCTGAGCTACCTTACCTGCCCATATTCACTGCAGCGCAACAGAAATTTATGACTGCTCATGTAAAAACAGTATTTATGAACCAGGAGTCAATATATAGACAGTAAAATTGTTTTTTGTAATCGTTTACAATTAACGGATTGAACAAACACTGATTGTCGTAACGAAACGGAGGCTTGAAAGATGAGCAAAAGTGTGGATTGGCTTGATTACGATATTGATGAGATGATAGCAGCCGACAGTGATTGTCTC
>JAFGDF010000042.1 GCA_016932235.1 Deltaproteobacteria bacterium | reverse complement strand
ATTTGACGGCTACTGGCAGAAAGGCAAGCCCTATCTTGATGCCTTCGAGATTATTTTTATTCAGGATCCTGTTACCTCTATCCTCGCTTTCGAATCGGGCGCGGCCCAGCTTATTATGAGGATTGAGCCCAAGGCGGCGAAAGATCTTCAAGCAAAGGGCTATGAAATACTTTCAATCACCTATGGAAGTAAATCACTCACGCCTGACGGCGCCAATGCCGATTCCCCCTGGTCTAACAGGAAGGCTCGCGAGGCCCTGAACTATGCAATCGACCGGAAGGCGGTTTCGGACGCAATAGGCCTCGGATACTGGTTTCCCCTATATCAGGCTGCTCCTGAAGGTTATATAGGTCATTTCACGGATGTGGAGAGCTTCAGATATGACCCGGCCAGGGCAAAGAAACTGCTTGCTGAGGCTGGATTCCCCAACGGCTTTTCAACGACGATCCTCTCCAAGGCCGAGGAAAATCACGACCTGCTGGTAGCTATCCAGACCTACCTTTCAGACATCGGGATCAAGGCTAAAATAGAGCTTCTTGACCGTGGCAGGTATGTTGCCAATCATAAAGAGGGCTGGCATAATGGGATCATGTACGGGACATTTGGCGGCCGTCCTTCTGAAGAGAAGGCAAGCAACCTGAGAATAATAACTACCAAGATGCCCTATAATAAGCCCGTATATTCTCCACCCGGATTTGAGGAGACCTTTGATAAGGCCGTCGGCACATGGGATCCCGAAGAGGAAAACAGGCTCACAGAGAAACTCTACAGGATGGTCTATGAGGAATCCATGATCATCCCCCTTTGGAGAGAGACACAGCTTGCCGCGCAGACAAAAAATGTCCATGACAGCGGTTGGTGTGCGGTTGCATCCACGGCCTGGTATCCGGAAAACGCCTGGTTGAGCAAGTAAATTAGCGATTATCAAAAACTGTTTTGACTATTGTCCTGACTTCTGATCTAATAAAATCAATTAGACTATAGCGGGTATCAGTGAGATTCAAAAATTGCCGGTACCCGCTATACTTATCTCTGACCCGGATTGCCCGGCAGATACCTGATTCGTAATATGCTTAATTTCCTGAGGTACTATGCTGAAAGCAGGTTCAAAATTAAGCGATGGCCGAACCGTCACGCTGATAGGAAGTCTTGTCAACGGGATTTTAATCGTTATAAAATTCCTGGCCGGTTTCTTCGGCATGAGCCAGGCCTTGATAGCAGATGCGGTCCATTCCGTTTCAGATCTATTTACGGATATTGTTGTGTTATTCGGAATAAAGATCGGACAAAAGGAAGCTGATGAGGGCCATCCTTTTGGTCATGCCCGAATAGAAACCCTGGCATCCGGGATCATCGGCGTCGCCTTGATCGTCACTGCGATCTATCTTGGAATTAAATCATCCCTGAATATATATCATCACATTGGACACCACCCCAAGGTTATTGCGCTTATAGTTGCCGCTCTTTCAGTTGCATCGAAAGAGGTCCTTTATCAGTATACCTTACATAGGGGTCGAATGTTAAGAAGCGGCCTTATTATTGCCAACGCATGGCATCACCGCTCTGATGCCCTCTCCTCTGTGGCGGTACTGCTTGGTGTCGCAGGCGCGCGAATAAAACCTGAATGGCATATACTGGACCCATTCGCAGCCCTCCTCGTATCATTCTTTATCGTAAAGGTAGGTCTGGAGATTTTTATAAAAACCCTTAAGGAATTTACCGACTCGGCTCCGCCGCAGGAAGTAGTTGAAAAGATAAGAAATTGCACTCTCACCGTCAGTGGGGTCATGGGCATTAACGATCTCAAGGTTCGTACCTCCGGGGGCCTGTACCAGATGGAGGCAAATATTATTGTTGACAGAAACCTCACGGTTTATGAGGGACATGAAATAGCCCATGCGGTCGAGGGCTGCCTGAAAGATGAACTCGATGATTTTGACAGGATCATCGTACATGTGGATCCGTCATGATCAGGACACGAATATGGCAAATATTTCCGGTCTAACCACCCCCTTTAATGCGATAGGCCGCTTCACGATCTTTTTTATCCAGGAGATGGGGAGGATAGGAATTTTTTTTATCGAGAGTTTCATTCATATGTTCACCCCACCGCTGCAACTCAAAAAGATAATCCAGGAGATCTATTTCATAGGAATGAAATCAACACTTGTGATTATCCTTACAGGAGCTTTTACGGGAATGGTCCTCGGGTTGCAGGGTTATTACACCCTTTCAAAATTCGGGTCCGAAGGCCTGCTGGGATCAGCGGTTGCATTGTCCCTTATCCGGGAACTCGGCCCCGTACTGACGGCGATCATGATTATCGGCAGAGCCGGGTCTTCAATGGCCGCAGAGATTGGTATTATGAGGATCTCCGAACAGATCGATGCCCTTGAAACAATGGACATCAATCCCATCCGTTTCCTCGTCAGTCCAAAGATGGCCGGATCCATAATAAGTTTTCCTCTTCTAACCGCCATATTTATCGTTGTTGGCATCTGGGGAGGTTATCTGACCGGTTCGATCCTCCTGGGACTTAACCCTGCCATCTATCTCGCGAGGGTAGAATCAGGCATTGTTATGGATGATCTTATCGGGGGTGGTGTCAAATCTCTTGTATTCTCAATAATGGTCGCAACAATATGCTGCTTTCAGGGCTATTTCACCCATACAAGGGCCGAAGGATACGGCGCCAAGGGCGTGAGTAACGCGACCACATCAGCTGTTGTATTTTCATGTGTTCTGATCCTGGTCTCGGATTATGTTATAACATCCTTTCTGCTATAGGCCTGCCATGGATGATGTATTAATTCAGTTCAATAACGTCTCAAAATCCTTCGGGCAACAGGTGGTCCTGAAGGACGTCACCCTGAGCCTTTACAGGGGAGAAGTCACCACTATAATCGGCAAGAGCGGCGGCGGAAAATCCGTTCTCCTGAAGCACATAATCGGCCTGCTGGAGCCTGACTCAGGAGAAATATATTACCACGGGCGTTCTTTTAACGATATGAGCAAAAGGGAGAAAAAGGCTCTCAAAGCCAAATTCAGTTACATGTTTCAGGGGACAGCCCTCTTCGATTCCATGACAATTTCCGAAAATATCGCTCTTCCGTTAAAGGAAAAGAAAAATCTCTCAGATCCTGTGATAATGCAAAAGGTTAATGAGAAGATGGATCAGCTGGACCTCCACCAGATCGGAGACAAATTCCCTTCACAGATTTCCGGAGGAATGAAAAAGCGGGTTGCCCTGGCAAGGGCCCTTGTGACCGAACCGGAGATTGTCCTCTTTGACGAGCCAACTACAGGCCTTGATCCCATACGTAAAAACGCGGTCCATAGCATGATTTCCGAATATCAGCAAAAATTCGGATTCACCGGAATTGTAGTAAGTCATGAAATCCCGGAAATATTCTATATCTCCCAGCGTGTGGCCATGCTCCATGAAGGGGCAATTATCTTCCAGGGCAGCCCTGAAGAGATAAGATACCAAACCGATCCTAGGATTATACAATTTATAAGAGGACTTGAAAGCCGCCGCGATTCCCTTACAGGACTGCTTTCCCAGCCCCGTGGAGAAATGAGGTTCAGGGAGGAGATGGCCAGGCTAGACAGACATGATACTGAATTTTCCATCATGCTATTCAGCCTGAAAAACCTTGATCTCGTACACGAGAAGGACGGACATGTGGCAGGACAGACAATACTCAAGCATTTTGCCGAAGAACTCAGGAAATATCTCAGAATAACAGACACCTGTTTCCGTTATGATCTGAACAAAATAATCGCGGTCCTGCCCAACACCAATATCCATCAGGCACGCTTAACCTACTCAAAGCTGGTAAAAGAGATAGACAGGGGAAAAATATTTGACCATCTGTCCGATCCGGAAATGGATTGCACCATAAAAGTCGGATTCGCGGAAGCGCAAAAGGGAACTCAGTTTGAGAATCTGCTTCAAAACGCCGAAATATCTGACGAAGAGATATCCTGCTATCAACAATAGGGAGGAAGCATGAAAAAATCTTCAATCGAAACATCCGTGGGAATCTTTATGTTCATTGGGATAGTGTGTATCGGTTATCTGGCCATACATCTTGGAAAAATGGACTGGATCGGCGATAAACACTATGTTGTATACGGCCGTTTCCAGTCGGTATCCGGTCTTAAAGCCGGAGCCAGTATTGAAATGGCCGGCGTGCAGGTAGGCCAGGTTGAATCGATCAGGCTTGATCAGGAAAAGCAGGTTGCGAAAGTCACATTAAAGATCCAAAGGGATGTGATCCTGACCGATGATGTGATTGCTTCAATCAAAACCTCCGGACTTATCGGTGATAAATATGTTATGCTTTCTCCCGGCGGATCGGATATAAAACTCAAAGACGGGGACATGATAACTGAAACGGAACCCGCCGTTGACCTTGAAAACCTCATAAGCAAATATGTCTTCGGGAGCGCGGAGTGAAATAAAATTGTTATAGGTTATCAGTTAGTGGTTAATTAGATAGTGGATTTTGGAACAAAAAATGCCGCTTGTGCTAATTTCTCATATGTAATAAAATCTAATAATATTTTCGAAGAGTGCCAAACTGATCGTTTTTTAGGAGGCTTATCCGTGCATAAATCTTTTATTTTAGTTCTGATTCTTTTTTTTCTTGCCCTCCCCTCCTATTCATTCGGCGCTCAACCGCAGGACGTCTTGAAAGAGGCGGTCAATACGATTATCGACATTCTGGAAAACCCCGATTATCAGGATAGTTCCCAAAAGGAAAACCAGCATCAAAAGCTCTGGGATATTATAAAAAATATATTCGATTTCACTGAAATGTCCATGAGGACACTGGCTACAAACTGGAAGAGTTTCAGCCCTGATCAACAGAAGGAATTTATCGATGTGTTCGGCCGTTTCCTCGGGAATAATTATCTGGGTAAGATTCAGTCGGACTTTAAGGGTGAGAAGGTTGTCTTTCTTGATCAGGAGATGCTTTCCGACACCAGGGCATTAATAAAAACCGAGATAATAAGAGAATCCTCCAGGATACCGGTTGACTACAGTATGTTTGATAAAAATGGGACATGGCAGATCTATGATGTCAGGATTGAAGGTGTCAGCCTGGTACAGAATTACAGATCCCAATTTGCAAATATCCTTCTCAATAAATCACCGGATATATTAATCGAACAATTAAAACAGAAGCTTAATGAAAATGACACTTCAAAGTAATATAGACACAAAAAACAGCGGCAGGAAAGATTCATGGTGGAACCGTTTTATAAAAAAGATAGAGAAAGCACAAGCCCGTTCTCCACGAACTCTCTGCAAGGGCTGAGGCATTAAAACAAGTCATGCCGGCGGCATCAAAAAATGAGATTTTGTAAAAATTCCCTGCTGTTAATTACAATAATCACTATATCTATTATCATCTGCAGCGAAGCTTCAGGAGGAAAGCTGTACAAATGGATTGACGAAAAGGGATCAATCCATTTCTCCGACAGGCTGCCTGAAGGCGCTGATATACTAAATCAAACGGTTAAGGAAGAGGAATTAAAAGAGGTCCGGCCCGATGTTCAGACAGAGGAAGTTAAGGTAAAATTCCTGGTCAAGGACCCCATTGAATTCGCCATTAACTGCACCTTCACCATCAAAGGCTCTAAAACCCTGGGAACGGGCTTTTTCATATCATCAAACGGATATGCTGTTACATGCAAACATGTAATAGAGGATAACGGCAATCATACGGCCGTTCTCAACAATCAGGATGAATTTCCCATAGGTGTTATATCAACAAGCGATCGACATGATCTGGCCCTTGTTCTTGTTATCACGTCCCAAAAAACACCCTGTCTCAAGCTTGAGGACGCGGAAAAAATGACCGCGGGTGAACGAATCTTTGCAATCGGGAGTTCGATCGGACTTCAGTCAACCAT
>JAFGDF010000300.1 GCA_016932235.1 Deltaproteobacteria bacterium | reverse complement strand
CAAAAATCCAGATATCATGGGGCCGGGCCACAGACATGACGACGGCTTTTGTCTTGAAAATATAAAATTCTCCCGTGCGCCTGTGAACGCCCGTCGCACCGATAACCCTGCCTCCCTGGCTGCCGTTTTCGGTTAACAGGCTCGTCATTGTAATACGGTCAAAAATTTGAACACCAAGCCGCTTCATTTCGTTGTACAATGCAGGCTTTACCTTTGCAGCCTGAACCCGGATGGTATACCTGCTGTCATAGTCGTAGGCAAACAACAGCTTTGTTTTTTCGTCTCTGAAGGGTGCGCCCACGAACTCATTATCGACATCTCTTACTTTCATGCCCATTTTTTCGATATCAAGAAGCGCATCATAACTCTCTCTTGCAGTGATGTAGGCCGAAATGCCGTTTCCGAACTCAAGGTATCCGTAATCCCCGAAACCCGACACATATTCCATGATTTCATCTGGCGTGATATTTGACGCCGGATTCGTGCAGGCAAGGTGCCAGTGGTCGACACCCGCCCCGCCAAGACCGCTCCTTATGACCGGCCCCTTATCAACGACTGCAACCCTGGCGCCTTTTTTCGCTGCACTGATAGCACCATGGGAACCGGCTATCCCGCCCCCTATAAAGAGAACATCCGTTTCTATTTCATTTTCTTTCCCGTAATGAACCGGATAAGGCCACTTTTTCATAAGCTATCCTTTATGTCAAAACACATAAGACTTTGCTTAAATCTCAAATAAAGCTTTTCATTAGCCAATACGTGAACAAAATATAGGTGTCATGTCTTCACTTTTCACAGTTGCCCAAATTATATACATCAAAAACAAATGGATTCCACGGTCATGGCAGTGGAATGACAATAAAAAATGTTTAGAAAAACTTTTACAATGAACAATTACCAGTTAACAATCAGCCAGAGGCTGACAAGTGATCAATCCGCCATAGGCAGACAATTAAACAATTATCAGTAATCCAAAACGATAAATCTTTGAGGCAGTATGTCTTTATGCCTGATATGATACAATTATTTTTAAGACTTTTTTTTAATAAATTCAAGGGGAAAAAGACAGCCGCCTTCGCCAAGGCTATGGCGCGCCAGGGAGGTCAGGGGAAAACTAGGCTGAAGCATTTTAGCCTGAGGGCTGTTAGTGTATTGATTCAAAGTTCAATATTCAAAATTCAAGATTGGTAAAAAACCTGAAGTCAGAGATCAGGGGGAGAACCAGGCTGAAGCTGTTCACCCTGTTAAATGTTGCTTCGCAAGCTCGTGCTTGCATCCCGGTTTATCGGGGCTTTGCGGATTTAACAGGGTAAAGGCTGTAGGCTGTTAGGAAAAGAATTGAAAAACTAGAAATCAGGAAATAGAAAAGAGGAAAGAAAATGGAGCCTATTTATAGACATCTCCTCTTGGGCCTATATGGTCAATGTATATAATATCCTCTTTCGAATCATACCAAAAAATAGCCCTCAGTTTTCCTAAGCGGATTCTGTGATAGCCTGAACATTCACCATGCATTTGCTTTATGCCGGGATAATTAAGCGGGTTGCTTTCCAATTGTTTGAGTGCTTTTTTAATTCGATTTTTTGTTTCTTCGGGAAGGCGTTTTAGGTATTTTACTGCATTGCGATGTACTATTACTTTTGACATTAGATAGAGTCCAGATCGGTGTAAGCGTCTTTATTTCCTTTTTCCCTATCCTTCCTTGCTTCACGCAATTGATGAACGTCTTCATTATCCAAATCCCAACCCAGCAGTTCTTCTATTTTTTTAAAGTCATCCACTGGTATAATCACTTCTTTGGGGTTACCCTGTTCATCCACTATATATTTTTTTTGAATAATCATTATCACACCTCTACTTAAATGTTCTTCAAGCTTATTGGAAAAGTATTTAAAAATCAACAAGCAAAAAAGGTGACATTTGTATTCAGGGACGGTATTCTGAAAAGATCGGGGTCAGCCCTTGACATTGGACATTAAAGAGTGATATAAGCTCCTGATATTAAGGAATGGGGGCTTATATATGGCAAGGGCGATAAGAATAGAAAGCGAAGGTGCGTTTTATCATATCACCAGCAGGGGGAATGACCGAAAAAGAATATTTTTCAGTAATACAGATTACGGTAAATTTATAGCCTACCTTGAAGAAGGAATTAAAAAGTTCGAATACAGGATTCATTCCTATGCCTTAATGACAAACCATTATCACCTCCTCCTTGAGACACAAAAGGCCAATCTCAGTAAACTAATGCATTACATAAACGGCTCATATACAACGTATATAAACCGGAAAAGAGACAGAAGCGGTCATTTATTCCAAGGTAGGTACAAGGCCATACTTGTCGAAAAGGATAAATACCTTCTGGAACTCAGCAGATATATACACCTTAATCCAGTTAAGGCGGGATTAGCTGAGAGGCCACAGGATTACCCTCACAGCAGTTATGGATCTTTTATAAAAAATAAAGGAGTCGATATGGTCTACAGAGATCTGATCCTGGGTATGATATCAAAAGACAGGAAGCAGGCAGTATCAGGATACAGGTCATTTGTAGAAGAAATAAGTGTTGAGGAGCTGGAGAATCCAATAAAAGATCTTTATGGTGGGATAATACTTGGTAGTAAAACTTTTATTAAGCAATCTCTTGATAAATTGAAAGATAAAAAGCTGGAAGATAAAGAGACATCGTTCAGGAAAACACTTCATAAAAGAGCTGAACCTGAAGAGATACTTGAAGTTATTGCAGGGAAATTAAAAGTATCTGTATCTGACCTTACCCTTTTAAAAGGGGAGGATAGAGATATTGTGGTTTACATACTTAAAACCCATACCGAACTAAGCAACAAAGAGGTTGGAGAATACTTTGGAGGGTTAAGCTATTCTGCTATAGCAAAGATAAAGGAGAGGTTCTTAAATAAGCTTAATAAAGACCGGGTATTAAAGAAGAAAGTAGTTAAAATCGATCAATATATGTCCAATGTCAAGGGCTGACCCCGGTTTTCTCCGCACTATTGTTCTGGAAGAAAGCGTGGGAGAGTATATTGTGCTTGCCAGAAAAAAAGCCGATAAATGGTACATCGGTGCCATGACCAGTGAAAACCCGAGGGAATTTACTGTTGATCTTTCGTGCATATGAGAGGAAGAAACCCTGAGTCCAATGGGATTTTCCACTCAAATGAAGGGAAACCCCCTTTCAATATCGACATAAAAATTGACAGGAGAAACAGATGTCAGAAAAACCAACCCATGAAGAATTAGAGCAGCGGATTCGAATACTGGAACAGGCTGAATCAATCTTAAAAGGGACAGACAAAAATACGGATGAGAGAACGGATATGATGATCGAAGGTGACATTTCTCAAAGCCTGATAGATGCTGCACTAGTTATTATCCTGGTATTGGACCGGACCGGGCAGATCATAAGTATCAATAGAAAAGGCTGTGAGA
This sequence comes from Deltaproteobacteria bacterium, assembly GCA_016932235.1. The sequence continues at coordinate 27,178 of JAFGDF010000300.1, read as the reverse complement.
TTCTAGAAGGAACCGAGACTGATTTTCTTGGAAAGAACTGGTTCGATCTATTTACCCCAAAGGACATAATTGAAGATGTTAAAAAGAATTATCGTGATTTGATAGAAGGTCGAATTGAGATTACACCCTACGCCGAGTATAAAGTTGTATGCCTTTCCGGTACAGAGAAGATAATTGCATGGCATAACACAATGCTAAAAAATAAAAATGGTAAAATTATCGGATCGTTTTGTACCGGGACAGATATCACAGAGAAAAAAAAGGTTGAAGATAGTCTGAGGGAAAGCGAAAAACGGTACAGGAGTATCATCGAGACCGCCATGGATGGTTTTCAGTTAATCGATATGCAGGATCATATTCTTGAAGTAAATAATGCCTACTGTAAAATGAGCGGTTACAGCCGCCAGGAACTTTTAAATATGAAAATTACGGATCTGGAAGTTCCTGAGTCAGCAGAGGAAATGGCCCGGAGAAGACAAACACTTATTGACAGGGGTGGAAATCTTTTTGTCGCCAGGCATAAACGCAAGGATGGCAGTTTCTTTGATGTGGAAATAAGTATCCAGTATCAGCGTGACGAAGAAAGAGCCGTCTGTTTTCTGCGTGACGTTACCGAACGGAAAAAAGCGGAAGAAGCATTACATGAAAGACAGGAGCTTTTAAACAGATCCCAGGAGATGGCATCAATAGGGAGTTTTATCTGGGATATGGAAAACCATTCTATTATCTGGTCTCCAAATATGTATGCTATATATGGTTACGACGAGAAAACATTTAAAGGGGATCTGTTTGAAATATCCAATCAATTAATCCATCCGGATGATGCTGATAGAGCCAGTAAAGAGATCAGGGAATCGATCGAAAAAACGCAATCATGGGATTCGGAGTTTCGCATTATCAGACCCGACGGGATGGTAAGAATTATTCGATCGAAGGGTGTAGTTGAAATAAACGATGAGGATGTCCAGATTAAATGTTTTGGCGTGAATCAGGATATTACTGAGCGCAGGCACGCGGAAGAGAGACTGAGGAAGAGCGAAGAAAAACTTGCCAGGGCAAGAAAGATGGAGTCCCTGGGTCTTCTTGCAGGAGGTGTTGCACATGATTTAAATAATGTTTTATCGGGAATTGTCAGTTATCCTGAATTACTGTTACTGGATTTGCCTGAAGACAGTAAATTCCGGGAGCCTCTGAATGCAATACATGAATCAGGAACAAGGGCAGCTGCAATCGTTCAGGACCTGTTAACAATAGCCAGGGGAGCAGCCACTGTAAAAGAAAACCTGAATTTAAATGATATAATTAAAGAATATATGACGTCTCCTGAATTTAAAAAGCTCAAACAGTATCATCCTACAGTAACGATCAGGACAGAACTGAATGAGGAATTGATGGTTATCAGCGGTTCCCCGATTCATATCAGGAAGATAATCATGAACCTGGTTTCGAACGCTTCGGAAGCTATTGAAGGCAGAGGAAATGTGACTGTATCGACCATGAATCGATATGTTGATAGACCGGTAAAAGGGTATGAAGATGTGAAGAGAGGAGAATATGCAGTGCTCCGTGTATCAGATGACGGATCAGGGATATTGTCAGAGTATCTTGACAGGATATTCGAACCGTTTTTTACAAAAAAAGTCATGGGCAGAAGCGGCACAGGATTGGGACTGGCTGTGGTCTGGAATATTGTTCAGGATCATGAAGGTTACATAGATGTATCGAGTAATGATAATGGTACCACCTTTGAGGTGTACTTCCCGATTATTAGAGATAAGATGCTGGAAAAGGAATTACCATTATCAATTGAAGATTATTTGGGGAATGGTGAAAGCATACTGATTGTTGACGATGAAGAAACTCAAAGGAAGATAAACTGTAAGATGCTGGAAAAACTGGGTTACAAAGCAAAGACTGTATCAAGCGGAGAGGAGGCGGTTTTATATCTGAAGGAACATAGTGTAGATATCATTCTTCTGGATATGATTATGGACCCGGGGATAAGCGGCAGTGAAACCTATAAACGTATACTGGAGATACATCCGAAACAGAAAGCCGTGCTTGTCAGCGGATATTCAGAAACAAAAGAGGTTAAAGAAACTCAGAACCTGGGGGCTGGTATATATATTAAAAAGCCATTGTCACTTAAAAAGTTGGGTCAGGCTATTAAAGAGGAGCTGAGTAAATCATGGCTAGTTTAGCCTGATGAGTTCTATAGCCGTTCTCCTGTGAAGTAAAGATGCGACCCCACTGCTGTTAATTTAATCATGGAATCTGCCCTGAATGTTCTGAAGAACTATACGGTCATGAGGACTGGTATAGAGGTCAGGAATAATAGATATGCTGGTATAAAATTGAGAACCAGTGTTCTTTGCCATAATACAAGGAGAGGGACGATCTTTTAATTTTTTAATAGAAAATGATTATTGAAGCATCAGATCGTCCCGTCTTCTCAAAGTCACTTTTTTAATGGTCAATTCTTGAACAGAAGTGGTGCAAATTCATAAAGGCTTCTTCTCCAGGACTGCCATTCATGGGCAGTAAGCGGAGAAACATAGGAGACACCGTTTATGCCTGCCTGCTGTAATTCATCCGCTGCTTTCTTAACGCCGTCTGCACCTCTTTCACGACTGCCGTAACTCATGAATACAAGCTTGACCTTTGATTTGTCAGAGATGTCGGCAGGGGCAACAGTTCCGCCGCTGAAATAACCGATATAGGAGAATTTATCGAGATTAGGCAACGCAACTTCTCTGGTCACAAAGGAACCCATTGACAAACCGGCCATTGCCCTGTTGTTCCCATCGCTTAAGGTCCTGAAATTACTGTCAATGTATGGAATAAGGTCATTGAGCATAACTTCTCTAAATGTATCGAATGAGAAAAAACTTCGGGGAAATGCTTTTTTTGCTGGTGGTGCCTTTTTTGCTGGCGGCGCCTTTTTTGCTCCGGCAGCTCCCGGTCGAAAGGGCTGAGGAGGAACTTCACCAGGTTTATTTGCTGCACTGGTCTCCATGACAACTATAAACGGTTTAGCTTTACCTTCGGCGATCAGGTTGTCAAGTATCAGATTGGTTCTTCCCATTTCTATCCATACACGTTCATCTTCTCCTCCTCCATGTTGAAGGTAGAGTACCGGATAACGGGTTGAAGTGTTTTTATCGTATCCCGGAGGAGTGTAAACGAAGATATGACGCCAGGCCTGCGTTGTTTTGGAAAAATAATTCTCGATCAGCACGTTGCCGTGAGGTACATCTTTAAGATCATAAAAACCGCCGTCAGGATCGGGTATTTCAAATCCATTGCAGTTATGGCTGTATCCTATGAATGCATAGGTAGCCGGATCCAGTACAACCGCACTGTCAACAATCATCCAGTAATTATGATAGCCTTTATCCTGAGGTTCACTGGTGTAGCTCCAAACTCCATCGCTGCCTTTGGTCATATCATAGGGAACGTTGGCAATGGAAACCTGCACCTTCTTTGCATCGGGAGCGTTAAAACGGAAGGTCACCCGTGAATCAGCCTCGATATAGGGGTACTTCGCCCCATAAAGATTGTAAGGTGAGGGGTGTGCCTTACCTGCAGCACCGGAGCTGACGGAAACCTGACCTGTTTGTGCCAAACAGGCCGCACTGACTGAAAAGACAAGCAGAAAAATACACAATGGTTTTAGTCTCATTTTTATTTATCCTTTCATATTAAAGTTTAATTATGTGCAATCAGGTAGAACTGCTTAACCTGTCAAATGGCAACCTCCATACGCCTGATGATATCATCCTGGACTCCTTTACTCAGATCCGTGAAATAGGCGCTATAGCCTGCAACCCTTACAATCAGGTCCCTGTGATTTTCCGGGTGTTCCTGCGCATCCAGAAGTTCTTCGTTCCCCACTACATTTAACTGGACCCACTTGCCGCCCATATCGCTGTAGGTTTTTATAAGAATACCGAGTTTTCCCAGGGCTTCAGTTGTTGCAATAAATGACGGATGCAGTTTAACGTTGAGCAGCGAAGAGGAACATGCTGCCTGGTTGATTTTTGCAGCGCTTCTCAGCATGGCAGTCGGCCCCTTTGTATCCATGCCCTGTGCGGGAGAGACTGTCCCGTCAGACAGGGTTGTTCCGGCATACCTGCCGTCAGGCGTTGCCCCTATAATTGACCCGCCTGCAAACATGGATGAAATGGATGCCCCTCCGAGACCCCTCACCTTTGCATTTACGGGCCGACCGAAGGTATGATAATTCGATTCCTCCTCCAGTAGAAAATTATAGAGGTCTGCAGCGATCGAGTCCACATAATCATTGTCATTTCCGTATTTGGGTGATTTTAGACACAATCTCCTGATATCATCATGGCCTTCCCAGTTTGAGTCAAGTGCCTCTTTAAGCTCTTTAAGGGTAATCTGCTCTGTTTCAAAAACCAGTTGTTTGATCGCAGCCAGTGAATCAGCTGTATTGATAGCTCCGACCGGTACCATTACGGCCCTGAAATCATAGGGCGGCACAGGGTCCCTGTTGGATAATGCCTTACCCATCCTGATTCCATCCTGCATGAGTACAGTATCAATGACTTCCACGATATCGTTATATCCATAAACATCTCCGGATCTCCCGGAAACAAGAAAGCTGTGTTCATGCCATATGCCGATAAAATACTTCAGGTAGTCCTTGAATCCGGCATAAAATTCCTCAAAGGTTTTATATGTTTCAACATCCGGTTTAGCCGGCCCCACATTCAGCCCTGTCCTCGGATCTATTCCGTTATTCAGATAAATCTCGAACACCTTGGGGACAACAAAAAACAGGCCTGCCAGAAAGCTCTGTTTTCCGGGGATAGCCGGATCCACGCATCCGGCAAGGTGGTAGCCACGGGCTTCATCCAGGGAGATACCTCCTGAGGTCATGTAATCGATAAAGGAATCGTCCAGTGCCAGGGCAGGCATGCCGATACCGGTCTTTACCACTTCCAGGGCCTTTATCATCAGATTATCCGGTGTTCCCTTATGTACTCTGAGGGTAATGGTGTGGTGAGGAGTTCTCACCCGGTACGCCGCTTCAAGGACGAGCCATGTCAGTTCATTGCTGGCGTCTTTTCCGTCTGCCGTGACACCGCCAATGGTCATGTTTTTCCATTTTGCAAATCCCGAGTGCTGTGAACGTTTGGCTGCCGAAAGTTTTATGTTTTCAGGCCGCATGCTCTTTACACGCAGTTCGCACAAGAGAGTGAGGACCTCTTCATCAGTGATTTTTCCATAATCCCGGTCTTTTTTATAGAAAGGGTACATATACTGATCAAACCTGCCGAAATTATGCGTAGAGCTGGGTGTTGAGAGGATCTGGTTGAACCATAAGGACTGCATGGCCTGATAAAAATTTTCCGGGGGATTGGCAGGAACCCTGCGGCAGGCCTCTGCTATCCGTTCCAGATTCTTCCTGCGCGCCGGGTCTGTTTCCTCTGCAGCCAGTCTTTCAGCATCTTCTGCGTATCTTTCGGCAAGCCGGATTACCGCTTTAAGAACAATCAGGGAAGCATTCAGGAACTGTTTCTTGTCAACCGCTTCCAGGGAGAGAAACTTAAGATTCCTGAGTTCTTCCTCTACCTCCTCTATTATCGGATTGAGCCCGTTCATCCATCGCATAAAGTCCGTATAGCAATCCGTAAAGTTAAAGGAGAGGCAGAGGCCGCTACCCGCATAGGCGCCCCTGAATTCATCCCTGTTTTTCATGGGCGGTAATGTAATTCCGACCTGCAGGTAGTCAAAGAATCTTTCATCGAACAGCTTTGACTGTGCGTACTCGGAACACCTTGTAGCCCAGTACCGGCCTATCTCTCTCATAAGCGGCCAGTCCGCATCATCCATGGATACTATACCATCCCTGACCGCGCCCCTGATCGCATCCTCTTTCCATACACCCAGGAAAGGATCAATCTCAGCGCCCCAGGGTTTACTGGCACCTTCACCCACAAAAAGTTCATCCTTATCAATGATTACCGGAATATTTTCCAGTACATTCGCATGGGCCTTCGCATAGCGGATTATGGCGGGTTCACCTTCCGTCTGTTTATGGGATTCCGTAATCAGGCGCGCTTTTTCAAAGCACAGGGGAAAATTACCCCTGACAATCCTGGCTGCCAAGTCTTCCATTTTTGCAACCTCTCCTTAAATCTTTATTTATTATAATTACCTCCGCGCGAGGCAGAGTATTTAGTTCTTCATTTATTATTTATGCAATAAGCAGCTACCGAATCTCTAATCTATCTTATTATTACCCAAAAACTGCATATAACCTGTCTGGTAGACGCCGTTGAAATAGGGCGCCAGAAGCAGTGGGATGAAAAGTAACGGTTTACCAACCCTTTTAATATCCATGGGATTGTGCTCCATACCTTTTGGGATATACAGGATGCAGGGCTTTGTAATAATGTGTTTTTCATACTCCGGACCTAAAAATATTTCAATTTCCGCATCAAAATTGGCTGTCAGGTCCGGTAACTGACCGCCCAGGAAAAACAGGTATTCATCTACATCGTGGTGATGTGACTGCAGTTCCATCTTGAATGGTTTGACATAATAACGGAACCCAAAATTAATCCCTGCACCGGGAAGGTCACTGTTGCCTCGGAAACTGATCGTCGGACTCATTATTGTGTCGGTCAGGGGTTTCTCTTTCAGGCTGGTGCAGAACAGATGGTCATATTTGCTGCCTGTGGTTCCTTCGGGCCAGGGCGGCAGATTGGGAGGTTTTCTAAAATTATCAGAGGGCTTGTCCTGTTCCTGCGCAATTGCAGCCGCAGGGGAACCCAGTTGTGCCAGAGCCACTGTTGCCAGAGCTGTGGAGGCTGTCAAGTCGCTGAAAAACGCCCTTCGGGTCTGATTCTTTTTCCCGTTGTCAGTATTCATTGGATCTCTCCTCTTATGTTGCTGTTTACCTCCTGTGACATAAAGAAGGACGATCCTTCACGGTCCGTGTTTTAGTTGGATTTTAAAAAACCGTCCTTCTTTTTCACAGCGGCAACACCATGAATTTCATGAAACAGATTTCAGAAATTCATGGCGTTTATTCCTAGTACCTCTCGTAAATAGGTTTAAGGTTGCTGTATTTTGCAACCAGTTTGTCCCAGTTCTTCGGCAGTCTGATTTTTTTGGTGACAAGTGCATTATTAAAAAATCCGGGCCCAACGCTTCTGAGCAGCCCTATAAAGGAGCCCGGCCCGCCGGCAACCAGGATAATGAGGTTTTCGGTATCCATTTTAGGCCGATTTGTGATTTCTTCAAAACCGGCGATTACAGCGGGTTTACTGTGTTCCGCTATATAATCCTTGACGTCCTGCTTTGAGTATCCTTCTCCTGCAATAACCTTTGCCCAGGAGGGAATAAGAATGACGCTGGACATGCTTGTAGTGCCCATCCTTACAAGGCTATCCATAATCCCCTTTGCGTCTGTCCCGCCCGGTACAGTCTGTATAAACGTGTTGGGGAAAAACACGGTCACTGTGCTGTCTTCCTTTGAAAATCCGCGTTCAACACTTAGCGGTTCCCAGGGACTTGCCTCTTCATCCTCACCTATAACAAGGCTGTACTTGCCCGGATTACCTACGACACCCATGTCTTCAACGGCCTTTCTTGCTCCGCCGATGTTTTTGACGATAAGTCCGACTGCACGGCCGATTGCAGCGTTTGCAATATCCCCCGGACTAAGCGAGCCGGAACTGCAGTTGACGTGGATATCTCTTCTTATGGGACCATTTATGGTCAAAGAGGGGGCCCATGAACCTGTACTCACCTCAAATGTATCAAACCTTGATTTTGGATCTGCAAAGGCCTCCACGGTTGCAATCAAAACAGGCATGTGTGTGGGCAGAGCACCTGCCATCACCGCGTTGATCGCGATCTTTTCAATTGTGGCCTTACCTTTTCTAGGAATTATCTTTGCCACAATATGGTCGGGCGGCAGATCTGTCCCCTTCATCATTTCCGCCACGGCCTTCTCGGTCGGCGGAATAATAGGCAGGCCGTCACCCCACCCCTTGCGGTAGAAGAACTGATTCACTTCCTGTAGAGTTCCTTTGAAGGCAACCCTTGGAGACTTGCCTGTCGGCTGTTTGGGAGATTTCTCTTCGGCAGAGAGCGGCCTGGTCAAACCCTCAATCACATCCTTCATTGCTGCAGCTACTCCCTTTTCTATTTCCGCAACAACGGTTGATTCACAGGCCACGGATTCTCCGATAATTCTGATTCCGGGCATTCCCCTGCTTGATGCAGCTGAATGAGCATCATGAGTAAAACCATTATTAGCCAGTAACACGACCGGCTTGCCAAAGTCCTCGACTGCTATACCATTGTAGACGAGGTACTTTGTGCAGGATCCTCAATCTCCGACGAGGGCAATAACAGCATCAACACCCTTAACCCATGCAGTAAATTTTTCCTTGTTCTTTGTCTCGATTTCGTTGACATTCGGTTCTGTGGAATGGAACACGATTGTCCGGATATCTGGGTACATCTCCTTGAGTCTCTTGTCAACTGAATTAGAAATGGGCATGGCAGCCCGTTTGGAATTGACGAATAATCCGATTTTCTTTCCTGCGAGGCTGTCAAGTCTCGGGGATATCCCCCGGAACGGAATCGGGTCGGCATCCGCCCAGGGACTTAATGCTTCAAATTTTACGTCGGGCGTCTTTGCTTTGGAACCGGCAGCCCCCTGAGCCCATGATGTCCCCTGGGCTGCTATGACTGCGAGAATCCCGATGGAAAGCGCCAATAAATATCTTTTCATGGTAATCTAATTCTCCTTTCAAAATGGTTTGCTAAAAGGGGACATCGCGCAGAGCGTGTAATGAAACTGTAAATCCGTTTCTGCATGAATGTCCAATTAATTCACTAATCGATCTTTTCATTACCGATAAATTGCATGTAACCCGTCTGGTAGTACCCGTTGAAATAGGGCGACAGAAGCAGGGGTATGAACAATAAAGGTTTACCCCCCCTCTTAATATCCATCGGATTGTGCTCCGGCCATGTAGACCGGAGCACAGGACGCGATCTATTTCACAAAGGCTTCGCCCTCGGGAGTCCTCCGCCAAGCGAAATACTGATCCATCACCATGAGCGCATCACCGCTGGGAACCGGCCCGGTGTGAGGCGTCCGGGCAAAGTACATCACCACGGGGTTGACGTCGCTGAATGCTGGCCACTCGGGGAGGCCCGGACCGTTAGGGTCGCCAAATTTGGCGAAGTTTGTCCAGTAGGTGGCCATAGCTTCCGAAATTACTTCATCCGACTTGGCGGGCTGCTGATTCGGATTCAGATGCTGGAATACATAGGACACTTCCTGCCCATGCGGCGATCCCTGCCCGGCTTGCGGTGAATCATCAGGATAATCCGGATGCTGATCGAAGTAATAGTAAAACACCTTGGATTTACCTGTCTTTGACTGCAACCGCGCCCAAATCCAAGTTTGCCATCCGAACGCTGCGTCACGCATCAGGTCGCGTGCTGTCTTGGCCACGGTTTCAGTTCCCGGGGGATAAGCCGCGATGAGTTTATCGGCGAACGGACCGAAGCGCAACTTCACGCTGGTAATGTAATCCTCCGGTGTCCTCGCGGGAGAGAAGCTTAGGCCCTCGTCGGAATTATAGCCAATAAGAACCGGAACGTCGTTGTACCGCTTCGCGTCATAGAGCTTATATTGATCGTCCGGAATCACCCATCCATCGATGATCGGCCAATTACTCAGGCCGGCCGACCCGCCGCCACGAGCAGCCTGACCGCCTTGACCACGGCCGCCGCTCGAAAGCTTATCTGGAGAGAGCTTCCGCGCTTCCGCTATTGATTCCACGCCGGCCGCTTTTAGGGTTGCTACACCAGAACGCTCAGCATCGGTCAACTTTTTCATGTTCTCACCGGGCATGGTTGCAGGTCTCGGAGGCCCAAAAGACCCGCCACTCTCTGAGATCGCGCCGTGAAATAGCCCTTTAGCCAGAGGCGATGCGCACAACATGCTGACTGCTATTCCTCCGGCGGACTCACCGAAGATGGTCACATGATTGGGATCGCCACCGAATGCAGCAATGTTGTTCTGTATCCACTTGAGACTGGCGATCATGTCCAGCAGGCCGTAGTTTCCCGATACATGATTTTCAGTCTCGGCGCTCAACTCCGGGTGAACGAAGAATCCCATTTGCCCCACACGGTAGGCGATACTCACCAGCACCACCCCCTTTTTGGCGAGTTTCTCTCCGCTGAATATGGGATAGGATGTCGCACCGCCTGCGAATCCGCCACCGTAGATCCACACAAAAACGGGAACACGATCGCGCTGCGATTTCGCCGGACTCCAGATATTCAAATATAAACAGTCCTCACACGGCGCAGATCCGCTTTCCCCGGGACCCATCATCAAGCCCTGAACGCACGCGGGAGCGAACTTGAAGGTTTCCTTCACGCCATCCCATTTCACCACCGGCTGAGGGGCGCGCCAACGAAGATCACCAACCGGAGGCGCCGCGAACGGGATGCCTCTGTAAACCGTGAGCCCGTCCTCGACGACACCTTGCACCACTCCGCCCTCGACCCTGACAGGCGCGGGTGCAGGCTCCTGCGCGACGCAGATCCCGGCTATAAGAATTACGAATATTACAACTGGAAAAGATCTCTTCATTTGATATTGCCTCCTTTCATTACAAGGTTGCCTTTTTGAACAGATTTGGCAGAAAACGGTAGTAGCCCCAACTATAGGAACTTGATTTTTGAGAGCAAGTATATGCCGAGATCACAATAGTTTGTCAATACAGAATCGCCAAAATATGTTGTACCCGTAAACATAGGGATCGTTTTTACATATTTAATTCACCAAGAGGAAAAATCCGCCATAGATGCATCGCGATGAAAAAAACAAAACTACAGGATTTATTTCCTATTTGACACGCCCCTCGCTCCAGGCGTTAATCAGATCATCATAATTGATAGTCTCACCTTTCGGTTTTTCATTGGCCAGCTTTGGCTTGGGTGAACCGGGCTGATTCAGCCAGTAGGATTCATCCTTTTCTTCATTCAGCTTTGGACCGGCCACCTTGCTGATTTTAGCCCGTTCGAGACGTGCCATAACTTTGTCCATCTCAGCAGCCAGATTGTCCATGGCCCTGCTCACGGTTACCTCACCGGAAACTGCCTCACCTACATTTTGCCACCATAACTGCGCCAGCATGGGATAATGCGGTACGTTGGTACCGGATGGTGTCCAGGCCACGCGCGCCGGGCTGCGGTAGAACTCTACCAAACCTCCCAGTTTGGGTGCGCGCTCGGTAAATGACTCGTGTCGGATGTCACTGTCACGTATAGGCGTCAGACCCTCATGGGCTTTTTTCAGTGATGTAGTTTTACAGACGCAGAACTGGCCGAAGAGCCATGCAGCCTTTCTACGATCAAGGGGAGTGCTCTTCATATAGGTCCAGGAACCACAGTCCTGATACCCCAGTTTCATCCCATCTTCCCAGTAAGGGCCATGGGGTGATGGGGCCATACGCCATTTCGGGCTCCCATCCTCATTAACCGTTGGTCCGGGAGCAACCATGTCCGGAAGGGCGGATGTATACCAGAATATCTCCTGAGCAACGACCCCGCTCGCGAGAAAGGGTCCATAAGTATAGAAATCCATTCCAAGAGCACCCGGGGGCGCATACTTCCGGAGCCATTCCATGTACTTGCGGAGTGCATACTTGGCTGCCGGAGAATTCGCACAACCCCCCCGACTCACGCTAGCACCCACCGGTCGGGATTGTTCGTCAACACGGATGCCCCATTCGTCCACAGGCAGACCATTGGGGATTCCCTTGTCGCCGGCGCCAGCCATGGAGAGCCATGCATCATGGAAACGCCAGCCCAGGTCCGGGGATTTCTTGCCATAGTCATTGTGACCGAAAACCGCTTTGCCGTCGATTTCGCGGACATGCTCGGTAAAAAATTCGGCTATATCCTCATAGGCCGACCAGTTGACCGGTACACCAAGTTCATAGCCATAAATTTCCTTGAATTTCTTTTTGAAATCCGGGCGGTTAAACCAGTCATAGCGAAACCAGTACAGGTTTGCGAACTGCTGGTCCGGGAGCTGGTACAGTTTGCCGTCCGGAGCGGTGGTAAAAGATTTGCCCATGAAGTCATCCACATCCAGTGTCGGCAGGGTCACATCTTTGCCTTCCCCCTCCATGAAGTCGGACAGGGGAACCACATATCCAAGACGCCAGTGGGTTCCGATGAGGTCGGAATCGTTAACCCAGCCGTCATAGAGATTCTTGCCCGAGGCCCACTGAGACTGAAGCTTTTCAATGACATCCCCTTCCTGGATCAAGTCATAGGAGACCTTGATACCGGTTATTTCCTCAAAGGCCTTGGACAGTACCCTGGCTTCATATTCGTGGGTGGCGATGGTCTCAGCCACAACCCTGATTGGCTCGCTTTGAGACATCTTGACAAACGGTTTGGCTGCGTTGACGAACCATTCCATCTCTTGCATCTGTTGCTCTTTGGTTAAGGTCGATGGATGAAACTCTTCATCAACCCACTTTTTCGCGGCAGCCATGTCAGCATTTGCCGGGTTTGTTAAAAACGCGAACAGCGCCACAACAACCAACCCCAGGATAATTTCCTGGGAGATCTTCCTTGATAATGGTTTCCTCATATGGAACCTCCTTTTTCCCTTTTTCTTACTATTGTCTGATGATTCCTCCCGGCCTATCCCGCCGATGCGAAGGCCGTTACGTCTAACGAAATAGACCTTGTTTATATTTTTTTATCCCCAACGCATCACAATGATTATCCAGCAAACAGAAATGGGAATAGCGAGCCACACTGTCAGATCAGTGAATGCGATCCAGGCAAGGTGGATATAGCCGCTGCCCAATAAGCCAAGAAAGAATCGTGTCCCGCGGGTCGTCGAGATCTTTAAGAACCCATGGCGTTCAATTGTCGGGGAGATAAGCTCCCAGACAAGCATACCCATGATCATTAAGAATAAAACAATAAAAAAAATGGCCGTCGGTTTGGTCCAGCACATCCATTGGAGACTCATGGTATTTCCCTCTATACACGCCCAAGGGTAAAGCCCTTGGCCAAATGATTGCGTACAAACCAGATCACCACGGCCCCGGGGATGATCGTGAGTACACCGGCCGCTGCTATCAGTCCCCAGTCAAGGCCATCGGCGCTTATGGTGCGTGTCATGGCAGCCGTTATCGGTTTTGCTTCAGTGATGGTCAATGTCCGGGCAAAAAGAAGTTCAACCCAACTGAACATGAAACAGAAAAAGGCGGTCACGCCCACACCAGCCCGGATCAGCGGGATGAAGATGGTGATAAAAAAGCGTGGAAAACTGTATCCGTCGATAAAGGCGGTCTCATCGATCTCCCTGGGAATTCCAGACATAAAACCTTCTAATATCCAGATTGACATAGGTATATTAAACAGGCAATGGGCCAGGGCTACAGCGATATGCGTGTCAAGCAGGCCCAGGGTACCATAAAGCTGGAGATAAGGGAGGAGAAAGACCGCCGGAGGCGCCATCCGGTTTGTAAGGAACCAAAAGAACATTTGCCCGTCACCAAGAAAGCGGTAGCGTGAAAAGGCATAAGCCGCGGGCAGGGCAACCGCCAATGAGAGAATGGTATTATAGCAGACATATATGATCGCGTTAACATAGGTTATGTACCAAGTACGATCCGTAAAAATATGAATGTAGTTATGAAAAGACATATCAACCGGAAAGAGCTTGAAATCAGCCATGATATCAGCATTAGTCCTTAATGACATGTTTATCATCCAGTATATGGGGACGATAAGAAATCCGAAATATAAAAGGAGTCCGATGGTTCTTTTCTGAATTTTCATACCTTCTCTCCTCTTCCTACATTCAGCAGAACCTGGTAGAATATAAAGCTAAAGAGGAGAATAATGACAAAGTAGATAAGTGAGAAGGCCGCAGCCGGTCCAAGATCAAATTGCATGGTGGCGAGTTTGACGAGGTATATGGACAGGAACGTGGTTGAATTGCCGGGACCGCCTCCGGTTAAGGCAAATGGCTCCGCATAAATAAGGAAGCTGTCCATCCAGCGCAACAGGACGGCAATGGTGAGTACGCCGCGCATTTTCGGCAGTTGGATATAGAGAAAGGTAGACCAGCCTGATGCACCGTCAATCCTGGCCGCCTGGTAGTAAACATCGGGGATGGCCCGCAGACCAGCATAACATAAGAGGGCCACAAGCGGAGTCCAGTGCCATACATCCATCACCACCACAGTTATCCAAGCATACAGAGGCCTCGCTGTGTGGTCATAAGTATCCTTTAATATATGAAGACTATTGATCCCCACGCCAAAAAGACCGATATCCGGTCGGGTAAAAATAATCCAGATGGTTCCGATCACATTCCAGGGGATAACAAGCGGCATAGCGAGTATCACGAGACTGGCGGAGACGCCCCAGCCACGTTTGGGCATGGCCAGGGCAATCATTATTCCCAGGGGAATCTCAATCAGCAGAGTAAGGCCGGAAAACAGGAACTGGCGCCATAGGGCATCGTGCAGGCGATAGTTAGTCAACATCTCTTTGAACCAATCGAAACCCACATAGACACTTTGACCCGGTCCGAGGATGTCCTGGATCGAATAGTTGACCACGGTCATCAACGGGATAACGGCGCTAAAGGCGACGATAATAAAAGCCGGTAAAACCAAAAGCCAAGCCTTGTTGTTCTGCCATTTTTGCATGGTATTCCTACTGTATTAACCGTCCATCGGCGAAAAGTTTTGTCCGTTGAGGTGGAAATCGAAGCCATGCCTCTTTTTCCGGTATCGGTTTCCCCTCCGATACCATGGCGTGTAAAATATTGTCATCTACGATAAGACTGACAATCTTGCAGGTCCCCTGATCTTCCACTGTCTTGATCTTGCCCGGGATACTCCCCTCAAGGAATTGTGAATGTACTTCAAGATACATAGGTCTTATGCCCAATTCCATTCTTCCCCTGGCGGTCCGGGCACGCTCGGCCAAGTCATTGTCCAATGTGATCTGCATACCGTTAAATCTGGCTTTATTTTCATCAATTGTACAGGGTATAAAATTCATTCCGGGACTCCCGATAAAGTAGCCCACAAAGGTATGTTCCGGATTTTCAAAAAGATCCTGAGGCGTACCGATTTGGAGGATTTCACCTTCATTCATTACCATTACCTGGTCGGCAAATGTCATGGCTTCTACCTGGTCGTGGGTCACATAGATGAAGGTGATTTTGAGTTGTTCATGAATTTCCTTTAACTTGCGCCGCAGCTGCCATTTCAGATAAGGGTCGATCACTGTAAGTGGTTCATCGAAAAGAATGGCGGACACATCTTTTCTGACAAGCCCCCTTCCAAGGCTGATCTTTTGCTTGGCATCGGCGGTTAAACCCGCGGCCCGTTTGTTGAGAAAAGGGGTAAGTTCCAGTAAGTCGGCAACCTCAAGGACTCTTTCCTTTAACTTTGCTTCAGGTATGCCTCGATTCCGCAATGGAAAAGCCAGGTTGTTGAAAACAGTCATGGTATCGTAAAGAACAGGGAACTGAAAAACCTGGGCGATATTTCTTCTTTCCGGAGGAAGAGTTGTTACATCCCGGTCATTATATAATACACGGCCTTTGCTGGGGATTAAAAGCCCTGAAACAATGTTCAGCAAGGTGGTTTTTCCGCAGCCTGAAGGACCGAGCAGGGCATAGGCCCCCCCGTCGTCCCATGAGTGGTTGATATATTTGAGTGCGTAATCAAATTCTCCTTGGGGATTGCGTAGATAGCTGTGCGCGACTTTATTAAATTGAATCGTAGCCATTCAAACTTACCCTGCACCTTACATGTTAGCGGTCTTTTTGTCAGGAACCAGTTTCAAAACGTCCCATTTTGACCTATCTTTTCCGGGCGAAGCGACGAGATTGCCTGCGCTGTCAAATATAAACAAAACCTGTGGATTGACAAACACCGGGATTTCGCTTCCGATTTTCTGAGGATAAATCCCCTCATCCAGCACCACAAGGGATGAATCTTTGTGACGGACATGGGTGATGGTTTGGGAGCCGTTTATTTCCGATAATTCCACCCGGACCTTCAATTCAACATCGTTGGCGCCTTTTCGCTTTAAGAACAAATGGTTTGATCGAACGCCGACCTGGTAATCGCCGGGTGTCAGTCCTTTTATATGACCGTCTAGGGGAACTCGGATATCTTTGCCAAAATAGAGATATTTTCCATTAACGCAGGCATCCATATAATTAATGGGCGGATCACTGAAAACTTCTGCCACTTTCATTGTGGCAGGATTGTGATAGACTTCCGGAGTAAGACCGGACTGGATAACACGGCCTTCATCAATAACCACGATATTGCCTCCCAGCATCAATGCTTCGGTCGGTTCTGTTGTTGTGTAAACCACGATCGATTCGCGTCGTTCGAAAATATCCCTAAGTTCTGCCCGTAATCCTTCCCGTAGTTTATAGTCCAGGTTAACCAGAGGTTCGTCCAGAAGAAGCAGATGAGCCTCTTTTACAAGTGCGCGGGCGATAGCGACACGTTGTTGTTGCCCTCCGCTCAGTTCTGAAGGTAACCGGTCCAGCAGTTTTTCTATATTAAGCATTTCGGCCGTTTCTCGAACGCGATGGTCTCTTTCCGCTTTTTTCATGCCCTTGGTAATTAAAGCCGAAGCAATATTTTTATAAACCGTCATGGAAGGATAATTGATGAATTGTTGGTAGACCATAGCAACACTGCGTTTTCTGACCGAAACACCTGTAATATCTTTGCCATTAATGAAGATTCGTCCTTTGGAAGGTTTGTCCAGACCGGCCATGAGGCGCAGCAGAGATGTTTTTCCAGCTAGTGTGCGGCCCAGTAGAATATTGAGGGAGTCGGGTGCAAAATCGAGATTGATTCCCGTCAAGTGCATTTTACCGCCGACAGTCTTCTCAATATTTTCAAGTTTCAATCCTATCATGTGCACTCCGAGGATTTCATACTTTCAAAGAGATTGATTTTTTATGAAATATGTTCCAAAAGTAGTATCTATTAAATAATTTTTATTTTACAAAAGACCTAAGCTCTCTAGCATACTCAAAATATTTTCGCAAGTGATTAATTATTTACATAAAATTCAAATTACAACAAAAATTTGTATTTCTTAAGGTATTTTCGATCATCATGCGGTTGAATTGTCACAGTGTGACGATTATTCCCCTCTATTGCTGACATAAACTTCCACCGATGCCTCCTTCAGGATTTTTCTTAAAGCGGCAGGTGGCTGACGATCGGTAAACATGGCATCGATATCTGAAATGTTTCCCAGGTGAACCATGGCATTGCGGCCGAATTTGGTATGATCCGCGGCTAAAAAAACTTTGCGTGAATTATCTATAATGGCCCGTGAAGCCCTAACCTCCCGGTAATCGAAATCGAGCAGCGTGCCGTCCATATCGATACCGCTGATGCCTATGATGCCGATATCCACTCGGAACTGCTGAATACAATCGATTGTCAACGGGCCGATGATACCCCCATCGCGATGACGGATTAAGCCGCCGGTGGTGATGATTTCGAAATTTTCATTGCGGCTTAGAATTGTAGCCACGTTCAAATTGTTGGTTATGACTCTCAGGCGTTGGTGATTGCAAAGTGCTTTTGATATCTCTTCGGTGGTCGTGCCGATATTGATGAACAGTGATGCATTGTTGGGAATATGTTTGGCAACCATTTTAGCGATTTCCTGTTTTTCTTTCAGGTATAGAACCTTCCGCTGATTATATTCCATATTTTCAGTACTGGAGGGACCGGCACCCCCATGATAGCGTACGATCATGCCTTCATCGCTCAGCATGTTGATGTCCCGCCGGATTGTCTGGGGAGTCATCTTGAATTCCTCAGCAAGGTTTTCAATTGTGACAAACCCTTTGGAAAGTATCAAATGGTATATTTTTTCATGCCGATCACGGACCAGAGTGGACTTCCCATTTGCCGGTATTGTTTTGCCGGCATAATTGTTTCCGATTTCAGGGGATTGTTCGGTGTTGTGGGTCGAATGATTCATTTAGTCCTCCAAGAAATGAAAAAATATTCGAAAAAGAAAATATCAAAGATAAAATTTTCTATAATGAAAATCTATCGTGACATCTTTTAGTTTATATGATAGATACGGTCTATTAATCAAGTATCATTGAATGTTTTTTATCACAGGTGAAAAAATATATCTCCCAAATAATTATTTTTTCCTCTGGCAGCGTTTTGATAAAGGAGAGTTCTATTGAAAACCCAGGTACTCATTATCGGAGGCGGCATTACCGGTACGGGTATTGCCCGGGATCTGGCGTTAAGAGGCATACATAGCATCCTGATCGAAAAAGAGGATCTCAATGCCGGCGCCTCCGGCGGGAACCATGGACTGTTGCACAGCGGCGCCCGTTACATTGAGGTGGATCCTTTAGTTGCAGGAGAATGTCAGGTCGAAAACCGGCTTCTCAAACAACTGGCACCCCAATGCATTGAAGATACCGGCGGTCTTTTTGTTGCGATTGAAGGGGATGATGAATCCTATATATCTGATTTCCCAAGTCTTTGTGACCAGGCCGGTATTCCTGTTGTTCCAATGGACGTGATTACGGCAAGGGACCTGGAACCTAGTCTGTCTCCTAAAACAATAGCTGTTTACGGGGTGGAAGATGCCGCCGTAGATCCGTTCCGTTTAACGTTTGACAATATCGGACATGCACAGGAACTGGGAAGCCAATTCCTGCCCAATACCTGCGCGGTCAAGTTTATGATACGGAATAGGCAGATCTGCCATGTGAGTACAATTGACACCCTTACCGGTGAAGAAAAATCCATTGAAACAAGGTATGTCGTAAATGCCGCCGGAACCTGGTCCGATCAAGTCACAGACCTAGCAGACATTTCCTTACCCATGATCTATTCCAAGGGAAGTCTACTGGTAACCCAACATCGTATCACCCACCGGGTCATCAACCGCATGCGAAAAGCGAGTGATGGCGATATTCTTGTCCCGGGGGGAACCGTATCGATTTTGGGTACCACCTCCATCCGTATCGATACGCCCCAACAGATAAGCCCCACGGTTGCCGAAGTCGACCAGATTATAAGCCAAGGGGCCGCTATGCTTCCGGAACTGGAAACTGCTCGTTATATTCGTGCCTATTCCGGAGTGCGACCCTTAACCGGTCCGTCCAGGAGAGGAAACGACCGGGATGTAAGTCGAGGCTTTTCACTCATTAAACATTCGGATCATGGTGTTGACAATTTTTTGACCATAACCGGGGGCAAGCTGACCACATTTCGCTTGATGGCTGAAAAAGCTACGGATGAGATCTGCCAATACCTTGGTGTCGACGCACCCTGTAAAACTGCGGTTCTGCCACTTCCGGCCCAGTCTGCCTCACGCTGGACAGAGCCCGGTTCAGGAGCGCGTTTCTGGATAAAAAACAAAGATCCTAAGGATATGTTGCTTTGCGGATGCGAAATGGTTCCCCAAAGTTCTATTGATTCTCTGGTTGACTCCCTGGGCAATAATCATCGTAATACTTTACTCCGGTCCATAAGCAACAGAAGCCGTATCGGCAAAGGTCCCTGCCAGGGTATGTTTTGCGGTACCCGTGTGATGGCATATCTTTACCATACCGGCATGATTGAAGGCTGCGAGGGAATAGAGGAGCTGAAGTCCTTTCTCAGGGAACGATGGCGTGGTCAGCATCCCATCATGTGGGGGGCACGGCTGGTCCAGGCCGAATTGCAGGAGGCTATGCATTGCGGGTTGCTGGGCCTCGAACTGGCGGACACAAAATCCGAATAATGCCAAGTGCTTAAGCATCGTGGTAAGTGATATATGAAAACACCCGAACCAATACAGTGCGATTTGCTGGTGATAGGTGCCGGAATGGCAGGAATGGCGGCTGCCGGTTTTGCCGCCGTTCGTGGAATTTCCACCGTACAGGTCGGCACTACCAGTGCAATCATTTATGCAAGTGGCCTGCTGGACCTGATGGGTGTTCACCCTGTTGGTGATAGACGGTTCCGGACCGATCCCTGGGCCGCCATCGCTTCACTCAGCAAAGACCAGCCAGATCACCCGTATGCCTGCCTGTCACCACAGGACATCGAAGCGGCATTTGGAGAATTTATTACCCATTTGAATGAAGCCGGCCTACCGTATTGTCGACAGATCGCCCAAAACACCGAAGTCTTGACCCCGACCGGTACCATTAAACTCACCTATGGAGTGCCTCAAAGTATGTGGGTCGGGGCTAAGGCCTGGCATAATAAATGGCCCTGTCTACTTGTTGATTTTAAAGGGCTAATGGGCTTCAGCGCCCGGCAAATCTTCGAAACATTGAAGGACCAATGGCCGAGATTGCGGTACGGCCATATCGAGTGGCCTGAAATACAGGGCGAATTGTATGCGGAACATCTTGCACTCCAATTTCAGCTATCTCAATATCGAAATCGTTTGGCTGAAATATTGAAACCCATGATTTCCCATGAAGAGGCAGTGGGGCTGCCGGCTGTTCTGGGGATCAAAGCCAGTTCCACTATTATCGCGGATATTGAAAAGATCATCGGATGCCAGGTTTTCGAAATTCCGACACTGCCTCCTTCTATTACTGGAATTCGGATGCGGGAGGCCATGATTCAGTGGTTATCAGAAAACGGTGTGCGTACTTTTTATCAAATGAAGGTCCTGCAGGTTCAGGTTGCCAAATCAGGAGACTTTGTCTTGTACATTGGTCAAGATGACACAGAATTGACTGTGAGGGCAAAGGCGGTTGTACTGGCCAGCGGTCGATTTATCGGGCAGGGCCTTAAGGCGGGTCGATCCAAAATCCGAGAAACCATTTTTGACCTGCCGGTTTGTCAACCCTCTTCCCGTAAAGAATGGTATCAACCGGATTTTCTGGACCCGAGAGGCCATGCAATCAACCGCTGCGGGATTACAACAGACGATGCATTTCGGCCTCTTGATAAAAACGGCTGTATCTTTCATCCAAGACTCTTTGTTGCCGGCTCCATTCTGGCACATGCCGATTGGATGCGAATGAAGTGCGGATCAGGGCTATCGATCGCTACAGCTTATGCAGCCGTCAAGGCATATTTAAAATATAAGGAATAACAGGAATCGAAATTCCTATATGATTTTAAATCAATTCCGATGATTGGTAATACAGAGTGAAAACCTTATATCATGTAAGAATCACCGATAAATCTATAAAAGAAGAGTGTCCGGTCAGGTGATATATTGTTTGCAGAGCCGGGATTCCTTCCACGTTTACTCCTTCGTCGTCACCCGTATTCATGTTCCGGTCGGGAGCACTTTTACATAGCTGAAGCTTAACACGTCATCGGCGTGATACGGCGTACGCATGAGAATGGCTGGATATTTTCCCGTGCTTCCGGGACGATAGATATCACCAGCCAGTTTCACCCTGTCTCGCATCTCTATGGGGACATTCTGATCGATTTGAATTATATACGTCATTGGTATGAGTTTTTTTTATGTTATAGCCCTCATCAATCGTCGGTTTTAATTCCGTACGTGCCCCCGGTGACGATGGAAAAATGGAAAATCGGCCTGTCAACTCGCCTGATAACAAGGGGACAGTGTTTTATGCCGGCAGGTGCAAAAAGCAGTGTACTTTTAGTAAGAAGGAACTGCTCGTCTCCCATCCACATCTCCACCTCGCCGTTGAGGTTATAGCAATCGTCGGGATCACCACCGAAAAAACCGATAATCTCATCTACATCATGCTTGTGTGATACCGGCGCATGATTTGCAGGTTTACAGTACCAGGAAACATTCATTTGGAACGCGTCGGGGACTATATTTTTATCTATCCAGAGTACGCGCGTGGCAAACTTTTTATAGGCTTCCACGAATTCTGGTTTGAAGTCCGGAGTTTTAAGCTCGGTGACTATATATTTACTGTAATCTGATTCAGCTTTATGTGTCTCGTTTAGGGATTCTGCATCCCAAGATCCACTGATAACAACGGAAAAATGGAAGATGGGTCTGGCCACTCGCTTTAGCAGCAGCGGACAATGTTTCAAACCGGGTGGGATGAAGACTATGGCGCTTTTATTGATGCTAAATTTCTGGTCACCCAGCCAGATCTCCACCTCCCCATGGAGATTATACGGATCATCCGGATCGTTTCCGAAAAAGCCGAGAATTTCACCCACATTATGAGTATGGACCGGCGGGCTTTTTTCATTAGTTTTAAAATACCATGAGCAGTTCATCTGGAAAGCTCCCGGAACTACTTTATCATCTATCCAAAGGATACGTTTGGCGATTTTTGAATAAGCGGTATTTTCCTCCGGTGAAAAGGGTGTTTTTAGATCCTGGACAACATATTTACTGTAATCGTTCTCAGACATTATTTTCTACTTACTTTTTCTTCCCCTGGTCATCTACTGCGTGCCATGGAAACGGTTTAGGCCGTATGTTATTAGGAAAAAGACAGAGGCCAGTGATCAGCCTTTTACGTTAGGCCAAGGTAGGCTGTTAGGAAAATCGCCTGCACTGACTTCTGTCTTCTCAGTTCTACTTAATGCTTCAGCCTGTATTTGATGTCAATAACGTATTTGTTCTCGTAATATTATTTATCCTTGAACAATTTAAAGAACAGAGTTTTTCCTCTTCCGGTTGCCCCGCCCGAGTCAGGACTAAATACCATGACCGGCCCGCTGTCCTTTTTATCCACAGCAAATGCCACCCATCCTTCAAACGAATCACCGGGTTTTACCGTTCCCTTAAGCGCAGGTGCAGGAACAGTTACAGAGACCCTGGGATATTCGGTCAGGTCAGATGCGAGCGCAACCCATTGAAGGGGCGAGTCACCCAGAACAAAGCTAAGTCTGTCTGATACGGCCCTTGACTTCATTTCAAACTTTACCCTGGCAAGTACATATTCAAATCCTTTGGGAGGTTTAGGGGTTTTGGAATCGGCCTTTTTAAGTAGATTCATGGCATCCTTGCCCCTTACCGTTTCCAGAACCGTTATGGTAATATCGTATATGCTCGAGTATACGGATCCAAGCTCAACCATTGATTTTACCGGTGTACCAATGGCTGCAGGGTTTTTTGATGAATTATACTGTGCGAGCACATTTCCCGGAGCAAGTATCAGGCACAGAACTATACAGATGGAAATTATTATAGATATTCTTTTTATCATTTCAGCCTCCTATCTCCAGAAGTCCACGGATGTACTGCCAACATAACCGAAATCACCCCCTGACCAGAAGGTATTTGTTCCGCCGCCAGTGACTACAATATTAATTGACCTTATCGATTCCTTATTATCGGTTGTCGCAAGGAGACTCGAATTGCCCATCCTTCTGCCCTTGTAGCGTGAAACAGGTACAACGGCATCTTCTCCCCTTTTAAGCCAGCCTGCAAAAGGCTCGATGCCATCTTTGGCCTTTTTGAGATTTTCTCTATTCTCCGACCAGTAGAGCCAGCCAGGTGTTCCCGTATTTTCAGCAAGGTACTTTGCAAAGACCTGTTTGGTATTGTACCCTTTTGAAGCCACATCATCGGCAACTATGGGGTCAAGAACAAGTATGGCCTGGGTAACGCCAAAGGAGAAGAAATGTTCAAGCCATCCCCTTATGACCTCATGCTGGGGAAGGGGAGAATACCAGGCTATGTCATTCATGCTCCAGCCGCTGAATATGCTTACGACACTCTCGGATTTATCAAAGCCCTTCTGCACATGCAGGGGAAGCCATCCTTCAGGCAGTTCTTCTTCGTTTTCCGGGAAGCAGATGTTATTGTAGTTAAGCTGATTTCCCTGGCTTCCAAGATAGGTCTCTCCAGGTTTTCCTGAACCGCCCAGGTTTCTGGAGATAAGGGTCCAGCACCTGCCGATTGAAGAGTTGGCCCGGTTAACAGGACCCATGGCGCCTATTCCCTTGTTCATGCCGATCTCGTCCGCAATGGGACCGTTTACTACAACCATCCTTGCAAAGGATGATGTGGAACTGAACATGGAGGTCACGCCCTTTGAGGCAATGGCCAGTATAACAGGGAAATAATCAGGTTTTGCACCTGCCATTACCGCGTTAATCGCAACCATCTCAACATTGTAATACCATGCTTCATGGGGCGGGGATGGACGCATCTGGCCCACCCATTCCTCGGGATCATGGCTTGTGGCGTTGAGCATCTCCTTAACCTTTTCTTCGGTCGGAAGGATTATAGGATTTCCGTCTGTATAACCCTGGTTATGGAAAAACTCCATCAGGTTTTCAGGTGTATCAGCGGGAAAGACCCGGGGTCTGGGTTCCCTCTCAAGAAATCCGGCCTTGGCATCTGCTGCAGAGAGGGGCCGGGTCAGGCCTGAATATATATGCTCAAGCATGGGTTTGCCTGCAATGTTATCATTTCCTGCGATATATTCCCTGCAAAGCTCTGCAGGCCTGTCCGTGATGGGATGGGGGGTATACACTATCCTAAGATTGGGTATGCCCTTTTTAAAGGCAGTAGTAGTTACAAGTTCTTCAAAACGCTGAGTAATCATGGGGATTGCAGGTACGCCCATTCTTTCAAGGGTTACTGCGTGGCCGACGACCGCCGGAGAGCAGCTGCTTCAATGACCTACCAGAACAATAGCGCCTGCGGCTTTTTCCTTGATCTCTTTCCAGAGATTAGGATCGTCATCCATGTACCCACCGAACTTCTCCTTAAGAACCCAGTTTGTTTTCGGGTATTTGGCTTTTAAAGCGGCAAAAAGCTCATTAACAAAGGGTTTGGTATTGGGATATTTGGTATCCACTATATAAACGGTTTTTTTATCAAGAGTCTTTGGCCGTGCTGCCATGGGAATCTTGCGTATTTCAGGCTGAATGCCCCGTGGATTCATCACAACGATCTTCTCTGCTGCTGCAGCAAATTGAGGAGATGCTATTATGAATGACAGTAAAATTGTTAATGTGAAAAAAATAGATCGATGTTTCATAGGTTACTCCTTATTCAAACAGGTTATTGGTTTTATGGGTAACATTTCATCTTAAATTTATTGCCATACTATATTTGTGTTTTAAACCATACTTCCGGATCACGACTGAGGAATGAAGAATCCAAAGGTTGATCTGACGGTCTCCTGGGTAATGGCGGGTCATCCGGTTTTGGAAGACCTCCGCCGGAGATTGCCAGACCCGCGAGTTCCCGCTGGTATTCAAGTGCGTATAAAAGGCTGATGAGTGACCCCATGCTGTGACCTATAAGGAAAATTTTCTCATCAGGATATTCCTCGCGGATGATATTATGTAATTTTCTGAGATCAGCAACAAATATTGAAAAATCACTGATCTCATCGAGTTTACCGTCTGATTTACCATGACCACGATGGTCCAGGGCATATATCTGATAACCCGATGGTACAAAGTGGTTTACCACATTCATGTATCGTCCGCTGTGTTCGGCATAGCCATGGGCTATTAGTATAACTGCTTTCGGCGTCCCTTCCTGTGACCATTTCTGATAATAGATTTTATAATTATCTAATCCGTTAAAATAGCCTTCTGATTGCCTCATCGTCTTTCTCCCTTGCCAGGTTTATGGGTTCCTGCATGAAGCCTTCATTTAGTTTTTGAGTGTTTACTGAAAAATTCATAAGCACTCGGAAGAGAGGCCATGATTATGGGGCCATGACCCAGACCTTCCATCTCGTTGAATTCATAGGTCATACCCAGTTCTTTCGCCTTTTGAGCCCAGCGGCGGGAAATATCAACAGGGACCACCTCATCGGTGCCGCCATGAACAAATAATACAGGCATGTTTTTGATTTTCTCCAGGCTTTCGGGCTCTATGCCGAAGGCTGCCGGTGCGACAGGAGCTATGGCAGCCCATATTGACGGGTACTTGGTTCCAAGATATAGCGTTCCGGCGCCGCCCATGGAATGCCCCATCAGGTATATTCTGTTTTCATCCACGTTATACTCTTTGCGCACAATATCCAGTACGTTCATTACATCTTTTTCGCTCAATTCATGCAGGTTCGGCGGATCATCGGGATTGTTAAACATGGACCTCTTTGGTTTTGGTTTCGGGGACGTATTGTTACCAGCGGGCGCCTTTTTAGGAGGAGTTTTGCCAGCGGGAATGCCAAATGGCATACCATACCACCCGCGTTCATTATAGCCCATTGGTGCCACGAGGATGTACCCTCCTTTTTCAGCAAGATCTACAGCCTGTTTTGAAAGCATGATCTGAAAACCAGCCCCCAGGCCGTGCAGGGTAACAATAAGAGGTGCTTTCTTATTTTTATTCACCTTGGATGATACAAATAGTCCGTATTTGAGGTCTTTGCCCGCCTCTTTAAAATGATAGGACATTTCCTTTGCTCTTGGATCCATCTGAAAACTGAAACCCGTTTTTGGCCTGGGTTTTCGAGCAGGATCCTGGGCAAGTGAAAACTGTGTCAGAAAAAGACTGATTGCAAGGCACAATACCGATAAGATAATTTTGTTACCTGTTCCGTACTTGTGTTTCATTTAAAAACCTCCTTTTTAAATATATTTATTATATTATTTTTTATCGATGACCGTTCCTTCGGGTTTAAAATATTCTATTTCAGCCTTATTTTACAATGTAAAAATAGAGACAATACTTAAATAACCAATTAAATATATTACCATTATTTTCGAGGTCCGTATATTGGCAAGGGCATACCGGCTTCCAGTGCACCCAAATCCGGGGCTTTACCGGTAAAATTATCATTTACATTTGGGATAACACATCCCGCATCAATTGCAGATGCCCCTTCAACAAGCTGAAAATCTGAAGGCTTTACCTCATAATATACTTGAGTTGGAGATTTATAGTCCGGGGCTTTTACATTTTGAAAAATACTAAAATCGATCAACATACTATGTGTATCCTGCTTTGTAGCCTTTTGAAATTGAGTCAGATCGGTAAATTTGCGGTTCTTTTGTGGATTATCATAGTCTTTCATTATTTCAAATGATGGTGAGTTCCATGCATATGAATAGGGTGCTCTCGGGTTGGGACAAAAACCATTATAATCGGAAGATGTATAATTTGTGAATGTATCGACTGAAAAAATCGGTTCTTCCGGCAGCCAGTCCAAAATCAGGTTGTT
>JAFGDF010000299.1 GCA_016932235.1 Deltaproteobacteria bacterium | reverse complement strand
AGGCCTGTGCAACAATTATGGCTGCCTTCCAGAAGTAGAACCTGTCCGGTCCCTGCTGCCGGTTGGCAATGAAATCGTCAATATGCCACCTGGCTTCTGCGATAAAGTATTTCAGCCCCCTGTTAATTATTTTTTCAAAATCTATGGTGTTCGTAGAGTTGCCAAAGTTGCCTGAATTCAGTTGAGGATCTTTCAGCCTGGCTTCCAGTGCATCCCGTGGCCAGCTGCCGAGCACATCCTCCATCACCCTGTTACCCATATCTGCAACGGTCTTTCCGCCAAAGACACGGGCTGCATCCCGGAGGATTTCCAGTTCTTCCGGGGTCATGGATGACTTATCGTGCATGGAAAAACTGATACTACCTTCATCATCCCAGAGGCCTTCCAGGTAGTCGCCGCAGATATCCATCGCCGTATATGCGCCTATGACTGTGGGCCCCATACGACCCGCTATACAGTCGAAATCCAGAATACTTATTTCAATGTTTTTTACGACATGCTCAAAGAGTTTTGCCCTGCGGATCTCGATATCATCGCCTTCCGTCTGTTTCCATGACTCCGCAGCAAATTTCTGCCGGTCAACATGTACTTTGTAGGGGGCCTTCTTTACGGCCGCCTTCCAGCGAATGCGTTTATCGTCCAGAGAAGTTCTGTCGATTTCCTTGAGCAGGTTTACATCGATTTTTACTGCGGGTTCCATATCTTCCTCTCCTCCCTGAAATTATGCCGGGACCTGTCCTTTTTCCATCACCTCCAGCGCTCTGCGTCTACGATAATAAGACGGCAGTATCAGGATAAAGATAATGAGAGCGATGAAGACCACAAGTGAAGCAGATTTAAACATAATTGAATAATTGTAATTCTCATACACAATACTGCCGAGAATAGGGCCGAGAAATAATCCTATATCTATCCCTATATAGAGGGTATTGCTGGCAACACTGCGCTTTAAGGGTGTTTCGGACAGAATGCACATGGAATAAACAGCAGGCTGAAAGGAACCGAACCCAACAGCTGCTATTACCGCACCTGTGAGTATCGTACCGATTGATCCGGCGTATCCAATTATAAAAAATGAAGAGGCTGTTATCAGCAGGGCAGGTGGAAAAACTCTGGCTAATCCAAATCTGTCGGTAAGATATCCGCTTGCCGGTCTTACAACTAAAAGAACCAGGGCCAGCACAGTATAAAATGAACTTATTCCCGAAATTTCCAGCTCTTTTGCATATTCTACAATATACACGTTATACAGGGACCATCCCAGATAAATAAAAAACATAATTGCGGCCATGGGAATCGCATGAACAGAAACTATATTCTTATACCACGCTCCCGTGCTTGATATATCTTCCTTTGTCTTTCTGTCCGGTAAAAGCATAAAAGCCGGAATAAAACCCAACATACTGATTATTATGCCAAAAATAAATATACAGGTAAAACCGAAACTTTCATTTTTTAAATAGGTTCCGTAATTTAGAATACTCAATCCCAGGGTTGGTGCTATTGCCATACTGAGTGATGAACTGAGTCCATAAATACCCATTCCGGAGGCCATTTTCTCTTTTGGCAGACTGTCCCCTGCCAGGGTCATTGTAAGGGTTCCAACAAGGGCGTATTGGAGTCCGTGAATCAGCCTGAAGGCAATAAAGCCTGATATGTTATCAAAGAGTGCATAACCGATATTTGCTGCTCCATTGATAAAAAATACCAGTATCATCAGTTTGCGCTTGTCAAACCATGTGAGAACAGGGCCCGCTACAGGCCTCATTGCGAACGCGACACCAAAAAAAATTCCTAAAATCAACCCCGTAAGATAGGCGCTGGCACCCAGATGAATAGCATAGGATGCAATAAGAGGATTTATTGAAAAATGTGAAATGCCAAGCATAAATGATATTAATAATATGCATATAAAATTACGGTTCCAGATAGTTACCGGTGCCGCTGCCTTTAAGTTATTCAAGAAAAACTCCTTTTTTTTTCACCACGGATAATTTTATTGACACAATTTAGACTTTTGTATACCTATATACATTAATGGCGGTTTTAGCAAGAACAGATTGCTTAAATATCACACTAGGGCCCGAACCTTCAAAGGTCCTTCGATTTCAAATTATATTTTTACTATTCACATTAACAACTTAATTAAGGAGGTTTTCCATGAGTCGTTTTTTGAAAATGCGTTTGGGATTACCGGCAATCTGTCTGCTCGGAATCCTTTTGATACATGCATGTGCAGTCCTCGTATTACCCGATCATGCACCGGCCGACTTTAATAAAGTCAGGCAGGATATCCCGAAAGGCAAACTTGAAACCATTACTTACAACTCAAAAAGCATAGGAGTGGACAGAAAAGCCGTTGTCTACACGCCTCCCAACTATGATCCTGATAAAAAATATCCGGTTCTCTATCTTATGCACGGAATCGGAGGTAATGAGACTCACTGGACAACCCTGTGCTCAGCCAATAAAATCCTTGACAACCTGATCGCTGATAAAAAAGCCGTACCAATGATCATTGTAATGCCTAACGGACGGGCCACGGCTGAGCCGCCTTCAAGCAATTTCATGGCGGATTTCAATTACTACGCCAACCTTGAGCCTGATCTGCTGAATGATTTGATGCCCTATATCAGATCGCACTACTCGGTATATACCGACAGGGACCACCAGGCGCTTACAGGCCTTTCCATGGGAGGAGGTCAGGGGCTTAATTTCGGCATCAACAACATTGACAAGTTCGCCTGGGTAGGCGGCTTCTCCTCAGCACCCAACCTCCAGCAGCCCAATGTTCTTGTCCCCAAGATCCAGCAGGCTAAAGACAAGCTGAGTCTGCTGTGGATAGGTTGCGGAGACAAGGACAACCTGATTACTGGAAGCTGGAACCTGCATAAGGCACTGGATGAGGCAAAGATAGACCACGTCTGGTATCTGGACGACGGAGTACACGAAGTCCCTGTATGGGATAACAATCTGTATCTGTTCGCGCAGATGCTGTTCAAACCCGAAGGATCTGTTACTCCTCCGCCATCTATCGGAAAATATGACGGGACTCCGGCAGGAGGGGCGGGCGGTATGGGTATGGGAATGCCTGGCATGGGTAGAGGTCCCATGGCGGGGGCCGGTGCACCCGGTGGCGGGATCAATTCCGAATTTACGGCAAAAAGAGACGGTGGCGACCCGTCGAAGGGGGTTGCAGGGAAGTGGATTGCAAAAGACGGTGACAATGAAATAAAGCTGGAATTCAAAGTCGATGGGTCCACATTGTCTGGGACTATCGAGAACACGCAAATGCCCGGAGCTATCGAGTTTAAGGACGGAAAAATTGAAGGGAACAACATTTCATTTTCATATGATCGCGACATGGGTGGAAGAGGGTTTAAGGTAGAATGGACTGGGACACTTTCCGGCGATGAACTTAAATTGAAGCGTGGATTAGCAGGTGGAATGGGTGGCTTCGGCGGCGGCGGGATGCCTGGCGGCGGACGCTAAGTTGCTCTGTGAACATTCTAATAATTCTTATAGTGAAGTCAAAGGCGACAATTACCTGAATAAAAATAATGGAGTGAAAAGATATAGTAAAGTATTTTTTATAAAAATTAAATCGTAAGGAGGTTTTATGCCAGGAGAAATATCAAAAGAAAAAAGAGTAAAAGATCCGCTGGCGAGTAAGGCTGATAAAACGGTATACAAGGCTCTCGGACTCAGCGGAGGGATTTACGGGGCAGTACCCTGTGCGGTTGATGTCAGGAATGGAAAAATTGTTAGAATAAGGCCCCTTCATTACGATGCTAAATATGATTCCAAAACTTTCAATCCATGGCAAATCAGTAAGAACGGTAAGACGCTTAGACCCATGATGAAGGCCCTTCCGTCACCTTTCAGCCTTGCCTATAAAAAACGGGTATATTCACCGAACAGGATAAAATATCCTTTAAAAAGGATTGACTGGGATCCAAATGGTGACCGCAATACCCATAACAGGGGAAAGAGCAAGTTTGTCAGAATATCATGGGATGAAGCCGCTGAGCTCATTGCAGGGGAGATAAAGAGGATACACAAGGAATACGGCCCCCTTGCCATCCTGATCCAGGGAGACGGTCACGGTGAATGTATGTTTGTTCACGCCACGCATGGATCCTCTTCTCTGCTGCTGGACAAGATGGGCGGATTTACCCAGCAGGTCAGGAACCCTGATTCATGGGAGGGCTGGTACTGGGGTTCGAAGCATATGTGGGGCTCAGGCCTCATAGGAATGATGGCCCCGGCCAACAATCTGGTTAAAGACATCAGTGATCACACTGAACTGCTTCTGGTGTGGGGCGGTGACCCTGAGACAACACCCTGGGGTTTCAGGGGACAATATGCCAGTAACATAGTCCGGTTCTGGAAAGAAATCGGAATCAGACAGATCTATATCTGCCCTGATCTGAACTATGCAGCTGCTATCCACGCAGATAAATGGATTCCGGTACTTCCCAATACAGACGCTGCCCTGCAGCTTGCTGTCATTTACACCTGGATCAAAGAAGATACCTATGACAGGGAATATGTTGATACCCATGTTGTAGGTTTTGATAAAGTAAAGGCCTATGTCATGGGTGAAGAGGATGGTGTACCCAAAACACCTGAATGGGCATCTCCCAAGTGCGGAGTTCCGGAATGGACTATAAAGGCCCTTGCAAGAGACTTTGCCGATAACGTAACTACTATAGGTCACTATTTCGGTGGCGGTATGATTAGAGGTCCATTGTCCCATGAACCGGCAAGGCTTGAGGTTGTCCTCCTTGGAATGCAGGGACTGGGAAAGCCCGGTGCTCACCAGACTCAGATTGCCTATCAGGGGATGCCAAGGAACATTGTCACTCCGAAGACCGGCGGACACATGGCGATGTTTGAGAGCCTGAAAAAAAGCAAGTATGGTGACAGGCTTTTAAAACCCCACAGCTTGACACCGAAGGCATGGGGTAAACAGATGATTCCCAAGACACTGATAGAAAAGGCTATCAATGAAGGCAAGGTCGATTTCTGGGGTACCGGCGGTATTGAAGTCCCAACTGCTGATCAATTCGTCAAGTATACCTACCCTATACCCAAAGAAGAAGGTGGCACCGAGATTAAGATGATCTGGTCTGATACACCCTGCCGTATTACATGCTGGGGCAATGGGCATCATATTGCAGAGACAGCGAGGAGCCCCAAGATTGAATGTTTCGTTGCCCAGGCTCCCTGGCTCGAGAATGACAGTCTGTTCGCGGACATTATCCTGCCTATCAAAACAACCTTAGAAACAGATGACATTTCACCATGCGTTAGAGACGGGGAGAGTTTTCAAAGCCTGGTGCGCATGGAGGAGGCCATCCCCCCGGTGGGAGAAGCAAAGAGTAACTATGAGGCGGTCCTGGAGGTTGCCAAGAAACTCGGTATGAATGACGAAGTAACGGAAGGAAGAACATCATCCGAATTGATAAAGGACGTTTTTGATGACATGGGATTT
>JAFGDF010000298.1 GCA_016932235.1 Deltaproteobacteria bacterium | reverse complement strand
TAAACCAAAGAATGAAAAAACTGCACAAACCGGCACTGCACAGAACGCCAAAATGAAGCGCCTGTGAGTTCCACGTTAGGATTGGAGGGACCAGAGGAACGACCGCAAATATTCAAATAACTTCAGGGTTGTGATATTTTTCATAGATCATAACTTCACCAAACCCTGCAAAACGAGAATAATATCAACCTCAGTCGGAATCTGACTTACAATTATTGTTTTTAGCCCGCAATATGGTCGATGGAGGTAAAATATGACCCACTTGCGTTCATTCGCGACACCTCTCTTCCTCGATGCCTTGATGTATGCTGTTCAGCTGCACGGATCTGATTTTCGAAAGGAAACGTCCATTCCCTACGTTGCACATCTACTGAGTGTGTGTGCCCTTGTTCTTACAGACGGCGGAGGGGAAAACGAAGCGATAGCCGCACTACTTCATGATGCATTGGAGGACCATCCCGAATCGACGAGCAGGGAGGTCATAGGCCAGCGATTTGGCCCGGAGGTGTTAAGGATTGTCTCAGACAATACCGATACTCCTCCTGACTATTCAGGCGGCGTAAAGCCGCTATGGCGCCAAAGAAAGACCGCTTATCTCGAACATCTCAAGCAAGCAGATTCCCTAGTGTGTCGCGTCGCCCTAGCTGATAAATTGGATAACCTTCGCTCGATCCTCGCTGATTACCGTATGATCAAGGACAAGCTCTGGCCACGGTTTAACGCGGGGAAAGAAGAACAACTGTGGTTTTATCGCTCTCTCCTGAAAGCCTTTCGCAAGGCGGGAATGAAAGGAGTTTTGATAAAGGAGTTTGCTGCAAATTTGAATGAGCTTGAGAGGCTAGCTGAGGCAGGCTGATCGGGTAAGGGTTAACAGACAATTAATCTTAAAGACATAATGAAATTAATATAATTATCAGTCAAGGTTTAAAAGGGAACATTATCAAAACAAGCGGGAAAAAGGCCGGTTTTTAATGCAAACCGTGTACCATGCGTGTACAAAATGAGGTGAATTAAAAAAGGACTTAACAACAAAATTGCTAAGTCCTTGCTATTACTGGCGCGCCCAGCGTGATTCGAACACGCGACCTACGGATTCGTAGTCCGTCACTCTATCCATCTGAGCTATGGGCGCGTTTTTTGGGGACATTAACAAAAGAATACCCTGTTGGCAAATAAATTTTAGTCCATGCCATTCGACCCGCCATTTTAACAAGTCCTCTGTTAATTTCCGTTATCCGGATGTTGTAACAATAAGAAGCTTTTTTGCCATTTTTTGTTGGAATTATTGCCTGAAATAGATTAAACATTCGAAGCTTAATATAAAATAATTTTATTTTTTGACAAAATTATGTGAAGGCCTTTAAATATAGCTGAGCGGAAGATTATATATCATGCCTTTCGAAAATATCATGCTACAGTCGGCAGGTTCATTATCAGTGGCAGTTTTATCACTGATCATGATGTTAATTCAGGCTTTATTCTTTTTCAGAAGGCGTCAAATTAAATGGTATGGCTGGAGCGCGGCCATCTCGTTTTCGTCCTTAATCTATTCCATCGGCATTTTCATTGAGTACAATACGCCGGCGGGACCCATCAACCGATTTTCCGGCCTCCTGGAATATACGGCCATCATATTTTTGATCCACTGCCTCTATGGATTTACTTTCTCCTATCTTGACATCGAGAGCAAAAGGTACCATCCGATTGCCGGACTTTTTCACATCCTCATTCTAATTCTGATATGGTTTACAGATTATATCGTATCGGCAGAATTCACAGTACGGCATTTCATCGATATTCGCGCCCCATATATTGAATTGGAACTGGGCCCCCTTGGTCCACTGTTTATGCTTTATGCCGTAATGGCCAGTGCTTTTGCCATAATCATCTGGATAAGGCACAGGGAAACCGAGATAAAATACCGCACTCCTTTCGCAGCCGGGATGATTTTCTGGATCCTGCTCGGTATTCATGACGGTCTGGTCTCCCTGGGTCTCCATACCTGTCAGTATCTTATGGAATACGGCTTCATAGGCTTTGCCCTGGTGGTCCTCTGGGTAGTATTTGACAGCTATATAGAAATGGAGTCGGAAGAAAAGTACCGTGTCATCACGGAGTTTTTGAATGATTGTATCATGGTGATACAGGGTGAAAATGTGGTCTATGGCAATCCAGCCTGTTGGGATTTAAGCGGTCAGTCCTTGACCGGTTTGACCGCGGGAGATCTCTATGATCGTATAATTCCGGAAGACCGGGAAAAGGTCCGGGGACATTTTCATGCCCTTTTGGAGGGCGGCCATGTTCCCAAACAATATATCATACGTGTTCGGAAACCGGACGGGGAAGAACGATTTGTGGAGATCACGTCAAGCCTGATAAAATACAGGAGAAGACCTGCTGTCCTGGCAATCATGCGGGATATGACCGAACGGAAACAGGAGGAGGATGCCCTCAGGGAAAGTGAAGGCCGGTACCGCGCCCTTTTTGAGCAGGCCGCGGACTCCATTGTGCTCATAGATCCGGAGTCAGGGGCCGTGGCCGGATTTAACGAAAAGGCTTATAAAGATCTTGGTTATGACCGCGAAGAGTTTGAAAAGCTGAGGATTTCAGATTTTGAGGCGATTGAATCCAATGAGGAGGTTAATGAGCGTCTGAAAAAGATCATCACCGAAGGGGCTGACAGGTTTGAAACAAAGCAGAGGACAAAAAATGGCGAACTCAGACATATATCTATAAGCAGCAGATCTATTTCCATTCATGGAAAAACACTGGTTCAAAGTATTTGGCGCGATATCGGTGAGATAAAACGATTTCAGGATGCATTAAAAAAGACAAACGACGAGCTTACGGAGTCTTACAGGAGGCTGACCGGTGCCTATACGCACATGAGAGAATGGAAAGACTTTTTAGGCATGTATGTTCAGGGAGAGGACACCGGTTTGCTTGTGGATAAAAATGGGCATATACGGGGTATTACCGATGGAGTGCTTGAGTTCACAGGGCTGAATACGGTTGAGTTGCTTAAGAGTAACATATTAGATCTGGTTAGCAGTGATGATAAACAGGTGGTAAACAAGGCTATAAAGGATGCATGGGCAGGGGTCTATAATCAGAAATCTATTTTAACAGCAGGGGCCAAACTGCCAGGTCAAGAATTTAAGGCAAAGTTTATTAAATTCAGCATCAGAAATGAGAGGCTGGTAATGATTTTAATGAGAAAGCCGGAATTGGAGGAAAGAAAAGATAGACAGCATCCCGAGGAGGATTTTTAAGTAATACGTCACCGAAATTATGGCACAGAGCACTGAGTGACTCAATATTCCATCATTTTAGTATTCCATTATTCCAATTGTGAGCGAAGCGAACGACGTTCTAACTTCGCACCGGGAGCCTGACGGATAAAGTCCGACAGGCTCCTAGGATTTCCTCTTCAGTGACTGTTTCGCGAGGATGAAAAGCTGATCTTTCGCTTCCCCCTCAGGAAGCATTTTCAGACTATCCAGCGCCTTTTCAACGTATTGCGTGGCCACGTCCTCTGCGTATCTGATAGAACCTGCTTCCCTAATCCTTTCCAGAATTTTGGAAAAGTTGTCATTCGATTGAGCCATTTCATCCATTAATTTTTTAAAAGCTTGCGGAGAGGGCAGGGTGTCCCTGAAATGTATCAGAGGCAGGGTCATCCTTCCGTTCACCATGTCTGTATGCAGGGTCTTCCCTACCACATCTTCGTCCCCCGTTATATCCAGGAGATCATCCTTGATCTGGAAACCCATGCCAAGGTTGATGCCATAGGATTCAAGCGCGATCTGAATTCTGAGGTCGGTGTTGGCTATGACAGCGCCTGAGCGAGCGGCTGCCCCGAAGAAACTTGCTGTCTTTCTTTTTATAAAGGAATAATATTCATATTCGGATACTTCAAACTCAAACTTTTTATTTAACTGTTCGATTTCGCCTCTGCAGATTACCGAGGCTGTTTTTGCCATGATTTTCAGGACTTCAATATTTGAGGTTGCCATGATTTTTTCAAATGCCTGTGAGTAGAGGTAATCGCCCAGGAGTACCGCCTTGTCTATCCCATGCTCGCTGGCAACGGTTTTTTGCCCGCGTCTCAGGATGGATTTGTCAATGATATCATCATGTACCAGAGTGGCGATATGAATCATTTCTACCGCCGCCCCGACCAGTCTTACGTGATTGATATCAGACTCTCCTAGATTGGAACCCAGAACAACCAGCATGGGCCTTATTCTTTTTCCTGAATTTACAAGGACATAGGAGAGAAGGCCGCCAAGAATGTCCTCGGATTCCTTGCTGAGATCTTCCAGGTATCTATTCAACCATACTATCTCGGATTTCAGTGTGTCGCTTAAATCCATGGTAAAAGTATCATTCAATTCAGAAATCTCCTGCATTTTCAAATATTAACTGGAAGCCATCTACGGTTCGAAACAGATTGAAGATCTGATCCGGAAGGGTTTACATCTGTTCAGCAGTCACAAAGTTTTAACCGTCCCAGGACCCTGAACGGAAAGATTCCATGGCGAGGCAGACTTCAGTCAGTAAAAATCAGGAATAGAATCTAGGATAATAGGTTATATAATGTCAAGGATAAACATCAGCATCATTCATCACCAGGTTTGTGCGTTTGATTAGAGCCGGCAAGTATCTTTTCCAGGATCAATGTCGTGGAATAACCTTCAACATAGGCTATACTTTTGACTTCTCCTCCGGAGCTTTTTACGAATTCAGCTCCGATGATTCGGTCCTCATCCCAATCCCCTCCCTTCACAAGAACATCCGGATTCAGGGATTGGATAACCCTCAGGGGATTATCCTCATCAAAGATAACAATGCTGTCAACAAACTCCAGCGCGGCGAGCATCTCGGCCCTGTCTTTCTCAGGGATTACGGGTCTTTCCTGATTTTTAATGGCTTTTACCGACATATCACTATTCAGGGCAACGATGAGATGGTCACCCAGTTCCCTGGCGGCATACAGGTAACGGGCGTGACCGGGATGGAGTATATCAAAGCATCCGTTGGTGAAGACTATCTTTTCCCCTTGCGTTTTTAATTTGTCGATCTTTTTCTTAGCGTCATCGAGCCCCATTATTTTTAATCGGTATCTTTCCATTGATCACTCCAGTATAAGAGACAGGCCTATGGTGAAGTTCGCGCAAGCACAAGGCAGAAAACATCTTTGCATCCATGCTTTTTAAGCTGTTTGGCGCATTCATCCAGTGTGCTGCCGGTTGTAGCCACATCATCCACGAGCAGCACATCCCGACCCCTGATATCCGTTCCGCCCCTGTATTCGAAGACATTGCGCACATTTTTACGCCTTTCCAGCCTTTTCAGACCGGTTTGGGGTGAAGTATATTTTATCCTTCTCAAGGATAAGAAGTCCAGTTCATAACCCAGACCTTTGCTCACTTCCCGCGCAAGGATAAGGCTCTGGTTGAATCCCCGCTCCCTGATCCTTCCGGGGTGAAGGGGGACGGGCATTATTAATGCGGAGCTCACGTCTTTCAGGTGTTTCAATGCATAGGATGAGAGAAGACTCCCCAGGCTCTTTCCCAAATCTCTTTTACCCGCGTACTTAAAATTATGTATCGCGTCCATAAGCTTTCCCTCATATAAATATGGCGCGATCAACTGCCGGTAACAGGGCCTCTTCCTGATGCAGCTCTCGCAACGGTGATTTTCCTCTTTCCGGGAAGAAAAGGGCGTTCGACAGATTGTACAGAAAGGCGGACGAATCTCATGGAAGTCGTTAAGACAATCATTACAGATAAGTATTTCAGGGATTTCGTCGCGGTCCATAAATCTCTGACAGACCGCACACACAGGAGGATAAATGATATTCATCAACTCCCTGAACATATTTTTTATCTGCCGGAAAAATAAAGAAGGGACCTGGCTGTTGAGCAATTTGTGATGTATCCTATCTTTTGCTGGAATGAGCAGTGTCATGTTCTTTTACCGGAAATTATTTTTCGATCTCTTTCGATTCTTCAATAAATTCCTCAAATGATGCATCCGGATTTATTCCAAGGCACGCAATCCTGGCAATCTCCCAGCTTTGCCTGTCCTTGAGGTTAGCCGGGAAAAAGGGCCAAATCCTGCATATCTCGGGCTTTACAGGGTGAATCAGGCACTTTCGATCGATATCGAAGAACACGCAGTAACCGTCTTTTCCGCTCGCTATGTAGATACGCCCGTGGTTTTTATATAGAAACTTACTCGCAAAGGATTCTTTATCCATCTTCATGAAGGATGCAATGCTTTCTATTTCACCTTCACTGACGTAGATTCCTCCCTTACCGTGACAGCAATTACCACATAATTTGCATTCAAAGACTTTCATCTGTTTTTTCCATTATATGCGTGAAAACGGATCAGCCGCCGGCAGTCCTGCCTCTCTTTATAAGCGCTTCCAGATTCCAGTCGACAGGCAGTCTCAAGCGCCTGTTATTCTTTTTTCCCCTGTAAACAAGGTAACCATTGTTTACTCCGTACTGAAAAAGGTCCCTTGTCGTCTCCACGTCATTACGGCAGTATTCCGTGAGCATGGTCATTTCACCATGCCTGAACCATTCAACGGCCTGGAGGCCGTCTGCCGATTTGCCCTTATTAATCGTTTCCTTTGCCAGGTGATCCAGTCCCAGCCTGAAACCAAGCCGGCCGTATACATCCTCCAGGATATCAAAAGTTGGCAGATCACCGAGATTTTCCGAAGTGTATGCCCCGAGGACGGCGTAATCAAAGCGCTTGATATTAAATCCGACTACAAGATCCGCTTTCCTCAGATGCCTGACCAGATCATCCACCATATCCTCGGTATAGCTTAAGAAACATTCCCTGACACTGTCGTATATGACAGCCACGGAGACCCTCATGAGATGGCTGTTATTCCACCCTCCTACATCCTGTGCAAGCTTCTGCGTCTCCAGGTCAAGGTATATAATCCTCGGTTCGCCTGGCTTCTTCACGGGCTCGGGCTTAATTAAGGTGTCATCATGATCCTGAACTGCATGTTCTTCGTTTGACTGGCTGAAAGGGATATGTCCCAGCAGCATTTTCAAAATCAGGATTGCCGCTTTTTTATCAAGAGGTTTATTGCCTGACCCGCATTTTGGGGAATGTATGCATGAAGGGCAACCTTCATCACATTCACATTCATTGAGATGATCGAGCGTTTTTTCAAAAAGGTCTTTCACCACCTCGAATCCCTTTTGAGCCAGACCCACTCCACCGGGAT
Source organism: Deltaproteobacteria bacterium (assembly GCA_016932235.1). The sequence continues at coordinate 17,587 of JAFGDF010000298.1, read as the reverse complement.
ATCCGTCATAGATAAATATCACGCTTTTCTCGACCTGTGGATGGTAAGGGAAACAGATTCCTCCTATGTCATTCCTGTCACATAGTACAAAAATGGGGAACAGTCCTATGCTGGCATGCTCAATGGCGTGGATCCCTCCCATTAAATGAAGTTTTTCCTTCTCAACAGCATGGTTGATAATCGGCTCTATTTCAACCCAGAAGCCGACAGTCTCGAATGTCCTTTCCGGAAGCTGCAGCGGAAAAACACCCATTAATTCCTGACCGGGTAATGCCCTTTTTTCATAACCGGTTACCTGTTCGGTTACCCTGAGAATGCCTTCGCGGACAATAAATTGACCTTCAGGTTTGCTTCGTGTCACTTTGATAATTTCGGTGTCCTTCTCCGAGCGCGCTCGGGTAAAATATTTGAGGTCCGATTCGTGGACAATGATATCACTCTTTTCCAGGTCAAGACGATCCACAAGGTACTGTCTCGCCCTGTGAAGGTACACGGCTCCGGGATGGCATTCCTTAAAAGCCCTGAGTCCGTCGATGCTGCCAATAGCCTGCCCTGTTTCCCTTTCAAATATGGTATAACTTTCACCGGTCGATCTTATATTGACAAGAAGATGCGGTCTGGATCTAACCGGGAAGTATTCAGGCCTGCCATCCGCCGTCTTCGTAAGTTCGCCTTCGGCTTCAAGCGTATCCAGATGGATCTTCAGATCCCGGGACCAGTATTTTTCATCTTCGATGGTAAGGGGGCTTTCATCCGCGGCGCACGGGAGGTGAGCCCTTACGACATAGGGATTATGGGGGTCCAGGATGGCGGATTCATAGGATCTCGTGAAGAGTTCGTCCGGGTGTTTTATGAAATACTGATCCAGGGCGTCCGGCTTGGCAATAAGGATGACCATGGAATCATTGCCGCCGCGACCGACCCTCCCTCCTCTCTGCCAGGTGTTGATAATAGTGCCGGGATAACCCACGAGCAGGCATATGTCCAGGAAGCCTATATCGATACCCATTTCGAGGGCGCTTGTGGAAATAACACCCAGCAACTCTCCTCTCGCCAGCTTCTTTTCTATCTCCCTTCTCTCTTCAGGCATAAATCCAGCCCGGTACGAACTTATTTTCCCTCTGACTTGAGGGGAAAGTTGAGACACCCATATGTGAATCAATTCAGTTACCTTTCTTGATTGGGTAAAGGCGATGGTCCTAAATCCGTGACTTATGCAGTGTGCGAACAGCTTGGCGGCGGAGAAATTGGGGCTTATCTCCGGATTCAGGAACAGGAAATGCTGCCCCGATCTTGGAGAGCCGTTCGATTCAACTACTCGGATCTTTTCCTGTATAAGGCTTTCACCGAATTCGAGCGGATTGTTTATTGTCGCGGACAGAAGGATAAAGCGCGGATTCCTGCTGTAAATGGCGCAAATCCTTTTCAGCCTCTTGATAATCTGATTCATGTGGGATCCGAAGATTCCCCTGTAGGTGTGGACTTCGTCAAGTATTACGTAGGACAGGTTTTTAAAAAGTTTATCCCACTTTTCATGGTAGGCCATAATTCCAAGGTGAAGCATATCAGGGTTTGTGAAAAGGATTTCCGGGGGATTATGTCTCATCTTTTTTCGGTTGTATGGGCTGGTGTCGCCATCATAAATCCTTGCCGAGATCTTCTGTTTATTAATCCCATCTATAAAGCAGGAAAGGTTTTTCATCTGATCCTGCTCAAGGGCCTTAAGAGGGAAAATATACAGCGCTTTTTGTTTTTCATCCCTTAAAAGTGTTTCAATAACGGCAATATTGTATATGAGGCTTTTTCCGCTTGCTGTGGGGGTGGCTACCAGGACGTTTTCACCTTTCCCGATATGTCTCAAGGCTTCATTCTGATGACTGTAGAATCGGTTGATGTTGAACTTTTCAAGAACATGGAGAACGGATGGATCCAGATCGGGGAATTCGACATATCTTGGCTGGGTTGCGGGAATATAATGGTAGTGAACAAAGGCAGGACCGAAGTCCAGATGATTTTTGATCGTGTGAACGAAATCTGAAAGCCTCACTGCCTACCTCTGGTTTTGGTATAAATCGAAGCTAATGGAGATAAAAGACTTTTCCTGCTGCGATATTTAGCCATCAGGCTAAATCTCGCAGTCTGTCGGACTTTGCCCGGCAAAATAAAAAATAATATATCATTTAATCAGAATAAGATATTAATTGAATAACTTTTTAGAAGCCTGTCGTATATCTTTTCTGATCCTTACAACCATGCTGGAAAAGAACCCCATTTCCCAACTATAGGACAGTTGGAGTTGATATTCAAGACTATATGGTTCTGAGGTTCTGAAATTGGATGATTTATTAACGGTAATCTGATATAAAATCGCAATAAATATTACAGGGGGTTGTCGGATAAGATCCGGCGGGTTCCCGGGGATTGAATATCATGGAAGAAAAGAGACCGAAACGACTTACCGAAACAGTAAAGGGGTCCGGGTGAGCTTCAAAACTGGGTCCGGGTGACCTGGAAAAGGCCCTTTGCGGGCTTGACATCCCGAAGCATCCTGATCTGCTTGTCGGTTTTGAAACCAATGATGACGCGGGTGTGTACAGGATAAGCAATGACCTTGCCATTATCCAGACCGTGGACTTTTTCACTCCTATCGTTGATAACCCGTTCTCTTTCGGTAAGATTGCAGCAGCCAATGCCTTCAGCGATATTTATGCGATGGGCGGAAAGCCTTTGACAGCTATGAATATTATCTGTTTTCCCATTAGGTCAATGGGTATAGAAGTATTGCAGGATACATTAAAAGGTGGCCTGGAAAAAATCAAGGAAGCCGGAGCTCTTCTTTTAGGCGGTCACAGCGTGGAGGATGAAGAATTCAAATACGGACTGGCGGTGACCGGCATTGTTCATCCGGGCCGGTTCATCACGAACAGGGGAGCAAAAGCCGGTGATAGCCTTGTGCTTACCAAGCCGATAGGTACCGGAATAATCAATACGGCGATCAAAGGGAACCTTGCTGATGAAGATCTGGTCGTTGAAGTAACTAGCATCATGTCTGAGTTAAATAACCTGGCCGCGGAAGAGTTCGCCCGTTTTGACATCAGCGCCTGCACTGATGTGACAGGATTCGGACTCCTCGGGCATGCCTGTGAAATGATTGACGGGGAAGACACGGGGCTGAAGATCTATCCTGACCATGTTCCCATAATCCGTGAGGCGCTCAATTATTCCAGGATGGGGATAGTCCCCGAGGGCGCTCACCGCAACCGGGATTTCAGAAATCGATGTCTGATCGGGAGTGAGAGCGTTGATCCGGCCCTTATGGATATACTTTTTGATCCACAGACCTCGGGGGGGCTTCTTATCGCCATAGGAAGCGATCAGGCGGATGATCTTGTATCGGGGCTCAAGGTAAAGGGAGTTAAGGATGCAATGAAAATTGGTGAATTCATCAGGGAGTCTCCCGGCAAGATAGTCCTCCGGACAGGGATATGAGTTCAGATGCCAAGCTCCTTCTCAGCTGATTCCAACCGGGCCTGGCTGTTCTCCCATCTCGACATAAGATCTTCCAGCTCTTTTCTGACGCGACCATACTCTCCCAGCAGGGGCGAGCTTTTTTTTATATCCCTGAATACCTCCGGGTCGGCAAGCTGTTTCGAAAGATCTCTCTCCTTCTCTTCAAGCTTGGCTATTCTCTCCTCAATACGTGATAATTCGCATCTGATGGGATTAAGCCGGTTGCTTATGAGTTTGCGTTTTTCAGCCTTTTCTTTCCTGAGAAGTCTTTTTTTCAGGCCGTCCCCGCTGGAAACATCCCGGGTATCCACAGCGCGGAAGCCCGTTTTTTCCCGCTTTGCCCTGGTTTCATACTCCTTTCGTTCAAGATGATCATAATATTCATAGAGTTTTCCCGGATACTCAGTTATTTTCCCGTTTTCCAGGTCCCAGATCTTTGTCGCGAGCCTGTTGATAAATGATTGGTTATGGGACACGAATATGAGGGTGCCGCTGAATTCATCCAGGGCGTCTATGAGTATTTCCGAGGATACCAGATCCAGGTGATTTGTCGGTTCATCCATCACAAGAAGGTTCCCCGGTTTAATAAGCATTTCCGCGATGCACACCCGGGCCCTTTCACCTCCCGAAAGAACTTTTATCTGTTTATCAACCTCGTCGCCTGAAAAAAGGAACGCACCGCATACGCCCCTCACAAAGCTAACGGATTCATTGGGGACTATCTGGTAAACCTCATCTATAATCGTTTTCCCCGGGTCGAGCATCTCGGAGTGATGCTGAGCATAATAGCTCATTGAGACATTATGGCCCAGTTCTATTCGACCTCCGGTCGGTTCAATCTCCCCTGCCAGCATTTTCAAAAGTGTTGTCTTCCCCGAACCGTTGGGTCCTATTATAGCAACCCTTTCGTTCCTCATAACCGTAAGATCGATATCCTTGTAAAGTGTCTTTTCACCAAAAGATTTTGAAAGACCCTGTATCCTGGCGACGACCCTTCCGCTTCTGGGAACTTCGGGAAATCTAAAACTCATCGCCTTATGGCTGCGATGGGATTTCACGAGTTCGATTTTTTTAAGCAGTTTTATCTTGCTTTGGGCCTGCCGGGCCTTTGTGGCTTTATAGCGGAATCGTTCTATAAATTTCTTCGCTTCCTTGACCTTTATTTCCTGATTGCGGGCATTCGCCTCGAGGGTTTTCTTCTCCTCTTCGCGGAACTTCAGGTACTGGTCATAGTTACCGCTGTAGTTTCTAATCCCCTCAGGTTCAAAACTTATTACCCGATTAATCTGCCTGTTTAGAAAATCGCGGTCATGGCAGACAAGTATAACAGCGCCTCTGTAGTCCGTGAGAAACTGTTCCAGCCATCGCACGGAGGGGATATCGAGGTGGTTGGTAGGCTCATCGAGCAGGAGTAGGTCGGGAGCCTGATAAAGTATGCTGCCCAGAGCCGCCCTCATCCGCCATCCGCCGCTGAAGGATGACAGGGGAGATTGAAAATCACGGGACTGGAAGCCCAGACCTTCAAGAATCTTTTCCGCATTATGATTAGGGAACTCATTATCCAGCCTATCCAGCTCACTGTGTATCTCCGCCAGGTGCAGGGCCAATTTTTCCTGTTCGGTTTTGACTGGACTTTTATCAAGCCTTTTTTCAATCTGGCTTATGTTGTTTTGAAGGTCCCGCCGTCCGGGAATGGATTCAAGGACTGATTTGAGCAGGTATCCGGATAATCTGTCGTGAATGTCCTGCGGCAGATAACCCAGGCGTATGCCGCTTGAAACCCTTATCTCCCCCTTTTCAGGGGAAAGCTCTCCTGTAATCATCCTGAGCAGGCTTGTTTTCCCTGATCCGTTAGGACCGACCAGCCCTATACGGTCCCCGGATTCCACCTGGAAGCCGAGGTCTTTAAACAGGCTTTTGCCAGAAAATGTGAGTGAGAGGTTTATAATATTAATCAGGCTCATTTTCCTCTTTTTCCACGAGTCCTCCATACTGCGATCTTTATGTAATTTTCTAACCGGACATTAATGAGATATTATCAGGTTTTGTCAATGAAATTCAATATCCTTGCGCTTTTATTATGTTTCATTTATATTATTTTTCTAGCAGGCTTTGGAGAAGTGTCTAAAAGCCTGCGAGAAAATATAGAAAGGGATTTAAGCATATTCCTTTATGGCAATAAAAAGATTCGCAAGTTTGAAAGAGGCATTTGATCTGACATTTTCCAATATTCCCTTGCTGGGTACTGAAAAACTCCCCCTGGGGGATATCTCCGGAAGGATTCTGGCTGAAGATGTGATCTCCGAAGTGGATAGCCCGTCAACGGACTGCTCCTTAAAGGATGGCTTCGCGGTTTTTTCGAATGATCTAAAAGAAGCGGATTTTAATAACCCCGTGAGATTAAGAGTTATCGGCGATGCAACGGCGGGAAACAGATCCGCTATGACTGTTTCAAGGGGCAATGCGATAAAGGTCACCACGGGCGCGCCTTTGCCGGATGGGGCGGATGCAGTTCTCGCGGAAGAGTTCAGCCGGTATATGGATAATGAGGTTTATTGCTATAGAAATGCGAGGGCAGGAAGAAATGTGCTCAAAAGAGGCACTGATAACGCGCTAGGGGAAGTGATAGCGGAAAAAGGGACCAAACTTACTCCTCCCATTATTGGTTTTATTGCGTCAGCAGGACTGGACAGGGTGGTTGTGTACAGGTCACCAAGGGTGGCCGTAATCGCCACAGGAGATGAGGTGGTCGCACCGGGGCATCATCTTCCTGACGGAAAGCTGTACGCGAGTAATATGGTTGCTATCTGCGCATGGCTTTCAACCAAGGGCATCTCTTTTACGACCGAAATAGCAAGGGATAAGAGAGATAATATAGCGGCATCTATCGAGAAACACCTCACTCAGGTGGATGCATTCGTCACGAGCGGCGGAGCCTGGGGCAGTGACAGGGATCTGACAATAAAAGTGCTGGAAGATCTTGGCTGGTACGGTCTGTATAATAAGGTCAAGATAGGTCCTGGAAAGGCGATTAGCTTCGGTCTTTTAGAGGGCAGGCCATTTTTCTGTCTACCGGGGGGACCTCCTTCAAATGAGATTGCTTTTCTTCAGCTGGCGCTGCCCGGGTTGCTAAGGATGAAAGGGGATATTCACAGCTTGTTTCCCCTGGTATGGGCACGATTAACCGAAAAGGTGCAGGGGGACAGGGATTGGACTCAATTTATTCACGCAAATATTACCGGCACGCAAGGGAATTTGTTTCTCGTTAAACCCCTTAAGGAGGGGAGCAGATTAAAATCCATGGCCTTGAAAGATGCGTTAATTACTATCCCGGAAGGTAGTGAGACTATTGAGCGAGGAGCGGAGATCCTGATACAATTACTTAATCCGCTGTGTCTTTACAAGCAGAATGTCGGGCTTTGCCCGACATTCTGCTAATAAAATTTTCTCAAATTTTTTTGAACAGATTTTTTATCTATAAGAAAAACCTGGTTAATGAATGAGTAATTTTGTTGTTAAGAATCAATTATTCACATTGATGTCCGGTTAGGAAATTGCGTAAAGATCGCGGTATGGGGAACTCTTTTTTCGGGCGAACTCGTTCCTGGCAAGTTTTACGCATATTGCCTTACGAGGCGGGCGACGGTTCATCTCAGTCGTTGTCAGGGCCAGATAAGGTTGGACAACCGAGAAGCATCCCGCCCGCCTGGCATGCGCCTTACGCAATAATCCTGCTTCCAGTGTTTTCGCCGATAAAAAGAGTTCCCCATACCGCGGTTCCGGCAACCGGATATTGAGTTACTGTTATTTTATCGCTTTATTGACAGCCATCCGGTATTTTTCTTCAACTGCAATTTCCTAACCGGACAAGGCTGAGTCAGAACAAAATATCAGTTAAACATCTTTTAGGAGCATGCCGGACAAAGTCCGACAGCCTCCAAGGCAACCTGAGTTTTTCCTTAACCCTCTTAGCTCAGCGGCTTTTCCTTTATCCGCATTTGCAGGAAACCACGGGATTTGCTCATGGGGTTCCATTAAATTCACATAGGGATTATTAACGGGGGGTTATTTCGAAAAAATTACACTAAGTACTTCCTGGATCTGTTGAACAGTTATGTAGTTTTTATCAAGCAGGATTTCTCCGATTAAACGGTGCGTTTCATACCGAATATCTTCTTCCACCTGTATCTTTAGTGCCTCAATAAGCTCATCTGAACGGAGAAATCCCTTTTCGATGGCAATTATTCCAAATTGTTTCTCATAATGCTCTATCTTGCCCGGTTTATCAGTCATCGCCTGGTATCACCTCATTAAGGATTTCATCCATTATCTGGCTTGTGAGAATCTGCCGCAAATGATGTTTTTATATACGAGCCCCATTATGAGGATCCAAACAATAACGGCGATCCAGCTATGAAAGATTCCCCATAGGGCTCCAGATCCGACAAAAGTGGGAATAATCATCACGATTCCAATCCCGATCTTCCTGCTGATATCCATTACGACCCCTCCGATGTATATGCTTTAAGATATTTCTAACTCTACCCGCTTTTGACCAGCCGGAGGCGGCCAATGGGGATATTCCCAGCCTCTAGCAGTCTGTCGGACTTTGGCCGGCATGCTGCTGGCGACGGTATAGATCACTTAAGGAACCATCCTGTCCCGGAGTGACTAGTAACACAAATAGACAACTTAAGCCAACAAAAAGAGGGCCCTCACACCTTATCAAGCTTGAAAGGAGTCTGCCGGACTTAGTCTGGCAGCCTGGAAGGCTTAAAATAGTTGATTATACCTTTATTTTTCAGCTCAGCCCCCTTTTGCCTGGCATCCTCCTCGCTGCTGAAATCTCCTATATATATTCTATACCATTTTCCACCGGATACTTCTTCCTCAAGATAAAATGCCCTGTGAGCATACTCCTTCATTTCATCCACACGTTTTTCAGCGTTCGCCTTTTCATTGTATGATTCCACATGCAGGCAGAAACATGCGGCTGCGTCGGCATGTTGCTTTTTAACAGGGTGTTTGGAATCATCCGGCAATTCCTTAATGATATAACCTGATATCAGATCCAGATTTTCCAGTATCTCCGCCTCTTTTTTTGCTTCTGCCCGGGTCGCATATTTTTCGATATAGACTCGATATAAGACATTCCCGCCATCAAATTCTTCTCGATAGAAGGAATGATGTCCCAGCTTTATCAAATCTTCCGTCATTTCCCTGGCGTTATCAGCATCACAGAAAGCTCCGAGCTGGATTGAGTAGATAGCCCTTTGAGCAAAGGCGTTTTTTAACAGAAAATTGCATGGGACCGAGAGCGATAAAACCAATAGAAAGGATATTAACGCCGATCCTGGTCTTTTTTCAGAGTATCTGAAGTTCGTAAAAGATATCATCAGGGATAATCACGCATACTTCCGGGAATCAACGGATATATGATTGTCAGTGATATTATATGGGACAGATAAGCGCATGTCAATAAGCCATAATCCCTATTTTTATTGAATATCTTTTCCCCTGGCTGTATATACATTTTTTTTATAATCAAGATTTCGATGGGATACTGATGGAGAGAACCCGCAGGGAAGATGGATGGATAAGAGTGCTGAGGATTAAAACAGATCCGCCAAGCCTGAAGAATAACACCGCTGATGTTGATCGGCTGACCGGGGAAATAAAAAAAGTTGTTTCTTCTGCGGATATCAACGTTGATATTTCCGCAGTCAGAAAAATCCCGCACGCTCTCAGACAGTCCGGTTACCACCCGGAGGTCGCGGTTTACAGCATGGGCGACAGATGGAGGATAATCGATATTTTTACACCTGGAGAGGGGAGATACTTCGGCCTTTCAATCGACCTGGGGAGTTCGACGCTGGTCGTCCGTCTTTTGGATCTGGAAACCGGGAAGGTTATTGATGAGCGATCTTATTTGAACCCCCAGATCGAAATAGGGCCTGATATCCTTACAAGGATCAAATATTCATCCAGGAATGGGGGTCTCGATGAGCTAAGATCACTGCTGATAAAAGCTCTTAATAAGGAAATATCATCGCTCGCAAATGAAAACGGAATAGAAAAGGAAAGAATCATTGGATTGTCCGCCTCGGGTAATACAGCAATGACGCATTTTTTTTTAGGGCTGGACCCCTACTGGATCTGCCGGGAACCCTACATTCCGGTCATTAATTGTCCCGATACCATGAATGCGGCAGATCTGGATCTTGATATCAATCCCCGGGCCCCGGTGTTTGTCTTGCCTAATGTGGGAAGCTATTTTGGCGGAGATCTGATAGCCGGCATCCTGTCGTCAGGGATCTATCGAAAAAAGGATATATCGATCCTTGTGGACATGGGAACAAATGCCGAGGTCGTCATGGGGAACAGAGAGTGGATGGTGGCCTGCGCAGGAGCAGCCGGCCCGGCTCTGGAGGGAGATGTTGCAGGCATTGGTATGATGGCTGGGCCGGGGATAATAGATAGTGTGATGATAGATCCTGTTTCCAAAGACCTCGTGTTAAGGACAATCGACAACAAACCGGCAGCGGGTATATGCGGTTCGGGTCTCATTGATCTCGTGGCAAATCTTTTTCTTGCAGGTATGATTGATATGCGCGGGAAGTATGATGTAAAGAGATGTGGAGACCGGCTGAAAGAATTGGAGGGGACAAATCATTTTATCTTAGTGAAGGCCGAGGAGAGTGCCTGTGGCAGAGAGTTAACATTAAGCCAGACGGATATCGATAGGCTCCTTCGCTCAAAGGCCGCCATGTTTACCATCCTCTCCACTATATCCGGAATGGTTAACGTGCCCATGAGCGAGGTGAATGAATTTTTTATCGCCGGAACTTTCGGAACCTATGTGGACCCCCTATCGGCAGTCACCATCGGGATGCTTCCCGATCTGCCTCTTGAAAAATATAAATCGCTGGGAAACAGTTCGCTTGAAGGAGCGACACTGGCCTTGCTGTCTTCAGAAATGAAGGCAAGGGCTTGTGATATCAGAGACAGGATCACTTATATCGAGCTGAACGTTAACCAAGAGTTCATGAATATGTTCAATGCGGCTAAATTTATCCCTCACACTGACGCTTCGTTGTTTCCATCCATTCGGCCGTCTGCCGTATTCTAGGAGCCTGTTGGGCCATATCGGTCCCTGATCCACCATCAAGGCGCCATCTGCCATTCGACAGGCTCATGTCCCTGAGCGGAATCGAAGGGCTGTGTTGCCTGCGGTCGCTCCTCCTTGCCCTCCGGCCTGGAGGCCTGCGGGCTGGAAGCGGTCGTATTACTTATACGCCTCAGCCGTCGCTCCCTGGCGCCTGGCATCTGGCACCTCGCTGGTGGCCAGGGTTCTGCCAAAATCCAGCACTATGAGGATACTGTCTGAGATTTGATGGTGGATTCTGGTTGGTTATCATTTCTTGATTATCTCTGCTATATCCTATATACTTTAAAAATCTGGGACAGTATGGAAATCGCAAATAAAGCAAGGTGAAAAATTTGTTTATAACTTTTGAGGGGATAGAGGGATGCGGTAAAACGACCCAGATAAGGCTTCTTGGGAAACGGTTGAATCATCATTCAATCCCGCATATCATTACGCTGGAACCCGGAGGAACAAGAATCGGAAAAAGAATCAGGGATGTGCTCCTTGACTCCGGAAATAAAGATATATGTACCCTGGCTGAACTCTTGCTGTATGAAGCAGACAGGGCCCAGCACGTGGAGGAGGTGATCAACCCGGCTTTAAAACTCGGGAAATGGGTTATATGTGATCGTTTTTTTGATGCGACTACTGTCTATCAGGGAGCGGCCCGAGGTCATGAAATGGAGTTCATAAGAATATTAAATGAAAAAGTCACAAAAGGCGTCAGGCCTCATATGACTTTCCTCCTTGATTGTCCTGTTGAGATCGGGCTTAAAAGGGCTATTGATCGAAATGCAGGTCAGGAGGTGGGTCGTATGGATAGATTTGAGAGGGAAAGGATTGATTTTCACCTCAGGGTAAGGGAAGGCTATCTGCGGCTAGCTGAAGCAGAGAAGAGACGATTTTTTATTATTGATGCCTCAAGATCCGTGCAAGAAGTGGAATCAATGATTCTTTCAGCCCTTCAACCTAATATTATGAAAGAGAAACCGCGAACAGAATAGATGCCACAGACGGATAATGAGATAATTTGCAGGCCATTCTCCGGGATTATTTCACAGGAGAGGGCCACGGGTTACCTGAAAAGGGTGATGATGGGAGACAAGATCCCCCATGCCTATCTCTTTACCGGTATCGAAGGAATCGGCAAAACAACTACCGCCATTGCATTGGCGCAGGCTTTGAACTGCCTGCAACCCAGAGATTTTGAGGGTTGCGGGGATTGCATCCCATGCCGTCGGATTAGGAACAGAAATTTTGCGGATCTTATTTTTATTGAGCCTGACGGGCATAATATTAAAATTGAACAGATAAGGGACTTGAACCGCGCGCTGAGCTTTAAGCCTGTTTCGGGAAAATACCGGGTTGTGATTGTCAATCATGCGGAGAGGATGACCGCGGAAGCGGCGAACTCTTTCCTGAAGAGTCTGGAAGAGCCACCGCCGCATAATGTAATTATCATAAAGGTTGTTGAGCCGCTAGACCTCCTTCCCACAATAATATCCAGATGCCAGATTGTTCCTTTTCGACCCCTGCCCGCATCCAAAATCCGGGATTGGCTAAAGACCGAGATGGGTTTAGATGAAGAAAAAGCCGCGCTCCTCTCAAGGATAAGCGAAGGGAGCCTGGGAAAGGCGATTCAGTTCAAGGAAAATGATATTTTGGAATACAGGCAGAATTGCTTGATTGAATTAATGAGGCTTCCGGAATTGCCAATGGAACAGGTCCTTCAAACTGCGTGGGACTATTCAGAAAGATCAAAAAAAAGGAATTCAGATAGTGCAGAGTTAAAAGATAACGGTCTTTTTGAGTTGCTCGGAATGTGGAAAACCTGGTACAGGGACCTGATCCTGGTCAAAGTAAGGGGTCCGCGGGATAAGATAATCAACATTGATTTTTCACGGAAGTTGAAAAATATTTCAGAAAATTTTAGATTGGACAACCTTTTAGAAAGTTTCCAGGTAATTGATCGAGCACAGAGAGAAATGATGAGAAATCCAAATCCTGGATTGATGATGGAGAATATTATGATCGCCTTGAAGCGTTTCAGTGAAATCCCCGCGAGTCTGCCGGCCTTTGTCCCGAAGACTCCCGGTGAGATTTAGATTTTCAATGGTTCATTTTATAAATATTCGGCGATGGTAAGCGCGGATGGATAATAACAACATAAAAGTGGTGGGAATACAGTTAAGGACCGGTGGTAAGATCTACGACTTTGCGTCCGGACACTTTGTTCTTAAAAAAGGTGATAGGGTCGTGGTTGATACCGAACAGGGTGAAGCGCTTGGAATGGTCCAGATGGAATCTAAGGCTGCGGCGGAAGACTATCCTGAAAGGATATTGAAAAAGGTGTTGAGGCTTGCCACTGACAAGGATATTCAGAAATTTGAAAAAAAATGCGAAATAGAAAAGGAGGTATACTGTTTTTGCTATGAAAAGATCAAGGCCAGGTCGCTGCCCATGTGCCTGGTTTCAGTTGACAGGCTTTTGGATGGAAACAAGATCATAGTCTATTTTTCCGCAGAAAGCAGGATTGATTTCAGGGAACTCGTAAAGGACCTTGTTTCCAAATTTCATACGCGAATAGAAATGAGGCAGATAGGGGTGCGGCATCAGGCTAAGATGGTAGGTGGACTGGGTACTTGCGGACGCCAGTTATGCTGTTCCTCTTTCCTTAATAATTTTGAACCTGTTTCTATTAAGATGGCCAAGACGCAGAACCTATCGCTTAATCCGGCCAAGATATCAGGCATGTGCGGTAGATTGATGTGCTGTCTTGCTTATGAGCAGGAATATTATGACACGGTTAAAAAAAATGTACCCAAGATAGGGAAAAATCTGGATACGGTGAAAGGCAAAGGAAAGCTAATCCGTCAGAATCTATTGAAGCAGACGCTGACAATAATGCTTGAATCCAATGAGGAGATTGAGATTTCCTTTGAAGATATTAGAGTAAAATAAAAACAGGGAAGACCAGGAAAGGAGTAACCACTTATAATATTCATGAAGAGATCTTATATCACTACCCCGATCTACTATGTTAATGCTGAGCCTCACCTGGGACACGCTTATACAACCATTGTAGCCGATGTTTTCAACAGGTTCCAGATTCTAAGCGGTGCGGAATCTTTTTTCCTCACGGGGACTGACGAACATGGAGATAAAATAGTCAAGGCCTCAGAAAAGAAGGGAGAGTCCGTAAAAGAATTCGTTGACAGGGCCAGCGAGCTTTTCAGGGTGTTATGGCCCAAGTTGAATATCAGCAACAATTATTTCATCAGGACTACGGATCCAGCTCACAAGCGCACGGTTGAACTCATATTGAATAAGGTAAATGACAAAGGTGATATATATTTCAGCGAATATGAAGGATTGTATTGCTTTGGTTGTGAACGATTCTATGTCGAAAGAGAGCTGGTTGACGGCAAATGCCCGGATCATCAGAATGTCCCTGAAGTCATTAAGGAGGCAAACTATTTTTTCCGGATGAGTAAATATCAGGATTGGCTTGTTGACTATATAAAAAGAACCCCGGGCTTTATCAGGCCGGAGAGATACAAGAACGAAGTGCTTGCTTTTCTCAAGGATCCGCTTGAGGATTTGTGTATCTCAAGGCCGAAAACCAGACTTGAGTGGGGTATCAGCCTCCCGTTCGACAACAGGTATGTAACCTATGTCTGGTTTGATGCGTTGATAAACTATATATCATCTCTTGATTATCCGGAAGGTGAGCTTTTTAAAAAATATTGGCCCCATTCACAACATTTGATAGCAAAAGATATCCTAAAGCCCCATGGTATCTACTGGCCCTGTATGCTGAGATCCGCCGGTATCGAACCGTACCAGCACCTCAATGTACACGGGTACTGGAAGATCGATCAGGGGAAGATGTCTAAAAGTATAGGAAATATTGTAAGGCCTCTCGATTTAGCCGATATATACGGTCTTGACGCTTTCAGATATTTCCTGCTCAGAGAGATGGTCTTCGGGCTTGATTCCGAATTCAGCGAAGAGGCACTTATAGCCAGGATAAACGCTGACCTGGCAAATGATCTGGGAAATCTTGTCAGCAGAAGCCTGACAATGGCGTCAAAATATTTTAAGGGCGATATCCCAGGTTCGAAAATGTACGAGGATCTGGATATTAAACTTAAAAATGAAGTTCTTGGACTTGTCGAGGCCTATCCGGTTTTCATGGAGGAATTCGGATTCCATAAGGCGCTTATGGCCATCTGGGACATCATAGGAAAGGTCAATAAATATATTGATTCGACATCACCATGGGTCCTGGCAAAGAATGACCAGGATCGTCTGGTTGCCGTCATGAATTGTATTGTTGAGTCTCTCAGGATAATTTCGATTCTCCTGTGGCCTTTCATGCCTGAAACTGCTGAAAAGATGCTGGATCTTCTCGGTTTCTCCGGGAGACCGGATAATATCGGACTTGACGGCGCCAGGGCATGGGAGACAAACCTGCCTCAAAAACCTGTTTCAAAATCCATCCAATTATTTCCGAGGATTGATGTAAATAAGGAAGTTGATAAAGGGGATCATGGAATCAGTGAGAAGGGGGACTCTGGAGAGAAAGAAATGATAAAATATGAGGACTTTCAGAAACTTGATTTAAAAATAGGCACTATTCTGAACGCAGAACCTGTCCCAAAATCGAAGAAATTGATCAAGCTCACGGTTGATATCGGGGAAGAAAGGATTATTGTGGCGGGCATTGCTCAGCATTACACACCGGATGAGATAAAGGGAAAACAGGTGATCGTGGTCGCAAACCTGGAACCTATAAAACTGATGGGTATAGAGTCGCGTGGAATGATTCTTGCTGCTGAAGATGATCAGGGCGTGCATCTGATCAATCCGGATCGCAAGAGCGTTTCAGGCAGTATTGTTAAATAATGCGGCTTTTTTTACTTGACGTTTATAATTACTATAACATATCTTTAATATTAAGTGCGGCTGTAAGGCTTTCTGAGCATGGGAGCGGGTTTTGATCCGTGGATTATTTATGTCTCACCTTGCTATCTATGGATCAGACCCATTGTGGTAATTTTAGATAGGAGGTCTTTGTTTTGGCGGAAGGAACAGTTAAGTGGTTTAGCGAGAGGAAGGGGTTTGGTTTTATTTCACAAGAAAGCGGTAATGATGTTTTTGTCCATTTTTCATCAATCGACATGCCCGGCTTTAAGACCCTTAACGAGGGTGAAAAAGTAATGTTTGATATAGAAGATGGAAACCGCGGACCAGTGGCAAAAAACGTAAAGAAGGTTTAATTCCACCATAATCCAAAAAGGCATCTCGACACTGCTCTGCGAGATGCCTTTTTTATTGTATCTATGAAGATCGCAACATTCAACGCCAATTCAATAAGAACCAGAATCTCGATCATCATGGAGTGGCTGGAAAAGGAATGGCCCGATATTCTTTGCCTTCAGGAGACCAAGGCGCAGGATAAGGACTTTCCCCTGAGCGATTTTAAGGATATCGGTTATAATGCTTTTTTCAGGGGACAGAAATCCTATAACGGGGTGGCTTTCATTTCACGACAGCCGATTTCAGATATCCGGAAGGACCTTTATGACTCGGGTGATGAACAGGCCCGTTTTATAAGCGGCAGATTGCTCGATACCCAGATAATAAATGTGTATGTGCCTCAGGGCGTCGCTCCGGGTACGGATAAATTTGAGTATAAGATCAAATGGCTAAGGGATCTTCTATCCCATGTAAAAGCAACATATAATCCCGGAGAGCCTTTGCTGATGGTGGGAGATTTCAATGTCGCGCTCCAGCCTTTGGACGTCTATGACCCTGAAGGCCTTCGGGGAAAGGCGGGATTCCATGAAGAGGAGCAGAAGGCGATACGGGATATCCTGCAGTGGGGTTTTACGGATCTGTTTCGCCAACATGAACCTGCGAAAAATGGTTACACGTTCTGGGATTACAGGATACCCAACGGTTTCAAGCGGAATATGGGCTGGCGTATTGATTATATGCTTGCGACTGATCCTCTTGCGAAGAGATGCGAGAATGTGTGGGTGGACATGGAACCGAGGAAAAAAGAGAAGCCTTCTGATCATACATTTCTTGTCGCGGAGTTTAAACGCTTAACATAAAAAGATTTCCAAGCATGATGAGATTGCAGATAATAAATGGAAGGTGGAGAACCTGGTTTTACAGTGTCATAAGCCCCCTGGGCCGATTTATTGGAAGGATGGGTATCCATCCGAATGTGATGACCATCGCTGGTCTTTTGCTGAGCTTTATAACAGGCATCTTTTTTTGCGCCGGGATTTTTTGGGGTGGGGCAATCATGCTTTTCTTTTCAGGTATCTGTGATGCCCTTGACGGAACGATTGCCCGGGAAACGGGAAAAGGGACAAAATCCGGCGCATTTCTGGACAGTACCATCGACAGGTACAGCGATGCTTTTCCGCTTATGGGACTTGCATATTATTACGCCGGAGGTATCAATTTTATATCTGCAGGAGACCGGATGGCGCCAGATCATTCTCCATGGATGGTTTTGATTGTTATATTCATTATTACAGGGTCTTTTGTTGTCAGTTATGCCAGAGCCAGGGCCGAGGGACTGGGTGTTGAGTGCAGGGTCGGACTGATGCAGAGGACCGAAAGAGTCATCCTTTTGATTTTTGGGGCGGTGCTGGGTTCAATCCCATGTGCCGGCCCTTACCTGATGAATCTTGTGCTTATTATTCTGGCAGTATCCAGCAACTGCACGGCCATATCACGCATCATTTATATCCGCGGCAAATTATAAATTATAGGTGTCAGGTCTTCATTTTTGACAGATAATCATCGATGTTTTTGATGGTTTTTGCCAACGCCTTATTCGTTTCCATCTGTGCGGCAATACGTCTTCCGGCTTGGCAAACGACCGATCCTCCAGATCTGAAATGTTCT
>JAFGDF010000297.1 GCA_016932235.1 Deltaproteobacteria bacterium | reverse complement strand
TGGTTTGCCAAAACCCTTTAATAACAGGAAACCCAGATGGTTTTTCAAGTATTTTTTATTCCTCTATGCAAGATCGAGGTATTAACCCTTGCAGGGCCAGGGGCCTCTTTTAAGATCCCCCGCCCAAATGACTCCTGTGCTGATAATCGCCCGCATCCAGGGAAATAAGGGAACTGAGAACAGGCACAAAAGAGTATGGCATTTCATGGTACCATGTGCTGTGGGGCTCCCTCAGGGTATGCGGTATATAGGTGCCGTTCCATGACATGAGGAGATATGGCGGGGTATCTGAAAAGAGCCTCCCTGGCCCATAGTATGTCGGCAACATGCCTTGCCATACTGCAATTTTTTAACCGGACATTAATGATCTAAATTAATGTTTAATGCGCTACTCGAATACCCCATCATTAAACAGTGTTACGAACTCTTCATCTGTCATCTCCAGCACCCGCTTGCAAATATCCTCCGTGTGTTCACCCAAAAGAGGAGCCCGTCTTAATTCGTATTGTACTTCCGGTAAACATATGCCGACTCTCTGGCAGAGAGTGGTCCCGGTTTCCGGGTGTTCCAGTTCACAGACGGAATTCCTGTGTTTGAGTTGCGGGTCATCCCAAAGGTCCTTGCCGTTTTGCACTATCCCGGCTGCGACACCTGCGTTCTGCATTCTGCGCATTATGTCTTCCGGGGCATGATTTGATGTCCATTCCTCAATCAGATTATCAAGTTCCTCGGAATTCTTTAATCGAGACAGGATCGTGGAAAATTTTTTATCCATACTCCAGCCAGGGTTTCCTAGAACTTTGCAGAAGCTGCTCCATTCTTCATCAGTGAATACCCCGATAGCACACCACCTGTCCTCTCCCAAGCATCTGTAGACCCCATGGGGCGCCGCGTAGGAGCAACTGTTTCCCTGCCTTTGAAATTCTCTCTTATTCACGATATAATCCAGTATTTGGGGTGCTATAAAGTGTATATTGCATTCGTATTGAGAAATATCGAGATATTGACCCCTGCCGGTCCTGGAACGATAATCAAGAGCAGCCTGCAAAGCAACCGCGCTATATATGGAGGCGACTATATCGGTAAACGGTCCGCTTATGCCTGATGGGACACGGTCCGGCCACCCGGTGGTTATATTAAAGCCCGCCAGAGATCCCAACGTGACTCCGTGGCCTGGGTGCCTCGCTGTGTGACCGGTTTGCCCCTGCATGCAGGTACTCAGCATAATGATGTCAGGTTTAATTTTCCTTAGTTCATCATAATCCAGTCCAAGTTTGGCCAGTGTCCCGGGTGTCCAACCGTCGATCACGATATCACTGTTGGATATCAGTTTTTTCGCTACTTCCACTCCTTTGGGATGTTTCAAATCAAGCGTAAAACTTTTGGCGTTATTGTCAACTTTCGAAAACATCTGGCTGCGCTCCACTCCGGGAATATTATCTTTGAAAGGTGGAACAGCCCTCATCGGATCAGGTCTGAGATGGCTCTCAATCTTTATCACTTCGGCTCCATACTCAGACAGATATTTGACACTGTGAGGACCTACCCCAAGGAATGCAAAAACAATAACCCTGATATCTTCAAACAGCTCCATCTTATTCGACTCTTCTCTCCCGATTTTTATCTTATCAGATAACTCCTGACTGCTTTAAGCTGATAAGGTCCTCCTTCGAAAAGCCCAGCTCTCCCATAAATATCTCTTGATTATGTTCGCCGATAAGCGGTGCGCGTTTGGATACACCGCAATAGGTGCACGACGATTTCACAAAGGCGCCGGGATACATTATGCTTGATTGCAATTCAGGATGTCTTACCTCCGTCCAGTATGATCTTTCTTTTAACTGCTGATTGTTCAGAATATCCTTCGCGCCGGCCAGAGGGTAAAGGATGATATTCCTTCTGACCGCTCCTTCATAAAGCTCCTTTTTGGTATGGCTCATGAAAAATGGATAGAGAGGCTTTTCAAGAAGGCCGACCTCATTTTGTTTCAATCTGTCCCAGTCGAACGATTCCCACTTTTGTTCCCTGACAGGGCCGCAGTCAATCCCTTCACTTTCCATCCAATCAACAATGGCTCTATTACCTTCGGCTCCAGTTTGCCCTCCAAAATAGAAAAAGGTGACGTAACCGTCCTTGCAGGGCCAGATTATCCTGTAGGAAACATTGGGCCGTATGCTGAAAGGTCCGGAACGCTTGGATATTGTTCTGCTTCCGGACCAATATGGGACACTATCCCAGCTTGCAGTCAGCACTTCGTCCTGTAGGCTTACCTTAACAACGGTACCACGTCCGGAGATACGTCTCCACCTGAGAGCCATCAGGGTTCCGAGGGCCGCTTCCACGCCTCCTAAAAGGTATGAAGCGGGAAAGCCCGGAGTGACAGGTGGGCGATCCGGATCTCCGCAAATATTCAACAGGCCTCCCATTGCCATTGCGACTATATCGCATGCTTTATAATCTCTATACGGGCCTGAATCACCAAAGGGTGTTATGGACGTCAATATAACCTGATCATTAACCTTGCTGAGATCTGAATAGCCTATTGATAATCCGTCCAAATAACCTACCGGAAAGGATTCGATCACAAAATCAGACTTCTTAACCAGCTTTTTAAAAATCTCTTTTCCGTCCGCAGTCTCAATATCAAGTGTTATTCCTCTTTTATTCGCATTAAAGGCAAACCAGTTCAGGCTCTCTTCAGGATGACATTCACCATGGTAAAATGGTCCGATTCTTCGGTCCCTATCTCCTCCGGGTTTCTCGATTTTTATTACATCACAACCCAGATCCGCCAGCGTTTTAGCGCACAAAAAGCCCTTTTCGTCCGTCATGTCCAGCGCCCGGTAAGGGACCAGCATACTTTCAAACGGTTTGCCGCACATCGCGCTATTCATTTCTGTCATCGCTTTATCTCATGTAAAACCCACATCGTTTCCGTGACTTCGGTCTTCATGGCCGCCCTGACCGGAACCGTTGTAGCCAAACGAATGTCAACAAGGGCTTCATTTCTCTGGTTTACCACCTGATGCCCAATAATCTGCACCCCCCTGTCAGGCTTGGTTTTTGAGATCCTGGCGGATTCTATCTTCAAAATCGTGTAAAGAGTATCCCCGATCCTGGCTGGTGCAATGAATGTTATGTCGTCGCCCAGATGCCCGGCGTAGGGCACAAAGGGTTTCTTGAGATTAAAATATGAACAGTCACGCAAGGACATCCCTACGAAATCAGCGACCAGCATCGGCGGAACAATCCTCTCGCCGTAAAGGCTCTCCTTTGCGTAATCCGGATCCGTGTAGACCCGATCGTAGTCTCCCATAAGGCTCATGTAGCTCACTACATCCGCTTCTGTAACGACTCGCCCTCCGCTCTTTTCCCCCTTCCCAACCGTGAAGTCCTCATAGTAGTGGACCTTATCAAAATCGGGGTCCCATTCCTCGTAGTCCCAGGCCTCACCAGGCCTGAATTGGGGTTTCAGTCCCTCGGCGCCTCTCATCCTGATTCCCGCTGATATCTCTCCTTCGGCAGCTATGCCGCCCTGCTGGTTAACAAACTGGAAGGCGACCTTGACAATGCCTAATCCAGGCAGATCATGGTCTTCTATCTTCTCTTTTATGGACCAGTGAAACCTTATTGTATCACCTACGCGCAGACCAACCGGAAAACGTGAGGTGAGACTTCGCAGATAAGCCATGGAAGTATCCCTCCCCGTCAGATAAGGCGCGTGCCACGACAGTAATCCAGTGGCCAAAGAATTCGTGAAAAATCCATGAGCAATCCGTTCACCATAACCTGTCTGTGACATCATGCTCAGATCCATATGAGGTGGACAGAAGTCACCGCTCAAGCCGGCAAATTGCACCAATTCACCCTCTGTAAAGGTCCGCCCGCAGGTTTCTCCCCTCTCACCTACTTCGATCTCCTCAAAATAGACGATTCTTTTTTTCATTTCCTTCTCCTGATCATATTTTTTTCTATCCCTGCCATCGCTGGCGTGTTGACTTAAGTCTGCGGCCTAGAATACATTCCAGCCAGCGGCCGACATTGAGTAACTTTTCAACATCAATCCCTGTTTTTACACCCATGCTCTCGCATATGGACACAAAATCCTCAGTCGGTACCAGACCCATGGCCGGACCCGATCGTAGATCCACTGGTGGGTTCAAGTCTGAAGGCACAAAGGGAATGTCATCCATGATTCCCGGTTCCGGGCCGCCCTGAAGCCCGCCCAGGCAGATCTCGAACCTGGTAATACCCGCCTGCATGGCCGCAATGCAACATGATACACCCCACCCATATCCGTCGTGAAGGTGGAAGGTGTGTAAATCCGGATCCGGGTACTTTTCCAGTACCCGGCAGAAGTATTCATATACGGCCTTTGGAGATACCTGTCCTGTTTTAGTTCCCTCACAATGTGTGATACGGTCTACCCCCAGGTCCATCCATCTTTCCGCAAATCCCTGCACTACTTCTATGGTCACCTTATCCCCGTTCTCCAGACAGGTCCAGCAACCGCCCATGCCCCCGGTTATCTTTAATCCGGCATCACGTGCCACCTTCACCATGGGTACCATTATTTTCCATTGATCTTCGGTACTCTTGTTCACATTGGCCCAGTTAAAAGCATCTGTCGTTGCAATCAGCAGCTCCACGCTGTCAGGCCCGCATCCTGTTTCTCTAAGTTTCATGACCCTCTCAAGCGCCCTCATATTGAGCGCCGGAGCCTGGAAATGAACTTCTTCAGGCCGACCTAGCTGACGATAAAGTTCTTCGCAATCGCGAAACTGTGGCATGATCCTTGGGTTTCCAAAGTTACTGATCTGGAAATGCGTGCATCCTGCCTTTATCAACTCCCGGACGAGCCAGGCCTTTGTCTCGGTAGGTATGAAGTGTGTCTCAGCGGCAAACCCTTCACCGGCTATCTGCTCAATAACGGTTATGTCCCTCGGTAATTTGTATAACTCAGACCGGTCTTCTCTCATAAGGCATTATCCTCCTCTGTTTATTTTGATCAGTGGTTTATCTATTTGTACGTATCTTTGAGATACTATTAAAGATTAAGATCAGAAGCATCCCCCTGACCAGCCATCGTCGACCGGAAGCATATTCATAGCGGTCGTTGACGAAAAGCACATAATCTTCCATCAGGGGGCGGCTTCTGCCTTCAGAAAGCCGGTTGAGGAGGTTTGTTTTCTCTATCATCTTTGAGTCAAGAGGCGGCATGTGTAATTTGGTACTGATAAACCCGCCGATTAAACGGTTGGCTGGATCATTGTTCCTCAGGTCTCTTTGTGCTGCCATAACCTTCCCCCCAAAAGGCGGAGTAAAAATTCATCGCTGAAGGCCGGTGTTATTGGAGATAACAATGCAATAGCGTGTATTTAATTGCCCTTTTCCCGAGTGTTTATAAAGATTTATCCAATTTCGTGTCTTACGGCAGGGAGTTTATCATAGACTTAATCAGAGACGTTCATCTTTTGTTCTTCTCCAATTTAATTGGAGGAGTCCCTTACCGTTTAGATATCTCAAAGTCCGTATTCTTTGATCTTGGAGTTTAGCATCGGTCTGCTTATCTCAAGTATTTTGGAAGCCTTGCTGCGATTTCCGCCTGTAATCTCAAGTGCTTTGATAATGAGACTCCGTTCCAGTTGTTTTGTGGATTTTTTGATAGATAGAGTGTCCTCAGGTTCAGGACCGCAGTGGAAGGCCCTTTCCGATGTTATCGCAGCCGGAAGCTCGGAAGGTGTTATCCATTTTCCCTTCGATAGGAGGATCGCCCGCTCAATGACGTTCTCAAGTTCCCTTACGTTGCCCGGCCATGAATATCCCATTAACAAGGGGGTAGCCTCGGATGAAAGACCCTCAATATCCCTGGTCAATTTTTTATTGAACATATCGATAAAGTAACCAATCAGTAGCGGGATATCGCCCCTTCTCTCTCTCAGAGGCGGAAGATTGATCGACATCACATTAATCCGGTAAAAAAGATCCTCCCTGAATCTTCTTTTCTCGACTTCATCCTTCAGGTCTTTTGCGGTAGCGGCAATAATCCTTACGTCTATTTTACGAGGTTCCGTTGAACCCAGCGGCGTGATTTCTCCTTCCTGCAAAACCCTGAGGAGTTTTACCTGCAGTGAAAGAGGGAGTTCCCCGATCTCGTCGAGGAAAACAGTTCCATCGTTTGCCTCTTCAAAAAGCCCGCGTTTATCCCTGAATGCATCAGTAAATGCCCCCTTCTTATATCCAAATAATTCGCTTTCCAAAAGGTTCTCAGGTATGCCTCCGCAATTTATGGATATTATTTTTCTTGAGGACCTTTTTCCTCTTGAATGGATCGCCTTTGCGATTAACTCCTTCCCTGTCCCGCTCTCGCCTGTGATAAGCACGGTAGTCTTATGATCCGCCACTTTATCGACAAGTTCGAAGACTTTGGCCATAACCTCGCTCCTGGCCACGATATTACCGAAGGAATATTTCTGTTCGATACTTTTTACCATTTTAAGCAGGCGCAGGTTTTCCTTTTTAAGACCTTCTCTTTCTTCAGCCTTTTTCAGGGTCAGCAGGACCTCATCAGTCTTGAAAGGCTTCGATATATAGTCATAGGCTCCCATCTTCATCGCCTCTAAGGCCGTATCCACGCTTCCATAGGCGGACATCATAATAAAGGTCTTTTCGGGAAACAACGAACCGGCAGCTTTTAAGAAATCCATGCCGTCCATGACCGGCATCTTGAGATCACATAGGATAAAATCGAACTGTCCTTTCTCGAGCAGAGCCAATCCTTCCGCGCCGTCGGACGCGGTCTCAGTAATATAGCCTTCCTTGTTCAGCATGACCTGAAGCATGTGCCTCATATTTTGCTCATCATCTATAATCAACACGCGATTTCCGGCCACTCTTTCCTCCCCCTATCACGCAAGAACAGGCAGAGTAATCATGATAGTTGTTCCCTTCTCTTCCTTGCTCTCTGCAGTAATAGTCCCATTAAGCTCTTCAACAATCCGGTAGCATACGAAAAGGCCCAGGCCTGTTCCCTTTCCTGGCTCTTTGGTGCTGTAAAACGGATCAAAAATATGTTCCAGCTCCGATTCGGGGATTCCGGGCCCATTATCGACAAATTTTATCACCAGAGCTCCCTCAATGTTTTTAGTCTCGATAATTAGCAGGTCATCTGATTTCTTAGCCTGTCGTTCCGTTTTATTTACGGAAAATACATCCGCCGTATTTATTAATATATTCAAAAAAACCTGCTGTAGACGATTAGGATCCGCTGAAACTTTATCGACCGTCGCACCCAGATGTAATTCCATTTTGATCCCTTCCATCATGGGTTGAGGTCTAAATATTTTAACCGTATCATCTATGAGCTGATGCACGTGGCAAGCTTGTTTTTCACCGCTTGACGGCCTTGAAAAATCAAGTAGCTGAGCGATAATGATATTAATCCTTTTTATCTCAGATTCGACACGATGGAGGAAATCGACTCTCTCGTCCTCCGTGATATCCTCTCTTTTCAGCAGCTCCAGGTAACCAAGCACAATCCCAATGGGATTTCCAATCTCATGCGCTATTCCCGCGGAAAGACGACCCACCGATGCCAATTTTTCAGACCTTATTATTTCGTTTTGAGCTTTCTTCAGCTCCCGATTTGCATTCTCCAGCGAGGAGATATGTTTTTTCATCTCGGTCTTGTTATCATCGAGTCTTTTAAGCATGTTTCCCAGCGATCGGGATAGGTCCCCTATCTCATTTCCCGTAGTCTCAGAAAACGATGGAATCATATCGCCATCTTTGTATTCATCGGTCATTTTAAGAAGACGATGTATCGGCTTCACCACGATCCTTGAGATAAGATAAATGCCCACGATGGAAAGTATGGCGGCGTCTAGAAATATATATACTAGTATGAGTTTTTCCGTTTTTCTCAGGAGTCGATAAATCGGTGCGAGTGAAGAATTCACCGTGCCTCCTCCCACTGTACTTCCATCTTTTAAAATAGGTGCCGAGATGCTAATTTCGCTTCTGGCGAGCCAAAAAACACCCCAGGCGCTCCCACTTAAATTTATCAAAACAGAACCTGTGTTCATGGCGTCCCGGGCAAAATTGGCATCTCTGTCCCTGCCGGAGCCATAATCTCCGTAAGAAAAAACGGCTTCCCCTTTGGTATCTACAATGACAACTGAAGAGAATCCTCCTGTCTCCAATAATTTCCTTATGCTGAAATTTAAAAGCGATGCGGAATCTGTTTTTCTAATACCAGCGCTGCTTTGACGCATTTGAGAGGTAATCTCCATCTCAATGGAACGGATCAGCAACTCACCCATATGAACCTTTTCCCTGATGAGATCCTTTTCATGAAACTTCACCATGACAACATTAATAAGGAGCATCGCAGCCACAATCAGGAAGATAATCTGTGTCAGTATTCCCGCTCTGAGGCCGTAAAATGGAATTTTCAAAGTAACTCCTTTTAAGATATCCAGTTGAGATAACAGGAGATAATTTCTTTTCCAAAGAATAGATAAACGACACAACCGAGCGATAGGAAGGGTCCGAAAGGAATCTTCACCCTCAAACCCTTTTGTGAAAGTAAAAGAACGGTGCTGCCTATGACACTTCCCGACAAAGAAGAGATAAGTATTATAAAGGGTAATGCCTTCCATCCCATCCATGAACCAATCATTGCAAGCAACTTGATATCTCCTCCTCCAAGACCGTTTTTCCCCGTAATACCCTTAAAGATTACGGCCACTAGATAAAAAAATCCTCCCCCGCCTACTATTCCAATCATGGATTCCTCCCATGCCATATGATTTGAAATAACGGAGACAATGAATCCCAGTGGTATTCCCGGAAGGGAAATAACATCAGGTATGATCTTAAAGCGAAGATCAATAACGCTTAAAACTATCAAAGCCTCTACAAAGGCGAGAAACGCAAAATATTGAAATGAAAAACCATATCTCAGAAAAAGTGAGAGGCTTAATAGACCTGAAATCAGCTCCACGACGGGGTACCTCAAAGAGATGGATTGTCCGCAATATCTGCATTTGCCCCTCAGTATCAGGTAACTTAACAAGGGGATATTGTCATAGTATTTTATTCGGTTTCCGCATTGAGGACAGCTTGATGGTGGGGAGATTATTGATTTTCGCAAGGGAATCCGATGGATGCAGACATTTAGAAAACTTCCGAGGATCAGGCCGAAAACCAGGGAAGAAATCATCATTACAGGGTCTCGCGCCATAAGTTTATCCATTCATAACGAAACAGATTGACAAAAATATTAATATTACGATAACTAGTGAGATCCCTCAACCGGTGAATATCAAGATGTTTAATACTACAATCATAATCCAAAAATCCAGAAAGAATCTTTCTACCATTTTGAAATACCCGGCGCGATAATGAGGGAACGGAGTTATTTTCTTGATACAGGGACATACTAAAAAGGATTGAAAATGATTATTGCCATTAACCCTCAGAACCCTCAACAGCGTTTGATTAAAAGAGTCAGCGATGTTCTGGACAAAGGGGGTATCATCGCTTATCCTACAGACACATTTTACGGCATTGGCTGTGATCTCTATAATAAAAAGGGAATTCAACTCATATACAAGCTGAAAAACAGGCCCTTGAGCCAGCCTTTCTCGATAATTTGCGATGGCCTTAAGGAGATCAGCCGATATGCCCAGGTCTCGAATTATGCTTACAAAACCATGAAGAGATTGCTTCCGGGACCCTACACCTTTATCCTCGAGGCCACTAAGCTTGTACCCAAGATCATGCTTACAAAGCGGAAAACCCTCGGCATTCGGGTGCCTGACAACAATATATGCCTGAGTATCGTCAGGACCCTTGGGCGCCCTATCATATCAACAAGCGCGAAACTGGATGATCCTTATCTGATAGGAGAGGCATATTCTTCAGCCATCGAGATCGTTATAGACGGTGGAGTCTTATATCCGAGCCCCTCGAGTGTGATTTCTTTAATAAACGATATGCCTGAAATTATAAGGGAGGGCAAAGGTGATGTAAGTAATTTTACCTGAATCTAAACAGCGCCCCAGCTATATTTCAGGTGAGGTTTCAAATCATCGAGAAGCATTTTGGAAAATTCACCTGCAATGTTTCTTACCAAATATTCCAAGAGCCTAAAATTGCTTTTTTTGGGATATACAAGTTCAACATCTCCTTCGAGCCCCGTCATCTCTTTAGCAAGGTCCACCGCATCCTGAAAGTTGCCCAGATTATCAATCAACCCCAGATCTCTGGCCGTCGCTCCGGACATGATACGCCCATCGGCTATGTCCCTGACCTTTTCAGGAGGCAGATTCCTTCCTCCAGCAACCGCGGTGATAAATTGTTCCTGAATCTCTAGTATGAGCGCTTCTAATAGATTTTTGTCTTCCTTCGTGATCTCTCTGTGAGGCGATCCGACATCCTTATACTCACCGCCCTTTATAACCTCCAGGCTGATGCCTATGTTCCGGGAAAGTTCATGGATCTGGAAAATTTCCATAATTACGCCAATGCTCCCGGTAATAGTGCCCGGATTCGCGACAATTTTATCACAGGCTGAAGCTATATAATATCCGCCTGATGCGGCTATTCCTCCCAGCGACGCGATGACCTTCTTCTCAGGAGCCGTTCTCTTGATTTCACGGTATATCTCCTGCGAAGCGCCCACTCCTCCTCCGGGCGAATCGATTCTGACAATTATGGCCCGTATCCTTTTGTTTTTACGGAATTCAACGATCTGAGATATAATCGGGGAGGGATCTTTGACAGTGCCGCTAACGGGTATAACACCTATTTTTGATGAGAATGGAAAAATTGATGATGGATCAGGGAAAAACGGCATTGAGGTCATTGCCGCTCCAAGAAACAAAGCGATGATCCCCAAGATAGTGACTGCACGCAGTATGGGATGTTTTTTCAAAGACATGTTTGCCTTACATATCCTGGGAAAACCCTATGCATCATCCTCGGATTCTTCGGCGGCATTGTCTTCCGAAATCTGCTCTTTCTCCTGCTCATAACCACCTGAATCCTCAGTCACCTTTATGACCTCGCCACGCCCTCCTTTTTTTGTATTACCCGTCCCGGAGTTTGCTTCTAAATTCAACATCCCGGCCTTTATCAATTCTCCGAGGTTTGAAGTCGCACCATTGTTTCTATCCAGATAGTTTCTGTAGATGTCTTTCTCCTCGCTCTCTTCGAGTTTCTTTATCGAAAGACCTATTTTTTTATCCTCTTTTGAAATGTTTATTACCCTCGCCTGTATAACATCATCGATCTTGAACCTGCTTAACGGGTTGCCGCCTTTTTCTTTTGTCAGCTCTGAAACATGTATAAGGCCTTCGATTCCTTCTTCCAGTTCAACAAAAACTCCAAAATCCGTGATATTCGTAACAGTGCCGGTGACACGCGTACCTATCTTATATTTTATTGGAATTTCATCCCATGGATCAGGATGCAACTGCTTAATGCCCAGGGAAAATCGCTCGTTGGGTTCGTCTATATTTAAAACGACCGCCTGGACTTCCTGCCCTTTTTTATATACCTCAGAGGGATGTTTGATCCTTTTTGTCCATGAAATATCGGAGATATGAACAAGACCGTCAATCCCTTCATCAATGCCGATAAAAATGCCAAAATCCGTAATATTCTTGATCCTTCCTTCTATGGTGGTTCCCACCGGGTACTTTTGCCCGACAACCTCCCATGGGTTTGGCTCAACCTGTTTCAGCCCCAAAGAGATCCTCTTTGTGGATGAGTCAATATTCAGCACCACAGCTTCCACCATATCACCCACTTTAATGATCTGAGAAGGGTGTCTGATCTTTCTCGTCCAGGACATTTCCGATACATGAATGAGGCCTTCGATTCCTTCTTCAACTTCAACAAAAGCCCCATAATCTGCAAGGCTGACGACCTTTCCTTTAACCTTTGTATCGACAGGATATTTTTTATCCGCCTCTGACCACGGATCTGATCTCAATTGCTTATAACCCAGTGAAACTCTCTCCTTTTCCTTGTCAAATTTCAAGACTTTTACGGTGATCTTATCTCCTAATTGATACATCTCCGATGGGTGTCCGACCCTGCCCCATGAAATGTCGGTAATATGCAGCAGGCCATCTATACCACCCAGATCAATAAATAGACCGTAATCAGTTATATTCTTCACAGTTCCCTCAAGAACGGCTCCTTCCTCCAACACCGCCAAAGTTTTTTCCCGCTGGTTTTTTCGCTCCGCCTCGAGAATCGCCCGCCTTGATAGGACTATATTTGAACGGCGTTTATTATATTTAAGGATCTTAAAATCATGTTTTGTCCCTATCAGGGAGTCAAAATTCCTTATAGGCTTAAGGTCTATCTGTGAACCAGGAAGAAAAGCCTGTAATCCTATATCAACAGCCATTCCTCCCTTGAGTCTGGAAACTATTTTCCCCCTTATAGTTCCATCTTTTTCATATATCTCTCTTACTTCATCCCAGACTTTTATTTTTGCAGCTTTTTCCTTGGAAAGGATTATGCGCCCATCTTCATCTTCCCGTTTTTCAAGGAGGACATCTACATGGTCTCCCACTTTTGCTGTCATGTTTCCGCTAGAATCGATAAACTCATTAATGCGTATCTGTCCCTCGGATTTATAACCGATGTCAACAAGAACATATTCCTTACCTATCATCACGATCTCACCAGAAACCAGTTCACCTTCCTGAATACTTCTCAGGCTTTTCTCGTATAGCTCCATAAAACTGGATTCCTGATCATCAGTCTTTTCATCCCCGGATGTATCAGCTGAGTCGTAGTCATGATGATCCTCTGTGCCGGCAGGCTTCTTTTCCGCTTCGGAATCCCCAGCGCTTATCCCATCATTTTTATCCGCTGAAAACGCTTGACTTAATCCTTCCGTACCTTCATCGTTATTATTAAAATCGCTATCCATCATTTTGTCTGTTAGTTTCTCCATCAACTGTATTACCCCCCCCTCAATATTTTACCCGTGAATAAAGATTTCCATAAATAGATATTACTATCAAACAATTTTAAAAACTGCAACTATTTGATACTTTTTTCATGCCGTCTATTAAACATAAACCTCAGATACCATTTAAGGGACAGATGTCAGGGCCTGATAATAATGCTCATGATTTTATCAACAACCTGTTGAAGACTCAAATGTGATGTATCTATGATTATTGCATCCTCCGCCGGACGAAGCGGCGCGATTTCTCGTTTTTCATCTTGGCCGTCTCTTTTCCTGAGATCCGTCTCAACTTCTTCCAGAGAGGGACATTCGCCCCTGTCCTTTCTTTCCAGGAACCGCCTAAAGGCCCTGACTTCAACCGTAGCGGTTAAATAAAATTTATCCTCGGCCCATGGAAATACCACCGTTCCCATATCCCTTCCTTCGGCGACAACTCCTCCTTTTGAGGCAATCCTGCGTTGCATAACGGTCATCGCGTCCCTCACCTCTTTTACTGTCGACACATTGGAAGAAAGCATATCCATCTCAGGCCGCCTAATCTCCAGGGTGACATCTTCTTTACCTAAAAAAATTTTGGGGCTTCCATTATCCGGCATAAATTCGAGATCCATATCCATGCATACTTTATATAACTTTTTGCCATCTTGAAGATCCACACCCTCTCTGCATGCATAAAGGGCCACTGCCCTGTACATGGCGCCGGTATCCATATAAATGAACCCCAATCTATCAGACAGTAAACGGCTGACACTGCTCTTACCGGAACCTGCTGGACCATCTATGGTAACTATTTTTCTTTTCACTTTTATCTCTCTGCTTTATTGTCAGCTCACGCTTTTACATCAGGAAAAGAAAAATATCAAGGATTTTGAGATGTTGACGACATTGAATCAATTTCTGCATGGAAGCGAATTAACATGCTTGACCTTATGTCGGATATCCTGTAATTTTTTCCTGAAAGCCATCTGGACAAAGTCCGTCAGGCTGCTATCTCTGCCTTTGCGAACCCGTTCTGACTCCTTCTATTTGTGATCATGCATCGGCATAGCTACTATATTTTGTGCCGGTATTGTCAAATCATATTAGAATATAGATAAGACTTGACTAAAACCTTTTTATTAACTATCAATAATACCTTACCCAAACTAACAATTATTTCTTATAGTTATTCTTCTATTTTCCATTTTTAACTTTTAAGATTAGGAGATATATGAATAAATCCCAACTCATTGAAGCCCTTGCCAAATCCGAAAACCTGGCCTTGAAGAAAGCTGAAGAGATAGTAAATACAGTATTCTCGGATATGGAAAAAGCTCTGGTTAAAGGTGAAAGAGTCGAAATAAGAGGTTTTGGCAGCTTTAAGATCAAAAATTATGAAGGTTACCGGGGAAGAAATCCTAAGACTGGTGAAATCATAGAAGTACCCCCGAAGAGGTTACCATTTTTCAAAGTCGGCAAGGAACTCAAAGAACGAGTTGATATTGTTTGATAAACAATATGGCCTTGGTCGTGCTAGACGGGGAGCTAGCGGTGCCCTGTAACCCGAGATCCGCTTACGCGGGGTTGAAAATCCTCTGTCGGTTACATGACCGGAAATCATCCTCTTTTCGCTGGCGGCAGAAATGTGGACCTTACGTGACAGGCACTTACAAACCCCGTCAGATCCGGAAGGAAGCAGCGGTAAGTACGGTGTCCTGTGCCGTAAAGTGATCTAGATTTCTCCCCTGTTGATAATGACGGTTTCCAGCATGTCACTGGTAAGGATGCACGGCCAGGGCCTTTACACTTCCGAAATAATCTTATCATCCTATGCTTATCCATTACAGAACGTTTGGAAATTCAGCACTTGATAATCCATCCTCTCAAAAGCTACGTAAATCATCATATGGAATAGTCCTGTTCAGGTTCCCCATTCTTTTAAAACAGGAAGGCCTTCTGCATGCCGTATTTTCAAGGCATGGCGGCAAAAGCAACCATCCTTATCACTTCCTCAATACCTCTTATGAGACTAACGACAGCGCCGTAAACGTATCTTCGAATCTGAAACTCATCAAAACCGTCATCCATGCCGACAGATTGGTCTTCATGAAACAGGCACACGGAAGCGAGATTACGATCCCTGATGAACAAAGCTTAAACAATCTTGCTAAAACTCCAAAGGCGGATGCTCTGATCACTAATATCCCGGGTATCTCGCTAATGGTTAAACAGGCGGACTGCCAGGCCGTTATCCTTTTTGATCCGGTTAAAAGGGTTATCGCAAACGTTCATTGTGGATGGAGGGGAAATACAATTAATATCCTTGGAAAAGTTGTCAAGCGTATGGAATCTGAATTCGGATGTTATCCGTCTGATCTTATTGCCGCCATCGGACCTTCCCTGGGTCCATGCTGTGCTGAATTCATTACACACAAGAATATCTTTCCCAAAGAGTTCCACGAGTTTATGCGGCATGAAAACCATTTTGACCTCTGGGGGATCAGCAGCATGCAGCTTGTAAGGGCAGGCCTTGATGAAAAAAACATTGAAACCGCCAAAATATGCACAAAGTGCAATACGGATCTTTTTTATTCATACAGGGCCGAAAAAGATACCGGCAGATTCGCAACCGTCGTAATGCTTTTGAAAAATTAGGAATCTCCCCTTTTAGACGAGCCTTGAGAAGTGTCACATTTTTCTTTTAACGCATAAGCCAACACCTTTAAGCTTATCGACATATCCTGGTTAAAAACAACCATGTTTTCCGGTATATGAACTGCCCGTGAACCAAAGTAAAGCACTCCTTTTATGCCAATCTTCCCAAGACGATTGATTATACTCTGGACCTCTCTGGGGGGTACGGCAATGATCGCCAGGTGATCTTCTCTGGGATCTATTTTCTTTTCAATCTGATCCAGGTGGTAGACCATGATCTCGTCACCGGTGTCTTTTATCATATCAGGAGATTCGTCGAATATTTTTTTCACGATAAAATTATTCTTTTTCAGTTCCTTGGAGTTTGCAAGTACATTGCCCAGCTGGCCCGCTCCTATTATGATAATATTCCACTTTCTATTAAGACCGAGAATATTCGAAAGCTCCTCTTTCAATGAACGAACATCATAACCGATGCCTCTTGCGCCAAATGAGCCAAAAACAGAAAAATCCTTGCGTACCTGCGCCGCATGGACGCCAACCATCTCAGATATCCTTTTTGAGGAAATTATTATGGTCTTTTGTTCCTCCAAAGTGTTCAGAGTCCTGTGATACCTTGAAAGACGCCTTATTACTGAATTGGAAACTTTGGTAACATGTGGTTGCGTATTCATTCTCTATTTCCTGTTTTTTGAAAATAAAATAATTATATCAGTGAGCTTTCCATTTTCATGAAAACTGCTTCTTCGATGTAAAAGGTTATCTATTCCGTGCCGGACATTCCACGTCAGGCCCCGCATTCTTTTCGGTTTGGTAGTGGTAAAAGAACAGTAACTGTCGTTCCACGGCCAAGTTCACTAATTATATTGATTGTCCCTCCATGAATCTCAACAATCTCCTTTACAATAGCAAGTCCGAGTCCCGTTCCGTTTTCTTCGAGATCTCTTGCATTATGGGCGCGGAAAAACTCGGAAAACACCCTGGGCAAATCATCGGCAGGAACACCGATCCCGGAGTCCTGAACCATGGCCTTCATAATGTGCTTCTGATCTTTCTCAAAACGGACGAGAACCTTCCCTTTTGACAGCGTATATCTAATCGCATTTGAAACAAGATTCTTAAATAATTGCTCTATTAAATCTATATTTCCCCATATATTTGTGAGTTCAGCGGAGACCACTATCTTAAATTCAATCTCCTTTTCCCTTGCCTCATCAAGGAAAGCCATTTCAATGCGCCCGGCAATCAGATAGACATCAAACGCCACTTTCTCAAATTTCGATCTTTCCGTCCTGATTTCATAAAGGGTCATAAGCGCATTAACAGTTGAAAACATCGCCATTGTTTTTCGATCAACAAGTCGAATGTACTCCTCCTGATCGGGGTTAATAACTCCGAGAAGCTTTTCACTTAAGGCGCCTATCATGCTTGCGACCTCCCTTAAAGGGGCACGGAGATTATAAGCCACCTTCATCATGAACCACGATCTGTCCGCTATCAATCTTTTTATCGCTTCATAGGACCTGGCGTTTTCAAGGGCAATAGCCACGATTCCTGAAGCCAGTTTAAAGAAATCTATGCTTCTTTCATCAAATCGGTCCCTTTTCTTGCAATAAGCCCCAAGAATTCCAATTATCTTATTATCAACCGTTAAAGGCATGAAGAGAACCGATTTTATTTCAGCCTCCTCCATTGCCTCTTTAAACTGAAACATCTCCCTTTGGGTAATATCTCCGGTGACAAAGGGTTCGCCTTCAATGATCCTGCGATTCAGCAGACTCTTTCTGACTTCTATCTCCTTATCCTTGAAAAACTTTTCCGGAAGCCCGTATGATGCCCTGTATCTGAGTATCCTCCCTGTTTCGTCCAGAAGCTTCACGGATATTGCCATCACCCCCATACCCAGCGCCAACTCAGTTGTGACTGTCTTGAGGACTTTATTAAAATCTTTGCCGGACCCTATGGCTTCTATCATTGACACGATGTTCTTGAATTTATTCTTTCCTTTTTCAAATGAAGCATGAAGCTTTACAAGATCCTCGCTGCGTTTTCGTAATGGATCCGTCATGCTTGGGATTAAAAACACCGACAGGAAAAAAACCGATGAAGCTATCACCCACAATGATATAGCATATAATGGATGACTAATCGAATCTACAGCAAATTTTGCCCCGAGAAAGGGAAATGAAGGCAACCACCCCATCATTCCGGCAAAAGTTATTAAAGCTAATCCGAAGCACGCCGCGGCGGATAATTTACAGGCAAGGGTTTGTGTCAATATTACTGATGCAAATATAATGTGGAAGATAAAGAATATGACGAACGGGCTGGAAATTCCGCCCGTTAAATACACAATAATAAACCATAAAGTGTAATCCATGCAGAACTGAAAATAAAGAAACATAAGGATAAAGGAGACTTTATCCTTATCCGCTCTTCTGACCTTATCTGCCTTCAGGCTGAAAGATATATTAAGCGCGAGCATTAGAACCAGTACCAAAAGAATTGTGCCGGTCTTGAACTCAACTCCAAGGAGACACATAGAAGTCACGCACACCAAGATAAAGGTTAGTATCCACCAGCGGAGTTTTAATAAAAAAAGGCTATTTTTCTTTAAATCCTGGAATGCGTCGGTATCAAAAAGTTCTGAATCTCCATCATTTCCTGACGGTTCCGGCAGAGAAACCATCCCCCACCCTCCTCTTGAGGACGATATGACAATACCAATGGATTATATCTTCATACTAATATAAAGTTATCGGCATACTATTATCCAAATACGGTTTTGCAATGAATATGCCACGCTGTGCAGACAGGAGCAGCCCGGGATTTCTTTATTCATATCAGAGAGTTGCAAGGTGGAGTTATAGGCGGGTGCCGGCTTTGACAGGCCGGGTCTGTAAACTGAACTTACATTTCATTAACAAAGTGTAAACATAATTTTACCTTTAAACATCAAACTCGCATGAATCTATTGCTTGATTCTTTGGACAGCCCATGAGATTGGAACAGATAAAACTATTGTCTTTCTGAATCAAGCGAATAGAAACAGTGCAAATAAAAACCGGCTTATTATTGAGATTCTCCAAAAGCAAGTTTCTCTTCTTGTTGATCAGTCGCTTTGCCCGCCTGCTTTCCGCCCCTTATTGTAAGGGTTAGGATCGCCCCTGCGATCAACAAGATCCCGGCAGTCAGGAAAGACGTCGTGTA
Source organism: Deltaproteobacteria bacterium (assembly GCA_016932235.1). The sequence goes on along the minus strand of JAFGDF010000297.1, from coordinate 14,531 downwards.
ACTGCCTGTCTTTGCCACAAGCATCTGTGAAAGCCTTCCCATGACAAAACCGCCCACGCCCCATGCCGTGAATACTATCCCATAATTGATCCCAAAATTTTTAAGACCCCACAGGTCCTTTGTATAGGACGGGAACAGGGAAAGGTTACTGCCATAGTTGAATCCTATGAATATGGCCAGCAACAGGATAATAACAGCCCCACCTGCCTCCCCCGCAACTAATGGAATACTTATAAACATTAAAACAGCCTGGAAAAGCAACATTATGATAAGGGTAGAACTTCGTCCGATCTTATCAGAAAGCACTCCTGCGGTTATCCTTCCACCGGCATTGCCAACGGCAAGAAGTGCCACTACTAGGAATGCCATATCCCCCATGCTTTTCTTTGCCATACCGGCCACACTTCCTATTACCATCAACCCTGCTCCCGCTCCTATAAAATAGACAACCCACAGGATGTAAAACAACTTGGTCCTCATCATTTCCGATGGTTTTAAATCTTTCTGGGCCTTGGCGCTTGTGCCTTTATCACTTTTTGAAGCATTCACTTCAGATGGGACATATCCCTCAGGAGGATCAACCAACAGCATAGAAAGTCCGCACACAACGATAAAAAAGGCCACGCCAAAAAACAACATGGCCTTCTGAAGCCCCCATGAATTAAGAAGAAATTCCGCCAAAGGGGCTATATACACCGACGCCAGCCCAAAACCGGACACAACAATGCCGGCAATCATACCAGTCTTCGCAGGAGGGAACCATTTAAGAGCCGGCGGAGTGGCTGAAGAATATCCGAATCCAATACCGGCCCCCGCAAGGACGCCGAACCCGAGTATCCAGCTTCCATAGCTTGTTGTTTGAGAAATCCAGATAAATCCGATCCCTACAAGAATACCACCCATGAATGCCGTTATCCTGGGCCCAAACCTGTCCTGGCACTTCCCGGCCAGAATCATGGCAAAAGCAAAGACAAGGCAGCAGACGGCATAAGGGTCATTTAAAGAGGCGATGTTCCAGTTAAAGGCATTTTCCCCCCCTGCCTCTATTGACTTTTTTATTGCCACCTTGAATATACTCCATGTATATAAAATGCCAAGGGCCAGGTTAATTCCGGTGCCGGAAATTGCTACCCGCCAGCCCTTATTTTTGATATATGATGACATTATCTTCTCCTTACCTTGGTTAGCATAAATTTATTCCATCCGGAAATCCATGATCTCCGGATGGAATATAGTCAGATCGGCAACAACAAATACCGGTCAATAATCTCACACAGGAGTTGAAAAACAAATTTAACCCCTTTGGAGGTTGAAAGATTATAGCCTCCCTTTAACAAGGGCATCAACAGCAGACGGATCAGCAAGCGTGGACGTATCGCCAAGTTCATCAACAGCGCCTTCTGCGATCTTCCTGAGTATCCGTCTCATGATCTTGCCGGATCTGGTCTTGGGAAGAGCATCCGCGAAATGGAGTTTATCAGGAGTAGCTATGGGACCGATCTCCTTCCTTATGTGCTTTATGAGCTCTTTTCTCATCTCGTCGGTTCCTTCATAGCCTTCTTTCAATGTTACGAAAGCGTAGATCCCCTGGCCCTTGAGGTCATGAGGAAACCCGACCACCGCTGATTCGGCAACTGCTTCATGGGCCACAAGAGCGCTCTCAACTTCCGCTGTTCCCATACGGTGACCCGAAACGTTTATGACATCATCCACACGCCCCATGAGCCAGTAAAAACCGTCTTCATCCTTACGCGCGCCATCTCCGGTAAAGTACATTCCCTCATAATTAGAAAAATATGTCGTCTTAAATCGCGATGGATCTCCGTAAACAGTTCGCATCATTCCGGGCCACGGCTTTCTGATGCAAAGATAACCTCCCTCGTTCACATCCGCCTCCGTGCCGTCCTGCCTCACAACAACAGGGTCCACTCCGAAAAACGGCATGGCCGCCGAACCCGGCTTCATCGGCATCGCGCCGGGAATGGGCGTAATCATAAAACCGCCTGTCTCCGTCTGCCACCACGTGTCCACCACCGGGCACCTCTCTTTCCCAATCACGGTATAATACCACATCCATGCCTCGGGATTGATGGGCTCGCCGACGGATCCCAAAAGCCTTAGGCTGCTGAGGTCCCTCTTCTCCGGCCATTCATCTCCGCTCCTCATGATGGACCGGATGGCCGTGGGAGCCGTATAGAAAACATTCACTCCGTATCTCTCCACTATCTCCCAGAACCGATCCGGTTCCGGGTAGGTCGGAACACCTTCAAACATAAGGGAAGTGGCGCCGTATGATAAGGGGCCGTAAACGATATAACTATGCCCTGTCACCCATCCTATGTCCGCGGTGCACCACCATACGTCTTCATCCCTGTAATCAAACGCGTATTTCAGGGTCAGGGTGGTGTAAAGAAGATAACCGCCCGTAGTATGGAGAACCCCTTTTGGTTTTCCCGTACTGCCGCTGGTATAAAGAATGAATAGGGGGTCTTCGGCGTCCATGACCTCCGGTTCGCATTTAACAGAAGCCTTAGCCATAAGCTCATCCCACCAGTAATCTCTCCCTTCCTTCATCGAGGTTTCCTTGTCAATCCTTCTCACCACGATACATTTTTTTACATCCGGACAGCTTTCAAGGGCCGTATCCGAGTTCGTCTTGCTGTTGAGAACCTTGCCGGAGCGATAACCGTAATTGGATGTGATGATGATATTTGACTTACAGTCCAGTATCCTGTCCCTGAGCGCATCCGCGCTGAAACCGCCGAACACAACGCTATGAATAGCGCCGATGCGCGCACAGGCGAGAATGGATATGGGAAGTTCGGGAATCATTGGGAGATAGACGGTAACCCTGTCACCCTTTTTCACACCAAGATCCTTCAATACATTGGCAAATTTGCAGACTTCCCTGTGTAATTGCTGATAAGTATAACTCTTTGATTCTTCATACGGCTCACCCTGCCATATAAGCGCCGCCTTGTTTTTTCTCCATGTCTTCAGATGCCGATCCAGACAATTGTATGATGCATTCAGCTTCCCGCCCTGAAAGTATTTGACTTTTATTTCATCGCCGGAAAAGTCATACTCCTCAACAGGGCCATCCCACTTCTTAAACCATTCAATATGCTTCTCCGCCATCTCGCCGAAAAATCCATCAGGATCTTCAATAGACCTCTTGTACATCTCCTTGTACTCAGCCATGCTCTTTATATGGGCCTTCTTAACAAAATCCTCAGGGGGATCAATCACCCTCTTTTCCATATATACCGATTCAACTTCTTTTGCTTTTACATCATTCATTACAATTCTCCTTAATTTTATTTTTTTATTTAACCTAACATCCCTAAAAATAAACTGGAAATCTCTTCCAATTTTAACGCCGATAATATTAACTATTATTTATTGTTGTTCACTTTCGGAAAAAAATCATAAACAGATGAAGAAGATTCGATTAATCCCTGTATTTCCTCATCCACGTCCTGGTTTTCATTCCTGTCTTTCTTTTTCCCTGCCTCCTCGATTTTTTCAATGAGATCATCAATCTCGCAAGGCTTTATGAGGTAGTCATAAGCACCGAGTTTTATCGCCTCCATGGCCACATCAATCGAGCCGTGACCGGTAAGGATCAGCACCTCCGTCAAAATACCGAGATTATTTATCTCTTTCAGCATCGAGATACCGTCCATGCCGGGCATCTTAAGATCCAGGACGACAACGTCAAAATTATCCTCTTCGAGCTCCCTGATGGCTCTGCTCCCTTCATTGACCGCCTTAACCGGATACCCCCGGCTCTTTAAAAGCTTAGACATATTTTCTGTAAATATCACTTCATCATCGACTAATAATATTTTCAAGTCTTTCATATCATTTCTCCCATCCATTAAGGTCTGCCGCCCGCAAATAAAATTGATTCCCATCCGTCACAAAGACACCGCAGATCTATATGGAATCGAAATGATAAACTCGGACCCCTTTCCAAATTCACTGTTGACTGTAATAGAACCGCCCATCTGCTCAACGATACTGTAACAAATGGACAAACCCAGTCCTGTCCCTTTCCCTACAGGCTTTGTCGTGAAAAAAGGATCAAAGATCTTATCGAGATTTTCTCTCTCAATACCTGAACCTGTATCGGATATTACTACATTAAACATCTCTTCACGATCATCTGACTTTGTGCTTACGGTAACTGTCCCGTACTCTTTTCCTTCATGAGCGTCAATGGCGTTATTTATAATATTGAGAAATAATTGCTGGAGCTGAGACGGATCGGACAATATCGGCGGCAGATCCGGATCAAAAAAGGTGACGAATTCTATTCCGTCCGCTCTGGCTTCCCTTTGCATAAGATCGACAATCTCCTGTAAAAATCTGTTTATATATATAGTTTCAATAACCGATTTTGTTCGCCGCGCAAATTTAAGGAGACCTTGGGTGATATCCTTACAACGATGCACCTGTTTATCGATCTGGTTTAATGAGCTCCTTATGTATTCCTTGGAATTATCATTTATATCAGTTGATTTTTCCATATAATCAAGGAGTATCTGGCGTTCCGTGAGAATAATAGCCATCGGATTATTAATTTCATGGGCTACGCCTGCGGAAAGTTCTCCTATTGATGCCATTTTCCCGGCCTGAAGAAGTTGCTTATTGAGAACATTCGCTTCTGCATCACGTTTCTTTATGATTCCGATCATATGCCGGGTAATAATCACCGAAACAATCAGAATAGCAAGCGCGCTTAAATGGAGGAATACAAGTATCGCATAATTGGCATGATTTACATCGTTGAATGCTTCCGAATAATCCTGAGTAACAACAAGAACCCAATGCGGCTCTTCCAGCCATGTCTGCGCCGCTATGCGACGATCATCATCTCTCCCTGAATCCACTTCAATCCCGTTTAAAACACGCACTCTGATTCCTTTATGGTATTCTTCTACAGGGAAAGATGATTTCCCCATTATTTTCCCACTGAGTTGCGGGCTTGTCTGGAAAATACCGGATTCGTTCAGGAGATATACCTCCCCTGTTTTTCCGATGCGTACATTTTCAACCAGAGATCGAAAAAATTCCGTATCTATCGTGGCCCTAAGGATCCAACGATCATTTTTTTCAGAAATCGCAACAGCTATGACAAAATGGGGGACTTCCCTGAAACCCATAAACATGTCGCTAATATACAATCCTTTTTCCATCACCTCTTTAAACCATTGGGCTTGAGAGTAGTTTTTATCCATCAAATCATATGGCCCGATATATGAAAGATGCCTTCCCTGCCCGTTTATTACTCCAAGATCCAGAATAGACCCGTCATCCCGATTGAGAACCTCAAAGGCGTATGCCAGATTTGAAATATCCTTCAGATAATCTTTTGAGCTGGTCTGGGCCAGCAATCCGAGTTTTGAAATCCTGTTTTTCAAGAATAGTTCGATTATCTTGCCATGGTACTCAACCTGCGTTCCGATAATATTTATCATTTTTGATCTAGCGAACCCTGTATAACGGATGCTTATCAGCCAACCTACCAGGAGAAGAGGCACAAGGGAACAAATTAGTGTCAAAAATATAAATTTACGAAAAAGTTTTACATAATAATCTTTTTTTCTTTCATTATCAATATCTTTATCTTTTTTATTTGCTATTTTTTTTCCTTTCATATCTAAATCACGCAGATTCATAGAGATCAGATCCTCCAAATTGTACGCTTGTCAAACGTAGATTACTATCAAGTTATATGCCAATATTTGAAATCATGGATTTTTTGATATCTTTTCTTGTATCTTACTGTTTTTTTTACTTTTTCCGGTTTTCACTTTCCGAATTGCCGTTAATGAGTGTCTCCCCCTGGTTTACAGGTAGTGTTAACTGAATCTTTCCGTAAGAGCTGCCATAGAATATCCTTTTAGGTGTTTATGTAAACACTCAGGTTACATATTTCTTAAAAAAGGGAATAGACGGGTTACAATTTCCGCTTAAATCCTCTGCAAGATCACTGTCAGATCAGTCTATTTGTATCCTGGCATATATTTTGCTTTTTTTGTGTTTGGCCTGGTTCTGTTTATAAAATTTCAAAGCAGTTAAATATGAAAACTAAAAAAATTCAAGAAATTCTTGTTCCCTTCGACGAAGGCTTGTCCGTCATCCCGTATGTATCTATTGATGACAAATTAATCCGCGCCGTTGAACTGATGCTGGACCATAACCTTGAAAAAATAACCGTGACTCGAAACAATAAGGTTGTTGGAATGATCCTTCTTAAAGACGCCCTGGAAATGCTGGGGCTGAAAGCGCCATTCGAAGGCTAGCAGCCTGCCGGACTTTGGCCGGCAGGCTGCCACAAAGATTTAAAAAACGATTATATTTCAAAAATGCATATTTTTTCATTTACCGGCTGCGATGAACAAGATTAGAAATAAATATCGCCAAAAACAAAATATAATATTTGCTGAAAAAAATAGACTATGATCGACTTGTTTTTTCAATTACTGGGAGGCCTGGGAATGTTCCTCTTTGGCATGAAAATCCTGTCCGAGGGGCTTCAGAAGGTTTCCGGAAAAAAGATGAGACACATATTGACCCTGGTCACCAGCAACAGATTTATTGGCTGCGGCGTCGGTACCATAGTGACAGGTATCATCCAGAGTTCAAGCGCCACAACGGTCATGCTGGTCAGTTTTGTCGATTCCGGGCTAATGAACCTTACACAGGCGGTGAGCGTGATACTGGGTGCCAATATAGGAACTACGGTAACCGCTCAACTGATCGCGTTCCAGGTTACCGCATACGCCCTACCGTCCATTGGGGCAGGAGCGATCCTGAAATTTTTTTCAGGCCAGGGGAAAAGAGTCTATATTGGAGAAGTGCTGCTGGGTTTTGGTCTGGTCTTTTACGGTCTTGCGACCATGAAATCAGGTTTTTCACTTTTCAGGGATGACCCCGCCTTCATATCCCTTTTTACAAAGTTCAATGCGGAAACTTTTTCGGGTATGATCTTATGCGTTCTATCAGGCGCACTGTTAACAATGATACTTCAAAGCTCAAGCGCAACCGTTGGCATCACCATGGCATTGGCAAGTCAGGGACTTATTAATATTGAGACAAGCATTTCACTTATAATGGGAGAGAATATCGGAACAACAATCACGGCCCAGCTTGCGAGCATCGGCTTTAATGTCAACGCCCGCCGGACGGCCAACGCGCATTCTCTTTTCAACGTTATTGGAGTTTTGATCATTATTGCATTCTTCCCTTTTTTTCTCAGGCTTGTCATTTTTGTGACAAGCGAGATCATGATGTCCGGCCCCCCGGATCTCATTGTTAATGGTGAAAATCAGAATATTTCGAGGTATATCGCCAATTCACACTCAATGTTTAATATAATAAACGCGCTCATCTTTCTATTTGCGCTGCCCTATTTGATTAAAGTGACTATCTGGCTTACGCCTCATAAAATAAAAGAGACAGACCTGCTGGACGACTTCTATCATATAAAATATATTAACACGAAATATATCGATTCTCCTTCAGTGGCCATCGCAAAAGCCAGACTTGAGCTGAGCAGGATGGGTGAACTTGTACAGGTTATGTTCAGAAAAGTCGTTTACTCTATTCATGAGCGGCAGGTAAATGAATTAGCAAAATGGCGGAAAAAAGAGGACATTATTGACCTTCGGCAAAAAGAGCTGACCCAGTTCCTTGTCAAAGTGACACAGAGCTCCATCAGCCCCGAGGAATCCACGGAGGTCCGCTCACTGCTTCGGATTGTGAACAACCTGGAAAGGATAGGCGACGCAGTGGAAGATATAGCCTCATCGCTTGAAAAGTATTTTGAGCAGAATCTCTTTTTCTCTGATGAAGGCATCAGGGATTATCTGAAAATATCCAATGAAGCTGAAATGTTCATCGATCTTGTCCTGGAGTCAATGAAAAATGAAGATAAAGAAATCATCAGCAATGCATCTGAGAACAGGATTAAAATCCAGAAGATGGATGATGAAATGAAGGTGCAGCACCTCACGCGTCTCCAGAAGGAAATATGCGGTGTCGACCAGGGTATGATTTTTGTAAACATAATGACCGCTTTTGAAAGGATCTCAAATTCTTGCTATAATATTGCCCAGGCCGTATCAGGATCCAAATAAATAGGTGTCATGAAAAAAAATGATAAAATACTTATTGTCGATGACGAGGCTGATTTCCGTAGTTCCTGCAGCAGACTGCTTACCGGCAGGGGTTATGAGGTTGTAACCGCTGAGAATGGTTTTGTTGCGCTTGAAGTGATCACGAACGAGAATCCCCACCTCGTCCTTCTTGATCTCAAGATGCCTGTGATGTCGGGAGATGAGGCCCTGGAGATAATTCGTGAAAAGCATCCGGATCTACCTGTCATAATGCTGACAGGGCATGGCGATATAGAAAATTCAGTATCCTGCATGAAGAGGGGGGCTTATGATTTTATAGCCAAACCCTTTGACACGGATTACTTCTTTATGATTGTTGCCAAGGCTGTGGAGAAGAACAAACTTGAGGCCAAAGCGCGTCTTTTCCAGGAAGAATATAAAAAGAATCTTTATGACCTCAACATCGAAAAAAGTCGACTGAGAACCATAGTCGGTTATATTCCCAATGGTGTAATGGTAACGAACATGAACATGGAAATAGTTCTTCTTAATCCTGCCCTGAAAAGGCTGCTTTCAATACCCGATGAAGTAACAACTCCAGTTCCTGTTGAAAAGGTCTTAAAAGATGAATCATTCATAAACCTGCTTAAAGATTTTCAGTCATCAGATCATAAAGAAAATGAGTTCACTTCTCACGAAATCCGGGCGGGTGAAAAGATATTGAGGAGTATCTCAGCAGCCGCCTTTGAACCTGACAGGGAGGTCTTCTGGAAAATAGCCGGAACGGTTACGGTTATTGAAGACATTACGTTATTCAGGCAGGTTGACCGGATGAAGTCCGATTTTATCAATATGGTTACCCATGAACTCCGCAGCCCACTCTCAGCCATCAGGCAGATAAACACTGTTTTTCTTGATGGATTGACAGGGCCCCTAAATGAAAAGCAGAAAGAATTTCTAAAAAGGGTCATTAACAAAACAGACGGGCTTCTGGAACTAATCAATGATCTGATGAACATGGCGAACATGGAAAACGACACAGGTGTTGACCAGGTTGCTTTAACTGATGTCGCCCGCATAATTGAAGAAACTGTTGCCCTCATCAGGCCGCAGGCGGAAAGTCAAAATTCGGAGATTGTCTTCACCTTTCATAACATTAAACCAATTAAGGCTGATCCTAAAAAAATTGAATTAATAATAAACAACCTTATCAGCAATGCGGTAAAATATTCTCCTGATGGAGGTACGGTTAATATCACTTCCAGGATTGAAGGCGGCATTCTTGAGATAGTGGTTGAAGATCATGGCATAGGAATTCCCATTGAAGAACATGCAAAAATCTTCAACAGGTTTTACCGTGTAAAACATCCAAAAACACGTAAAGTTACGGGAACCGGACTGGGTCTTTCCATGGTCAAGGAGATCGTTGAATCCTGCGGAGGAGAGATCAAGGTTAAAAGTATTCCGGATAAAGGAACGACCTTCACGCTGTCAATCCCCATAAGCTGCTGACTTTGGCGCACGCTGAATTTTGGAGAGGATGACCCGTATAACGGTTGAATATTTTCTTTCTCGCCTTTAAAGGTATCGCGCATGGCCACGCTCCGCCTGCCTGATAAAAATGGACGCGACCTGCCTGCGCCGACACCTGTTCGCCTTGCCGGGCACGGCACATGCAGGGCTTCAGCAGGCAGTCAAAGCGCTCCACACGCCTGATCGCGGGAAACGGATTTATATAAAAATTTAAAATCAAACAAAGAGAAAGTATATGTATAAGAAATCATTTCAGGACTACTATCCGGATGAACTGAGCTATTGTTATGGCTGCGGTCGACTCAACGATCACGGTCTGCGGATTAAAAGTTACTGGGACGGTGAGGAGACAGTTGCGATCTTCCATCCCAAACCATACCACATTGCGATTCCCGGTTACGTCTATGGCGGCCTGATCGCTTCGATAATCGACTGCCATGGCACGGGCACCGCTTCGGCTGCGTCGTACAGGGAAGAGGGTCGTGAGATGGGAACTGATCCGCCGCTGCGTTTCGTCACCGCGAAACTGGAGGTCGAGTATTTGCGTCCGACACCGCTTGGCATGCCGCTTGAAATCCGAGGGAAGATTGAAGAGCTCAAGGGCCGGAAGGTTGTGGTAAGCGCTACGGTATCGGCCGGGGGAGAGGTTTGCGCGCGAGGGCGTGTAATAGCGGTGCGGATGCCCGCGCAGATGATAAATGGAACCGCAGAAAACCCTGCCCCGTGACTTCTCCCCTCTTTATCCTTTATAGAATATCAGGTATTTTTTTAGGAGGCTGTCGAATAAATTCCAGCAGGCCTCTAACTGGTCATTATAAACAGGGGTTTCATCTCAAAGCTTTTATAATAAGGCCTCAGGCGTTCGATATCAAAATGCTCCTTCACATTAACCATTTTCTTATAGCTCACAACTACCTCAATCGGAATATTACCATACCGCCCGTTTTTCAGCACCACAAGGCGGCCATGGATTTTATCCAGTATCAAATCCAGCGCCAGATTGCCGTATGCCATCGGAACAATTGAGTCAATCGCATCAGGGTCACCGCATCGCACGAGATAGCCAAGTTTCTGGTTAATAATATCGATGGGCTTTCCTCTGTTAAATTTTGCGGCGCGCTCTCTTAATTCAGAAGAGACAAGGTCCCCGATTCCACCCAGCTTTTTATGACCATAGGCATCCATCCTTGCCTCTTTAAAGATCATCTCCCCTCCTTCAAACATGGCGCCTTCGGAAACCAGCGCCACGGAATACCTGCTCGGATTTTTGAACCGATCCTGGACCAGCAGTTCAGCGAGAAGATCAATATCAAACTTATGCTCCGGTATGACACAGCGATTTGCCGCGCCAGCCATTGTGGGAATCATGGCGGTAAACCCCGCATAACGCCCGAATACCTCAATAACGAGGAAGCGCTCATGTGAACCCGCTGATGTGCGGAGACTGTTTGTCATGGAAATCGTCCGGGTGACACACGTGCTGAAGCCGATACAGTAATCGGTGCCGGGGACGTCATTATCCATTGTTTTGGGAATAGCGACCACCTTTACGCCCTCCTGGTATAATCTTACCGCATAGCTGAGCGTATCGTCGCCGCCTATCGGAATCAGGTACTCTATGCCCAAAAAATCCAGGTTTTTAATCACTTCAGGTGTGAGATCATTCATCTCATTGCTGTACCTGTCCCGCAGGTGTCCCGGCACATTAGCCTTGGAGACATGGCTCGGGCGAACCCGGGAGGTATGAAGAAACGTACCCCCGGTACGCCCGGCTTTATTAACTATCTCCTCGGTGAGGATCTGGTAGTGCTCCGTGTTATCGGCATCCTTGTCAGGGATCATTTCAATGGTGCCTTCCCAGCCATGACGGATACCTATAACTTTATACCCTTCCCTTATAGCCCGGATGGTGATGGCTCTAATAGCAGGATTTAAACCCGGAACATCGCCGCCTCCCGTCAGGATCGCGATAACACCCTTATGCTTATTAATTACCATTCTTAGCTCCTATGCCCCCTTCATAGAGAATTATACCGGATGACTCTAAACAGGCCTAATAAGATAACAATAATCCTAAATCCGGTGGTCTGGATCGCAGCATGGGAAACTCTTTTTATCGGCGAAAGCCTTAGAAGCAGGATAATTGTGTAAGGTGCATGCCAAGCCTCCGGCTCGTAGAGCCTACGCCTCGGAGAGCGGGCGGAATGCTCCCGGGTTTTTCGACCCAGATCCGTCCTGACGATGACTGAGATGATCCGCCGCCCGCCTCGTAAGGCTTTATGCGTTAAACCAGCCAGGAACGAGTTCGACCGTAAAAAGAGTTTCCCACGCTGCGATTTTTAACCATCAGGCTAAATATAAACCTGGTGTATATTTTTGGGTGATTCCTTCAATTAAATTGGAGAAGAACCATATTTTTTAATTATAACAGATATTATCAGCAGTCACCAGTAAAACTATGGATATGGAGAAGGCTCTTAAAAAGGATTTAGCCTTGACTGACTCAATCAACAATATTATAAAAAGCGCCAAAATACTGTCAATTTTCAAAAAGTTTTCGAAAAAAAGCGAGATGTTTACTAATATTAATACAGCTTTTAGAAATTTACCATTTAGCAGGATAAAAAGAGCCAGCAGATGGTTTTCCTATTATATCCTGATAGGGTTGATAGCGGGTTTAGGAGCTATCCTCTTTCATTATCTTTGTCAATTAGGCGTTCACTTTTTTCTGGACCTTCTTGCCGGTTATCGACCACCGACTCCGGCAGGCGAAGGACACCTCTTTCACCCGACCCAAACCATTTTTAACAGATGGATATTGTTGTTTATTCCTGCCATAGGCGGGCTTATCAGCGGCTGGCTTGTTTACACATTTGCCCCGGAAGCGGAAGGTCATGGGACTGATGCCGCTATCGAGGCCTATCATAATAAGGGGGGATTTATCCGTGGAAGGATACCCATTATTAAGACTATGGCCTCGGCAATCACTCTTACAACAGGTGGCTCAGGCGGCCGTGAAGGGCCTATTGCACAGATAGGCGCGGGGTTCGGTTCTTTTTTCGCCACAAAACTGGGCCTTTCCGACCGGGAAAGACGGATTATGCTGGCTGCAGGTATGGCTGCCGGTATAGGCAGCATCTTCCGTGCCCCCCTTGCAGCGGCTCTGTTTGCCGCGGAAGTCCTTTACAGGTACCCTGAATTTGAATCAGATGTGCTCATCCCTGCGGGAATCTCGTCGGTCGTGGCCTACTGCTTTTTTTGCCTTGTTTTCGGGTGGGGTTCGCTTTTTGAATCGCCGAATTTTGTCTTTCAGAATCCATTGGAGCTCGGGCCCTATCTTGTTCTGGTCTTCATTCTGGTCGGGGCCGGGATACTATACATAAAATGCTTCTACGGCGTGAATGACCTCGCAAAGTCCATAAAAATTCCAAATCATTTTAAACCTGCGATTGGAGGTTTATGCACCGGTATCATAGGATTTTTTCTGCCTCAGACCCTTTCCTTTGGATATGGATACGCCCAGATGGCCCTTGACAATCAGCTCCCCGTGATGATCCTTATCGGCATCGCGTTGGGGAAAATACTGACAACATCTTTTTCAATAGGTTCAGGCGGAAGCGGTGGCGTATTCGGGCCTTCGATCGTCATAGGCGGCTCTCTGGGTGGCGCGGTAGGCAGAATCTTTCATGCGATAATACCGGAAATCGTCACCCAGCCCGGCGCCTTTGTCGTTGTAGGCATGGCAGGATTCTTCAGCGTAGTCTCAAACGCGCCGTTTTCAACCATTATTTTCGTAAGCGAGATGACCAACTCATACCGCCTCCTGCTTCCCAGTTTAATGGTTTGTACTGTTGGATACATCCTCTCCAGTAAATGGACTATTTATGTCAAACAGGTAAGGACCAAAATAGAATCGAACGCGCATCTCGGTGAATTCTTTGTAGATATACTTTCGACCATAAAAGTCAAAGACCTCTTGCCACATCTCAGAAAAGTACAGCTAATCCCCGAAGACCTGCCTTTTGACCAATTTAAAGAGATCTTCCAGGCAAGCCAGCAATATTATTTTCCCGTTGTTGATAAACACAAAAAATTAACAGGAATTTTCTCCATTAATGACATCCGCGGCGTTCTGTTCAACCAGGAGATCGACAATGTGGTTATAATGAAGGATATCGCCGATTCCGAAGTTATATATACCACTCCATCAGAGGACCTGAATGAGGTTTTCAAAAAGTTCACTATCCGAAATCTGCATAGAATTCCCGTGGTAAAAGATGAAGATCACTCCGAATTATTAGGCATGCTTGATAGGAGAGAGGTTATTCAGCATTATAACCAGCGTATTGAGGAACTTAAATCCGGCAGACCGGAACCTCATTCCACTGGTGATGATGTCAACACAATGTTAAAAAGGATCGATGTAAAAGACTCAATGAACCGGGACATCATATCCGTCAATGAAGATATGGACCAGGATGAATTAAAGGAAATCATTTTCCAGGAGAAATATCCCAGTTTTCCAGTTATTGACTCAAAACACAGGCTTGTGGGGATAGTCTCACTATCTGACTTCCTGGAGGCGTCAAAAGATAATACTCCTTTTAAGGTCGGGGACATTGCGACAAGAAAGGTGGTCACAATAACCGAAGACGAAACGCTTTTTTCGGCGCTGGGCAAGATCGTTTCCGGCAATTTTGCAATCCTGCCCGTTACAGATGCAGCCGACGGCAAAAAGCTTGTGGGAGTAATCAGCCGGGGAGATATAATGGCGGCATTCGGAAAAAAAGGGTTTCTATAAGTTTGCTGAATTATAAATTAGAATCCCAGCTGTTCGCCGATAATGATGATATTTATCCGCCCTGATGTTTG
>JAFGDF010000296.1 GCA_016932235.1 Deltaproteobacteria bacterium | reverse complement strand
TCTAAAGTTTCTATGGCTCCAATCATTAATGCCGGAGACGGGAAAGGGCAACACCCGACTCAGGCGCTCCTAGACCTTTATACGATATGGAAAGAGTTCGGAAAAATATCCGGAATTTCCATCGCAATGGTCGGGGATCTGTTGAATGGCAGAACCGTTAGGTCACTCTCTTATCTTATAGGCAAATTTCAAGATGTTAACATCTATTTCGTTTCTCCTGAGTCGATCAGAATGAGGGACGATATTAAAGATTATCTCCAGCGGCATAATGTTTGGTTTACCGAGGATATTGATCTAAGAAATGTCGTCAGCAAAGTTGATGTCGTATATCAGACAAGGATCCAGAAGGAGCGGGGAGCCTTGGTCACTGAGCAGGAGATTGCGGCGTATATAATAGGTAAAAAAACTCTTAAGTCGATGAAGGACAAAGCCATAGTCATGCACCCGTTGCCAAGAGTTGGCGAGATTTTACTCGAGGTCGATGAAGATGATCGGGCAGCTTATTTCAGGCAGGCACAAAACGGGCTATTCGTTCGGATGGCTTTGTTGCAGATGCTTCTTGGTGATAAGTAATCAAGCACAATTTTGATACAACGAAAATAAGATCGCTTAAATTGACTAGTGACTTCCCATTTAATTTGAAAGGTTTATTCCTGTGAAATATAAAAAGGAGCTTTTAGACAATTTAATTGAATCCGGTTCTTTAAAAATCGCAAAAAATTCTAACGAACTGTTTACCTTTAAAAGCAGAAGGATTTCACCTAATTTCATTAATACCGGATCGATGATCGAGGGAAAATCCATTGCAATATTAAAAAATGCTCTTGGTTGTCATATTTCGAATCTCTTAAAATCAAAAAAAATTGAAGACTTTGATTTTATTTTTGGACCAGCCTATAAAGGTATAACTTTAGCATGCCTAGCATGTGAGGGGTTATACGAGTTATTTAATATCAACAAGCGATTTTTGTATGATCGAAAAGAAGAGAAAAGTTATGGTGATGTTAATTCGGATAAAACTATTGTAGGTGCAAGCTTTTTTAAGACCGGACAAAAGATACTTTTAATAGATGATGTAATAACTACCGGCAAAACTAAATTTGAGTCAATAGATAAAATAAATTTACTCGGAGATTACACTATAGTCGGATTAGTTCTCGTCGCAGATAGGCAAGAGAAAATGGGGGACAGAGATAAAGTGGAGGATTTGAGTGCAACGGAATACCTGTCACGAAAATATGGATTTCAGGTATTTCCTATATTATCGATGGCCGAAATCTTCTCAATGGTCAAAGATAAAATTTCTCCTGATATTAAAAACCTCTGGATAGACTATTATAATAAATATGGAAGTATTAAATTAGTTGGTTAATATTATATTATTTTTTTATCAATTTACCGCTTAATTTAAAATATTTTATCGGGTCATCGATGTTTTGAACTTTTTTACCTTAAGCCTTGGGGCACTGATGTCCTGGACTTTGACGGATAGTCATCATGTAAGGAGGTTCCCGTTACCCCAGGGATAACAATTACCGGATTTTCTATCTTACCCGTCACTTATTCTCATTGATAAAAAAGGGTCATATGCCCTTCCTTAATATCTTATACTATCATCGCTATTTAAAAACATCCAGAAAGGCTTTTCTTATTGAACCAAGGACCTTTTCATCTTTGAGGATCCGCTCGAGCTCTCCCGGATCCAGATGAACCGCACCGCAATCTTCATTGATGCATATATCAATCTTAACATCACCTCTGTCAATCTCCACAAGACTTTTTGATCCGCATCTGAAACAGTGATATTTATGTTCTTCACGATACCTTTCGGTTGCCTCTTTTAGACATCTTTCTCTGAGTTCTTTCATTTTTTTCAGGTCCTGCTGAAGAAAAAACATCTCTTCTGTTCCTTTTTCCGGTTGAATCTTAACAGTAACCTTGTTCCCCATTATTTCCTCCTTTGGTATTTAATTTGGAAGTCTGATGATCTTCTTTTGACAGATTCATAGAATAAATCAGATTTCGGATAATTCAAGGAAAAATCGTTATTCCGTGGTGTATTATTCGGTATTCCATATCCCTGTTGATAATGCCCTCTAATTCTTTATTCCTGCCAAGAGCGAACCTGACCCAGCTATTAATCAAATATCATCAGATAATTATACAAAGCGCATTAAATAATTGCTAATTTTTTCAAAATAAAAATCTTCTTATAATGTCATCCTGCGACTTGATCGCAGGATCTACCTGTTTAAAAAGGCTGGATTCTTCGTTCAGGCCGAAGAATGACAATGATCATACGCAATAATATATGCCGTCGTTTATAAAATACGGCTTTTATTACCTATACCACATATTACAGTCGAAATGTTCGATCGGGATTTTGTGATAAAAAATTTATAAATACATGATGAAAGTGTGAATTTGAGGATTTATCTTAAAAGGGTATTGAATACGCGAAAGGAGGAAAAAAATGAAAAACACATCACTTATATTGATTATATCAATTCTGTTGTTTTTTCTATTGGATATTCTATCGTTTGCGGAAGATGGAAATACTCCTAAAAACATTCCCGCAAAAATGGGAGATAAAGATATGAACAGAGATACTGCGACATTTGCCGGCGGTTGTTTCTGGTGTACTGAATCTGATTTCGAAAAACTCGAGGGGGTTCTAGAGGTTATCTCAGGATATACCGGAGGACACAAAGAAAATCCGACATATAATGAAGTCTCAGGGGGTGGAACAGGCCATCTTGAAGCAATAAAGGTAACCTATGATCCTGATATCATTACCTATGACGAGCTTCTTGAATTCTTCTGGCGCCATATTGATCCGACCGATCCTGGCGGGCAATTTGTTGATCGGGGTGAACAATACAAGAGTGCTATCTTTTACCACGATGAGGAGCAAAAGAGAAAAGCCGAAAAATCAAAAAATGAGCTTGAAGCATCGGGCATCTTTGATAAACCTATCGTAACAGACATAATCCCGTTTAAGATATTTTATGAGGCTGAAGATTACCACCAGGACTATTGCAAAACCAACCCGATACAATACAAATTCTACCGGTGGAATTCAGGGCGAGACCAGTTCCTTAAAAAGATGTGGCAGGACGACGACGAAAATGAAGGTATCAGAGAAAAAAATAAATACACGAAACCCTCTGACGACGTCCTGCGTAAAATCCTGACAGACTTGCAGTATGATGTCACACAAATGAATGGAACTGAACGTCCTTTTGATAATGAATACTGGAAAAATAAAAGGGCAGGGATCTATGTGGATATTGTATCCGGAGAACCCCTTTTCAGTTCCCTTGACAAATACGATTCAGGCACAGGCTGGCCAAGTTTTTCAAAACCCCTGGAGAACGAAAACATTATTGAAAAAGAGGATCGCAGCCTTTTCATGAACCGGATTGAGGTGCGCAGCAGATACGCTGGCTCTCACCTGGGGCATGTATTTAATGACGGACCTCCTCCGACTGGGTTAAGATACTGTATTAATTCCGCCGCACTCAGATTTATTCCAAAAGAGGATCTGGAGAAAGAAGGCTATGGAAAATACCTGAAGCTTTTTAATGGAGAGATGTGATTAGTTTATTCCAGTTTCATAAACTCCTTTGTCTTCAGGCTTATATCTCCGCCTGAGACATAAGTGCCTACGATATTACCTTTGGTGATCGGGAGCAGCAGGTGAGACGGGTATTCGGCGCTATGATAAACGGTTATGGTGTTTGGAGTACGGCTCGTCAGATGGTACTGCCCTGTCTGGAACAGATTCTCCGGTTCATCATCGGCGCCGCTTAACTTGAGAACGATACGATGCCCGGCCTTGAACGAAAATGATATGGGAGAAAAGGCTATGGAAAGCTCAACCACCTGCCCGGGTATCACGGGCCTGGGATCCATGTGCGTGTGAACAGGGTGCCAGGGCTTTGATAATTCATGGTCAATTTCCCGGTGAGACGCCTTAAGGTAACCCCGGCATAAACACGTCTCCTTACCGTCGGGATCGGCGTCATATATACCCGCGAATATATTCATATCCACTCCCCTGCATGAGGCATACAGATTCAATGAAGCAAGTCCCGCAATCTCCGTGTTCTCCACAATCGGCGGCGAAGAGTATTTTAAAAAGCCGCGGTTCTCAGGGCTGTCGTCATAAGAAGATGATCCTGCCTCAGGCCATGGTTCTATCTCGCAAAGGCTGTGGTTCTCATGCAGGCAGAAAGGTATCCACTTCGTGCCCGGAACAGGAAAATCCTCCGCTGTCAGCCATGTATCCGACCCCGGGACAAATATCCTGACGGCGGGTTCGTCCATAATTCCCGTGTCAAGGCCCTTTAACCAGTAATCAAACCACCGTAACAGCTCCCAGGAAAACTGGTAAAACGGCCTGTCAACATAGGCAGGGGGCACATAAACCATCTTCTTTGGAACTTTCATGTCCGGCCAGTGAATCATCCCACCGGGACGGTGGGATACAACTCCCACATAAACCGGAACTTTGATCTTATCAAAATCAATCACGCTTCCCCGTTTCTCCCAGTAAGGGCACATCAGGGGATGAAGGAGAATATCCAGAACAGCCGCATGGCCTGGCTTAAAAGGATCTTTTAAGACCTCCACAAGCCCGGGATCCGCGCTTATGTCCCTGTCCGACAGGGCCCGTTCCAACGCCGCTCTAAACCTTTCTTCACCCAGTTCGTCAAGCAGGACGCTCCTGTCCGAATGGATGTCGTTGTTAGCCAGATTATTCACCCACTTGAGAAACCCGTTGGCCAGTATCCCTCCCTTCCACCAGAAATCACGGTAATCATCCCAGAAAGAGAACATGGAGGCAATGGCCTTCAGGTGCGGCGGCTGAAGGGCCGCGACCTGGGGGGCTAAGGCAGTATAATAGGCGATTCCTCCTATGCCTACATTGCCATTGCACCAGGGCTGATCCGCCGCCCACTCGATAAGATCTGAAATATCCTTGATCTCGCGTTCACTCACATATTGATATACCCCGCCTGAGCCCCCGGTTCCACGCGAACTTCCTGTAACTTTTACATAACCCCTGCGCACGAAAAAATCCCTCGGAATCGACTCAATATTAACCGTGGGGCTGCCGTTAACCCGCGAGCTTCTGGCAGCGGAAGGCCATATATATTCATCCTGGTACGCCAGATGAAACGGGGCCATGGCAACCAGGGCCGGAAATCTTTCATCACTGTCAGGGCGGAAGAGGTTTACATTAATCTCTACCCCGTCGCTCATTCGTGCCTTGATATTTCGCTCTGAGATGATCCCGTATTCCCTTTTTGAAACCCTGCCTTGGCCGATAATTGCGTCCATGAATCTTATATTCTCCTTATTATCGTGATTTCCAGCAATAAGTTATTATCTTAAGAGCCCTTTCATCTCCAAATCTTCCGCTATATCGTGAAGATCTAAATCCTCGAGCTTCTCTTTTGTCTGAAACCCGGTTTCCCTGTCCCATCCACGAAGATCGTAATACTCGCTCTTCATATTTTCAAACTCATCTCTTTTCACTACCGATCCCTTCAGGGAAACCGCCTCACCGTTTTTATCAGGGACAATACAGCCCGGTGAAAAGTATAAATTATCTTCCAGAGGATCTTCATGTAAATGATCTAAAAGTCTGTCTCCCGCTCTTCCGCCCCATCCCTGTCTCATGAGTACAGCCCTCTGCAGATTGAAAATCCTTTCCCCTGTTTTCAATAACTCCTGCTCACCCATATCCATGCCCGTTACCGCGGAAATAATGCGGCTCTCGACAGTGCCCATACGGATATGGCTCTCAGGAGAATGTACCTGGAGAATGGGCCAGGCAAGGTCACAGAAAATAGCGCTCTCCCTTATGTACCCATAATCCTGAATCTTGATAGCCGCTAACGCCTTTCCTTCATAGGTGGATAAATCTGCCGCAACAGGTCCCCCCCAGTATTTCTCCGCGATATCCCTGAAAATATCACTTGAAAGAAAAGAATCATCGTATGCCTGATTCCGCCACCAGACCCATCTTCTTAAAGGAAACGCGATTGCATGCAGCAACTGGATCGGCCGCCTTGGTTCCGTGGCATATAACAGGGAATTTGCCAGGATCAGTCTCGAATCATAGTCTTTGCACTCGCTTGCCCTGGTGGCTGTACCGGGACTTATGAGTTTCATCGCGCCCCTCCCGATTTGCTCGGCAGCCTTGATCGTGCCCTGTGCAAGAATATCCCCAAAACCTTCACGATAAGTTATCTTCCTCACAAGCTCCTCGATAAACCCGGTGCTTCCGATCCTGGACAGAGGAAGTCCTGTCTCCTCTTCGGTCAGGATACCCGCCTCATGGCATTTATCAATCCATTCTAAGAGGCCCTCCATAACAATGGTATCCAGTCCGTATTTATCACACAGCCTCGTGGCCAGCCGGCAGACCTCGCCTATGTCCTTATTGTCTTTCATCGCCGCGCCGTATTCATCACTTACGCTCCCGGGCAGTATGTTCCTGCTGTATTTCATTGCCGCGTCCAAATAGTATTTCGTCGCCTGGCAAAAGGACTTAAAGCTTTCATTATTTTCCGCCCTGTATGTCCTCCTGCTGCACCCGTTTATGCATCCGAAGCAGGCGGTCAGATCACCGATAAGCGTTTTCTGATGGCCGCTTTCATCATTTTCCTTTTTTAACTTTAATACCTCTTTACCCAGTAAATTTAGCATGTCAGGATCAGCCGCAACCGGCTTCTTTCTCTCATCAACCTTAATTGCAATTGCCTTCAGGTTCTTTGAGCCCATAACGCTGCCGAATCCGCTTGAGCCCGACGAGTTATCCTCGGCAAGTATCGTGGAGAATAAAACCAGGTTCTCGGCAGCCGGACCGATCTGAACGGTCTTGACAGTCTTCCCCAGCCTCTCTTTTAAGGCGGCCTGTGTCTCAACCGTGGTCTTACCCCAAAGAAAAGATGCGTCCCTTATCTCAACCGTATCTCGTTCATCCATGTAGACATAAACCGGTCGCTCCGCCTTGCCCGTGACCACCAGTCCGTCATAACCGGCAAATTTCAGCCAAGCGCCCCAGCTTCCCCCGAAATTGGCGTATGAAAATGATTCCGGTTCCATCTCAGGTGATTTGCCGCACAACTGCCAGCGTGAACCTGCAAATCGTGTGAAGCCTGCCAGTGGCCCGGTGATAAAGATCAGATAATTTTCAGGATCAAAGGCCCTGACCTCCGGCGACACCTCATCCCAGTAAATCTTGGCCGCGATGCCCCTTCCGCCCAGAAGACGCGTGGAATAATCATATGTCGATAATCTGGTATTTTTTTCGTTTGACAGATTTATTTTCAATATTGTTCCTGCGTATCCGGACATGCGCATAAAGGACTCCATCCTTCGACTGATGCGTATTTTTTTAAATAGAGATCTTTTTCAGCGGCCTCGCCGATTTTGAGCTTGAGTTTACCCCAATCCACTTTTGCCGAAAAGCCTGTCCTGTCCATAAGGGCTTCCGTTGCAACGCTTATGCCCTTGAAATATTTAGGTGATCCCGTAATTGTTCCACTCGCGTTGAATATTTAATAATTTATCCTAGTCAAGGGATACCATAGATACCTGAGTATCACTCCAATCAAAGCTGAACCGCCCCTGCTCATCCATGTTGTAAGCTGAAACGATCTCTACGAGCACACCGTGCGTGCTGTATGGATGAATAAAATAGAAATAGTTTCCGTTGCCTTTGTCTTCATTTAGCTTGGGCTTCGGGTCAACCATCGCAAAACCGGCAGCATCCAGGCGCTCCCAATATTCATGTGCTTTGTCACGAACTATGTAAGAGCAGATACTATGATACATGGATGTCCGCCCTCTCTTGGTCAAGGCCTTGTTTATAGGCGCGTCATCATTAACGGCGCAATATAAATTGATGGCCCCTTTACCCGCGAAACGAAATTTAATCGGTATAAAGATATTACCGCGCCCGTCATTGACCTCACCGTCTTCCCGGGTCGAGATATTACCGGTTCTTATGATCGGCATTGAAAGAAGATCAGACCAGATATCCGGTTGGTTCTTCCAATCCTTGACAGTGATCATTACAGTACCCAGGGTGACTCTCGGCATAAAATATTGGTCGGTAATTTCCATTGCCTCGAATTTCTGCGGAGTATCCAGGTAATCCGTATCCTTCCAGATCGTAAGGCCATGATAGCACCTCGTGGCAAATTTTACCGGCACACCTTGAATCCCGCCTTCCTCCAGCCAGAACACCGCCTCGCTGAACTTTCCGATATATAAAACCCTCGGCGATACTTTCATGTCTTTCTCTTTATATCTGAGATAGGTCTGCTCAAACTCATCCTGCCCCATATAAAGCGTGATATTGTGAATCCCCTCACCGTATGTACTCAGATATTGCCCCATCGGTGAAGAGCAGCTCCTGGGGGTATATATGCCAAGATTTACCGGTCTTGTTTTAAGCAAATAGCCATCAATAATATTCACACCATCATTTAAGCCTTTCAGTTTGATTACCTGTGAAATATTGTTTGTTCCGAACATTTTTAAGTATGTCTGCAAAGCCACATTGGGATCTTTAACAACTAGATCCATACTTCCGAATTCCATTTCATTACCTCCTCCAGAGACTGTCGGACTTTATAGGACAGTTTCCTAATAAGATTTAGACTTTCATTCATTTTTAGCGATATTTATAAACAGTCCCATTCGCGATAGCAGATCCTAAGGCACCTTCTGAAGCAGATCACCTCAGCAATTAAAAATCAGATGGCGCATTTGGATTGGGACATAGTTCTTGACACCTTATCGACCGATCGATATAATATTATATTTATAACCTTGAAGCAAGTCTTAATGAGAATAAAAGTTTTTTATATCATATTGTGTCCACGGACACTGGATAGATTCAACGTGATAAAGATTTCAAACTCCCTGAGAAAGAGTAGCGAATGTGAAGATAGCAGTAGATAAACTTGAAGATAATTTGTACCGCATCAAGGTGCCGCTTAGCGGAATCCCTCTTGGGTATGTCAATTCCTACGTGATAAAAGACGGTAAAAAAGGTCTAATGATTGACACGGGACTGAACAGGAACGAATGCCTGGAGGTTATACAGAATGCCCTCTCATACCTAAAAATACAACTCGACAATCTGGATCTTTTTATCACTCACTTTCATTCTGATCATATAGGTCTTGTGGGAGCGCTAGCGTCACCCAAGCACAAGATCTACCTTGGCAGTGAAGAGATCAAAGCTGTGAGGAATTTTGACGGACACGGATTCAGTTTTGCCTCAAGGTATATGATAGGTTACGGATTTCCCGCAGCGATATTGGATCAAGCCCTTAATCAACTGCTGGCAGGAGGTGCGCGCAGTTTCGCATGGAGGCCTGAACTGAATCTGATTGCCGTAAGGGATGGCGATCAGATAGCATTCGGTCCCTATTCATTCCTGTGCGTGCATACGCCCGGTCATTCCCCCGGCCATACCTGTCTATATGAACCAAAGAAAAGGATGCTTTTTGCGGGTGATCATATTCTTTGCAATATTACACCCAGTGTTGGATCTATGAGCGATGATACAAATCCGCTGATATCATATCTAAAGAGCCTCGAAAAGGTGAAAGCTCTTGATATTGACATTATCCTTCCAGGGCACAGACGGGCCATAAGATCCCCGGATATTCGTATCCAAGAACTGATCAATCATCATAAGGAACGGTGCGATGAAATTCTCGACATCCTGACCGACGGGCCAAAAGACGCATACCATGTAGCGACCGGAATTTCCTGGGATCTGCCTTACTCTTCATGGAAAGAGGTTCCTGAAAGCCAGAAATGGTTTGCAACAGCAGAAACGATCGCTCACCTGCGGTACATGGAAACAAAAGGTATAGTCAGAAGAGACGATGCATCGGGGGAGCATACCCTTTTCTTCAAATTGTAGTTAATCTTTAAGCGGTAAAATATTTACAAAGGAGGCGCGCTTTAATGGATTTTGATCTTTCAGAGGAGCAGGTAATGCTGAGGCTCAACGCACGCAAATTCCTGTCAAAGGAAATACTTCCACTGACAAATGAATATGAACAGAAGTATCATTCATTACCCAAAGAGATTGTCAAGGATTTATTAAATAGGCTTATGCCTTTCGGTTACGTGAACGGCCTTGTGCCTGAGGAAGAGGGAGGAGAAGGACTGGAATTTTCGTCTTACGGCCTGTTGCTTGAAGAGCTGGCCCGTGTTTCAGCCAGCCTAGCCGTCCTTGAAATGGGGCAGAGCGTGGTAAGCAGGTACAGCATGTATAAGCTTGGCTCTCCCGAACTAAAGGCCAGGTATATGCCGCGTCTGCTCTCTGGCGAACTAATCGGAGCCCACGCGCTTACCGAGCCGGACATTGGATCCGCCTCAAGAGACATCACTACGACTGCCGTTCTTGAAGGAGACGAATATGTGATCAACGGTACCAAAGCTTGGTCCACGGGTGGTGATATTGCCGATATACTTTATGTAACAGCAGTAAGGAAAAACATGGACGGGAATAAGGATTTTTGTACCTTTGTAGTCGACAGGGAATTCTCGGAATGTCCTGGTCGGGCGTACACTAAACTCGGTACACGAGGTGCCAGCTCCGCGGAGATAGTCTTTGATAATTGCCGCGTCCCGAAGGATAACATCCTTGGCCAACCCGCTCCGAGTCTGGATGCCACACTTGAGACCATCGGGCTTGGTCGCCTCTGCAATGCCACCATAGCAGTAGGCGTAGCCGACGCGGCATTGGAAAAATCCGTTGAATATGCAAAAAACAGGAAACAATTCGGCAGATTAATAGGCAAATTTCAGCTTATCCAGGAAATGATAGCCGAGATGTACACGGAGATAGAATGTGGCCGGCTTCTAAGTTACAAAGGCTGGGACCTCCTGGATAAGGGCAAGGGCAGTCTCCTTGCCTTTTCCGCGGCCAAGCTATTCTGCACGGAAATGGCAATAAGGGTGACATCGAAGGCGATCGAAATCCATGGGGCCTACGGGCTCTCAGATGAATACCCTGTGGAGAGATATTTCAGGGATGCCCGCTGTCTGACATTTCCAGATGCGACGACTGAGATACAGAAACTGATCATCGGTCGCGAGATTCTTGAAATTCCCGCTTTTGTATAGTGAAATTTATTCTATAGGTAATTCGAAGTCAGAATGAAAAAATGATCGGCTTTAATTGCTCTGCAAAAATCAATAAATTATTCAGATTGGCCTATTTATTAGCAGTCTGTCGGACTTTGTCCGACAGACTGTCAAGGGATTTAGGTGATTGCTAAAGCCCTCGCATCGATTCGGACCTGAGGTGACGAGGATTTTTTGCGGCGTTTCGTATGGTCTCCAGAAGCATTGCCTTATCATCAGGAAGAGTCCCTCTGAGAGGAAGATAGTTGGACGCATGATTCGTTCGGAAAACAACCGGACCCTGGGAATCGATGTTCAAAATCATAAGTTCCAGCTCTTTTAGGAGCTCAACAGGGTCTGTGACAGGGTCAAATTCTCCTCTTCTAATCATCTCATCCATGGGTGTGCCGGGCACTATCATTAGGGTCAGAGCAGCGAAAAAGTCCGGATTCATGAGCCCAGCCGCCTTTCCGGTGTTAACGGCATGCTGCTCCGAAAACTTTTTCCCGCCAAGGCCCAGAATAACGGTGACCGATGTTCGTATGCCGTAATCTTTGGCTTTAATAACAGCGTCTATCTGCTCCTCAACGCTGATTCCCTTATTGATCAGATCCAGTACCGACTGATCGCCACTTTCAAGCCCGACAAACACAAGGTCCAGTCCGGCCTGTCTAATTTCCTTCAGCTCTGCCATACTTTTGCGAAGTATATCCCCGGCGCATGAATAGCATGAAACCTGTTTGAGATTCGGAAATTCCTCGTAACATTTATTCAGTATCTTGATTAATTCCGGAGTCTTGATTATCATGGCATTTGAATCAAGCAGGAATACCTTTTCCACTATTGTGCCGTAATGCTCTCTGGCGATTTCTATGTCCCGGATCACATCGAGGGTCGGCCTGATTCTGAAACGCTTCTCGGGTATCTCCTTCTCAAACAGGTAGGAACTGCAAAAATAGCACCTGCCAGCGGCAGCCGATGAGCATCCGACCGTGGCCTGGATCAAGAGGGAATATGCCTCGCTGGGGGGACGATAGATCGGTTCCGCATAGTACATCTCACTTCTTTCAGGATTTTCATTCATTTTCGTTTGTTTCCTCTACATTCGCACAGGATATCCGGTTGATTTGATGATAATAGAGTATAGTTGAATTCCAATTGTCTGTCAAAGTATCCGGAAAATTAAGGGGACGTTGTTGACTAAGTTGACATATCATAGTTAGTCATGCTAGTCAACAACGTCCCCTTAATTTCAAAATAGGGAACAAATTACCATGCCGCAAGCGGACGAGATATTAGAAATTGTAATAAAAAGGTTTACACCTGAAATTCTTAAGGGTATCATTTTCCAACAGATACAGTGCGGTTTTTCCCCTGACATCCTGGAGTCCCCTATGCCCATACATCGGATATATCCCCGAACACGCCTCCTTATGGCTCCGATCTTCGCCTTGATTTTCATAAGCCAGATTATGGTTGTCCATGCCGGGGAAGACGGTAAGGAAGACTCATTTTTTGATAACCTTCGACGTAAGATGGTGAAGGAACAGATATCCTCTCCTCCTGATTACCGCGATCCGGTTTCTGATAACAGGGTCCTCTCCGCCATGCTGGAGGTCCCCAGGCACCTCTTCGTTCCTGCCCGTCAGGCTTCAGCGGCTTATGGAGACCATCCCCTCCCCATCGGTTACGGCCAGACAATTTCACAACCCTATATTGTAGCCCTGATGACGGAAATGCTTGAGGTAAAGCCCGATCAGAAAGTCTTGGAAGTTGGAACAGGCTCAGGATATCAGGCCGCTATCCTTTCCTTGCTGGCAAGGGATATTTACACTGTCGAAATAGTGGAGGCGCTGGGAAGGCAGGCGGAAGATCGACTGAGGCGTCTTAAATACCAAAATGTGCGTGTAAAGGTAGCTGATGGTTACTATGGATGGGAAGAAAATGAACCATTTGATCGAATTATCGTCACATGTGCTGCCACGCTAATACCACCCCCTTTAATCAAACAATTGAAACAGGGCGGTAAGATGTGCATTCCAGTAGGCGGCCAGTACACTGTTCAGTATCTTACCATAGTTGAAAAGTCACATGATGGTGAGATCAGCATGAGAAAAACGCTTCCTGTTCGGTTCGTTCCCTTTACAAGGACCCTGCGGTAGATGAAAGAAACATCTTCCCCGGTACCCCATCCACTCCCCACGGCCATCCTCCTTGCTGCAACATCCATGACTGCTCTAGCTTATGAAATAGTTCTCATGCGCCTGCTCTCGATAAGTGTCTGGCATCACCTTGCGTATATGGTTATCAGCATGGCTTTATTGGGATTCGGCGCATCAGGCTCCATATTGTTCCTGATCTATGATAGGATAGAAAAACATTTATACGGTTCTCTTATAGTCCTGACCGCTACCGCGTCCATTTCTTTTTCTTTTTGCTTCAGTCTTTCACAGAAAATCGGACTGGATCCGCTTCAGATTATCTGGCAACCCGCTCAATGGATCCTCATGTGGATCACTTACTTTCTTATGTCAATTCCCTTCCTGTTGGCAGGTAGTATTATTGGTATCATCCTGACAAGCACGGCTGAAAAAGCTCATCTAATGTATGCCGTTGATCTTATGGGGGCAGGATCAGGCGCCCTGATTATTGTACCGGCTCTATATTCAGGTCCCCCGTGGAGACTCCTGCCGTTTCTCGGTCTAGTAATTTTAATCGGCGCCATCGGTTGCTGCCTGAAAATACGCCGCCCCCTAGTCGGTATCGCGATAATCCTAACAGCTGGTTTTATTCTTGCCGCTGTTTACTTTTGTATGCCTCCCACTCCAAAAATCCATGACACAAAGGCCCTTCCCATGACTTTGTCATTTCCGGAGGCCCGCGTGGTGACAAGCAGGTACGGACCTCTGGGGATGATTGATGTAGTGGAAAGCTCGCAGATACACCATGTTCCGGGCTTGAGCCTCAGTTTTGGTCTGAATCCGGAAACCTCCGAAGCTAATATCCCGGCGCAAAAAGCCATTTTTATTGACGCTGACGGTCTTAGTCCCGTTACATCATTTACTGGGGATATGAAGGAATTGATGTATCTGAACTATACATCTATTGCCCTTCCATATCACATCAGGGATCAAAAAAAAGTCATGTCCGTGGGCGCGGGCGGAGGGTCAGATATTCTCCTTGGACTATTACATAATGCGGAGGAAATCACAGGCATTGAGGCCAACCGGCAAATAGCCGATCTGATGTTGGGACCCTTTTCCGGTTTTTCCGGGCACCTGTTTACAAGGCCGGGAGTTTGTCTGGAGGTAAAAGAGGCCCGCCAGTTCCTTCGCTCCACTGAAGATAAATACGACCTTATTCAACTCTCTTTGATCGATTCATTTGTCAATTCCGCAGGTGGGCTGCATTCATCCGCCGAAGATTACCTATACACAGTAGAGGCATTTGAGGCGTATCTAAATCATCTTACAAAAACTGGGGTACTGGCGATAACCAGGTGGCTCAAGCTGCCGCCCCGCGATTCATTAAGGACGATATCAATAGCCCGGACAGCCCTTTTGAAAAAAAAGATCCGGGAGCCTGAAAGATATATCCTTTTTATTCGAAGCTGGAAGACATTTACCATCCTGGTATCCATATCACCATTCACGGAGGAGGATATCGTCAGGGCAAAAGGGTTCTGCGCCGCCAGGAATTTCGATCTGGCTTATTACGCGGGGATGAAAATCGAGGATGCAAACAAATATGATGTCCACGAAAGCCCGTATTACTATAACGGGGCCAATGCATTATTCGGGGCTGAAAGAGAAGTCTTTCTAAAAAATTACCTTTTTGATGTTTCAGACGTCGCAGATGACAGGCCGTTTTTTTCCCATTTCTTTCGATGGAAAAAAGCGATTGTTCTCTTTAAATACTTGAGTAAAGAATGGCTGCCCATTGTTGAGATGGGGTACATCTTTATCCTTGCAACCCTGGCACAGGCTTTAATTGCCGGTGGATTGTTTATCCTTATGCCCCTTTTTATCTTTAAATGGTTACAGTCACGATCAGGTACGATCAGCCTGCAGTTACAACTAAAATTATCCAACTCCATCGGACCACTTTTCTATTTCGGTTGCATAGGTCTTGGTTTTATGTTTCTGGAAATTACCTTTATTCCAAAATACACCCTCATACTCTCACATCCGGTCTATGCGGCAACAACAGTGCTGACCACTTTGCTGGTATCGGCCGGATTTGGAAGCCTGGCTGTCAGAAGGTTTCAGGTCCTCTCTCCCCGCTTTCTGTGGATTCCTGTCCTTGTAATTTCTTGCTGGGTATCTCTTAACATCATAGCTGGAGATAGATTTGTCGACCGGATAATGGGATCTCCTTTTTGGGCAAGGCTTTCCATGACGGTTCTAATCCTTTCAATTCCATCATTTTTTATGGGATGGCTCTTTCCAACCGGTCTTATCATAACCAGCCGAAAAAATCCCTCCCTTGTTCCATGGGCATGGGGAGTCAATGGATGTGCGTCAGTTGCAGGTGCCGTTCTAAGCAAATGCCTGGCCGTGAATATGGGTTTCAATGTTGTGATGATAATCGCCTGCCTTCTCTATTCACTGGCAGTTGCGGTGTTCTATGTGTCTTTTAACGACTGAAATCCGCCGAGTTAAACCATCATGCATCATTCATTTAACCATCATCGGTGCCGCTTTGGCCAATCCGAACACGAAAATAGTCTGTATAAGCGGGGACGGATCCTTTCTCATGAACATCCAGGAACTGGATACCCTGGCTGAGCAGAACCTCAATATCACTGTTATTGTAATGAATAACCGGCACCTTGGATTGGTTCGCCAGCAGCAGGAGCTTTTTTATGGAGGCCGTATCTTTGCATCAAGGTTTGAAAGCCTCCCTGACTTCACATCGATTGCTCATGGTTTTGGAATTGAGGCATATGACCTGGAAAAGGAGAACAATCCCATCAGGATGCTTGAAACGGCCTTTAAGACTCAAGGACCCTTTTTGATAAATGCCCCGGTGGATTATGAGCATAACGTCTATCCCATGGTGCCGCCGGGAGCCCCAAATCGAGAAATGATATGCTGAGAAAACGCTCTCTTTAACTACGAGAAATCCGAACGGATGCTGTATACACTTTTTTCCAGTGTACTCTCCACCTTACCGGACAGTTTATGCATAACAGACTGCATTTTCCTGTTGGTCACATGAATCTCAGCCGTAAAACCGCGAATACCATTTTTCTGCGCGATCTCAGCCAGATACTTCAGCATAAATGTCCCGATCCCGCGGCCCTGCCATTCATCAAGGACAACAAGGGCCACTTCGGCAGTATTGGTCTTCTCATCAAGATAATAACCACTGAATGCTATAATTTCCTCCTCGGCGGCTTCCGGTAAAGTGCCTACAATAGCCACTTCTTTCCGGTGATCTATATACACAAAATCCTGGATCTGCTTTTGGGGAAATTTTTTCATATTCCATCCAAATCGATAATAGACGGTCCCCTCGGAAAGCTTGTATAGAAGCTCTCGCATCCTCGTCATGTCAGTGGGGTGAATAGGCCGGAATTTTACTTTCGTACCGTCATCCAGCAGCATTGTGGTTGTCAATTCCGCGGGCTGTACAAGCAGCTTCCCTTCAACCTCGGCCAATCCAGGCACGACATAGCCGTATTCAATGGCCTTTTTAAGAAGCTCCGGTCTGAAATCCGGATGGGCGATACTTATCAAGGCCATCGTCCTCTCCTGTATATTTTTGCCATGCAGGTATGCGGTCCCGTACTCGGTCACCACGTAATGCACGTCTCCACGGGTCGTTACCACTCCAGCACCCGGTCTCAGCTGGGCCACAATCCGTGACACCTTTCCATCTTGAGCCGTCGACGGGAGCGCTATAATATTTTTTCCCCTTACGGCCCTGTTAGCGCCCCTTGTGAAATCAGCCTGACCGCCGATCCCCGAGATAAATTTGGTACCCAGGGAATCGGAACAGACCTGGCCGGTGAGGTCTATTTCCAGGGCCGTGTTGACTGCCACCATTTTATTATGTCGCTCTATAACCGTCGGATCATTAACATATTCAGTCCGTCTGAAAGAAAAAGCCTCATTCTTGTCAATCAAATCATAAAGCCTTTTCGTGCCCATGCAGAAACTGACAACTATCTTCCCCCGGTCAAGCGATTTCTTCTTGCCGCTTAGCGCCCCGGACTCGATAAGATCAATAATCCTGTCCGAGACCATCTCCGAATGAATCCCCAGATCCCTTCTATCCCGAAGGTATTCCATTGTGACCTGGGGTATCCTTCCAAATCCCAGCTGCAAGGTGGACCCGTTCTCTATCAATCCGGCTATATGCCTGCAGATGTCTCTGGTCTCATGACTTATCTCGATCCTCGGCAGCTCTATTAAAGGCTCATCGACAGGCACAAAAACATCGATTTCATGAAGACTTATCATACTGTCTCCACAGGTTCTGGGCATCTGCTTATTGACTTGAGCGATGACTATCCTCGAATTTTCTATGGCAGCCTTTACTATATCAACAGAGATACCCAGGCTGCACATCCCTTCCTTATCGGGATACGATACCTGAATCAATGAGACATCCAGAGTCATCTGTCCCCCGCTGAAGAGCCTTGGGATATCAGACAGCATGATCGGGGCGTAACTCCCGTGCCCCCTGTTGATCGAGTCGCGAATGCTGCCGGAGATAAAAAAACTGTTGACCCTGAATTTTTCTGCAAGGTCCTTCTCCGCATAAGGGGCGTAACCCATTGAAAGTAACTGTATTATCTCAACATCCGCAAGATCTTCAGCCCTTTCAACCATAGCCCGCAAAAGTGAATTCGGCTGCGCGCATCCCGTGCTTATGAATACCCGGTGTCCCGGATTTATCTTTTTTACCGCTTCTACGGGGGAACAGGTTGTTATCTTAAAATCCTCCTCCCACCTCGTAATTGTTTTTTCCATTTTTTTCTCATCCATTTTCAACCCAACTCTCTGAAAGCATCATTCTTGCATCGGCAGCCACAGATTGTGCCCCTACCGGTCCGACAATAAACGGATTGATATCCATTTCCATGATCTGGGGAAAATCAGTCACCAGCTGACTCATCTGCTGCAAAGCTATTGCTATGGATTCCATGTCCACAGCAGTCTGACCTCTCGTACCCTTAAGATATTCATAGGAACGTGTGGCTTCCAGCATCTGCATTGCCTCGTCCTTTGTAATCGGAGCGAGATGAAATGACACATCCCTCATTACCTCGACAAATATGCCGCCAAGTCCAAACATCATCATTGGCCCGAACTGGGGATCTCTACTCATTCCCAGGATGACTTCCCTGCCTTTCGAGGCCATTTCCTCCACGTACACCCCCTGAATGTGAACATCATGGAGTCTGTTTTTAATTCGCATCATCATCAAGTCATAGGCGTCCCGCACTGCCGCGGCGTTCTGGAGGTTTATCTTAACCCCGCCGATATCGCTTTTATGAATTATATCCCTGGAGACAATTTTCATTGCCACAGGATAACCTATATAGTCGGATACTCCCACGGCTTGATCCGTCGAGGTACACAGCTCGCCATTTGGTACGGCGAATCCATAGGCCTTCAGTATTTTTTTCGCGTCCACCTCACCTATCCTGGTATTCCTCATGCTTTTGTATGTCTTTAATACACGCTCCACCCTGCGCCTGTTAACCGGATACCGAGTCAGGACACGAGGTTTTCTCTCTCGCCATAATTTATAGTCATACATTGCCCTGAGGGATAATACTGCCCTTTCAGGTGAAGTGTAATCAGGTAAACGCCTGGAAATAAGTTCTTCACGTGCAGGTAAAACGTCCCTGCCTCCCATAAAGCAGGCAAGGAGGGGCTTTTTGCCATTCGAACATTCGGAAATAAAGGTGGCCGTTTCAGAAGGCCTGGTCATTGTCTGTGGAGTAAGCAGGGTGATAACCGAGTCAACCGAATCCGATTCAAGCGCGGTCTCAATGGCGACACGGTATCGTTCAGGATCGGCGTCTCCCAGCACGTCAATAGGATTTCCTATACTGGCGGCCTCAGGAAGTTTTTTCTTCAGCGCCGTCGCGCTCTGATGATCAAGCTGGGCTACAGACATGCCCGAGTTTTCAACCGCGTCGGCGCATATAATTCCGGGACCTCCGGCGTTTGTGACAATCGCCACGGACTTTCCTCTGGGAAGAGGCTGCATGTCCAGGGCTATCGCGAAATCGAATAGTTGTTCGAATGAATCAGCCCTTATCACGCCGGACCGCTTGAAAGCGGCCCCGTATGCTATGTCGGCGCCGGCAAGGCTTCCCGTATGAGAAGAGGCTGCCTTTGCGCCCGCGCCCGTTGTCCCGGCCTTGAATAAAATAACGGGTTTTTTTGAAGTGACCCTTTCAGATGTTTGAATAAATTGCCTTCCGTTCACAATGCTCTCAAGGTACCCGACGATAACTTTTGTGTCATCATCATCACCCAGCCATTCCAGCATGTCTATCTCGTTAAGGTCGGCCTTGTTCCCCAGACTTACCAGTTTTGCCAGTCCAAGCTTCCGGGATACGGCCCAGTCCAATATTGCGGCACATATTGCGCCAGACTGTGAGATCACCGATATACTTCCTTTTTGCGGCATCTGATTCGCGAACGTCGCGTTCATGGCATTGTGAGTATTCATAACTCCCAGGACATTGGGCCCCAGAAGTCTGACCCGCTTTGATCGGCATAAGTCAGCTATCTCCTTCTCAAGTCTGGCCCCCTCATCATTTACTTCCTTGAAACCGGCTGTAATGACAGTCACGGCCTTCGCCCCGGCGGCGATTGAATCAGCCACGGCGGATTTTACGAATCTGACAGGCACTGCGATTACGCTCATATCCACCTTTTCACTATATTCCGGCAGACTTCTGTAACATTTCACCCCAAGTATTTCATCTGAACCTGGATTTATCGGGACAATTTTGCCCTGATAATTACCGTTGATCAGATTTGACAATACGGCGTTGCCTACCTTATCCGGAACCGACGAGGCCCCGACAACGGCGATTGACGAAGGATTGAATAAATAATCTAACATTCCTTTAATTCCTTTTTTATTATCAGTGTCTTTTAAAAACGGGAACACTATTTACTACATTATTTTATGGAATGCAAATAAGTTTATTAAGCAGATTGCAAGTTTGCTGAAAGGAAAAGCCGCTATTCGCCATGCATGCCGGGTTTCATCAGATGGGAAGATTTAAACCCACCCATTTTTATCTTATAGAAGGCCGTTGACTTTACACGACAGGGGATACTGCCGAGAAAATATGATCAACAATCGAATAGATTTTAAAGTGATAAAGCTAAAAATCCACAACAATATAAAAATCAACCTATTAAAAGATCTCATAAAATAGACAATAATTTATTAATTTCTTTCAATTTTAATTAATTTCAAATATATTAACAACAGTCTAATTCGATATATATCAAACGCACGATTAAATTTTTCCTTGACATTAAAATTATCTTATAGCAAACTAATCGCATGAACGCTGCGGAAACAGAAGGACGATCCTTAGAGCTTGCGATTGCAAGGCGAATAAGGAAGAAAAGAAAAGAGAAAAACTGGACACTGGAAAAGCTTGCTGAAGTTACGGGCCTTTCAAAGGGACACCTTTCACAAATCGAAAACGGAGAGAAAATCCCTCCCATAAGCACTTTGACGAAAATCGCCTTTGGATTGGGGGAAAATGTAGTCTCACTGATCTCCGGTGAAAAGCCTCAGCAGGTCGTTAAGAAGATTGACATAGGCAGGAAGGAAAATAGAGCGCCCATAAAACATACTGAGGCGTCACCTGAATCGGTGTATGAATCATTCAACTTTAACAAGCAGGACCGATTTATGCATCCGACCGTTATTACAATGGCGCATACTTTTGCCCCTGAACCCATGCAGCATAACGGACAGGAATTTTCTTTTACCTTGGAGGGAAGCTATGAATTTTATTATGATGGACAGATATACAATCTGAAAGCCGGTGACGCGATCTATTTTGATTCGGACAGGCCTCACATGGGACGGAGCCTCAGCAAGAAACCTGCTAAGATACTAGTCGTTTATTGTAATCCCATAAAACATCTTTAATTTTCTTTTACTCTTTGTTTTCTCAGAGCAAATTACCAGGAGACTGTCGGATAAAGTCCGACAGTCTCCTGGTAAAATTTGGATTTTCATTTGTTTTTAGCGATATTTATTTCTAATCTTATTCATTGCAGCCGGTAAATGAAAAAATATACCTTTTTGAAATAAAATTGTTTTTTAAATCTTTGCAGCAGCCTGCCGGCCAAAGTCCGACAGGCTGCTAAAATCAAAAATAAACAAGCTGGCTATTTTTTTTATTAATATCCGGTAGTCTATCGGACCCTGTCCATAAGAACGCCGGTTAAGAAAATGGAGGCAACATGAATTTACCTGATAACGTGAAAATCCGTGAAGTTTCAACGAGGGATGGATTCCAGTCCTGGCCTGAATTTGTGCCAACAGACATAAAAATAAAGATACTGAATGGTGTAAAAGATGCGGGGATAAAAGTTTTTGAGACTACCGCATTCGTAAGTCCCAAGGCAGTCCCCCAAATGGCTGATGCGGCTGAAGTGATAAGATTGGCTCCTCATGATGGTGTCAAACACGGTGCTCTGGTCCCGAATCTCAAAGGAGCTCAGCTGGCCGTCGATGCTGGAGCAGACCAGCTCAACGTGGTAATAGCAGCTTCAGAGGCTCACAACAAGGCTAATTTTAACAGAACCATAGCCGAATCCCTCAGCTACCTGGAGCCGATTTTCAAGCTTGCGCAGGATAATAATGTAGAGGTAATAGGCGCCTTGACCGTTGCATTCGGCTGCCCATTTTCAGGTAAAGTGGATGAGAAGGATGTTCTCAGACTAGTGGAGACCTATGTTTCCTATGGCTGCAATACCGTGGGACTTGGTGACACCACGGGTATGGCTACTCCTCTCAGAGTGAAGAGCCTTGTAGGTTTAATCAAAGACCGTTTTCCTGAAAAAGAGATCCTTCTCCATCTGCACAACAACAGGGGTTCTGCCATGGCAAATCTCTATGCCGGTATGGAGGCCGGGGCGACCTTTTTTGATACCTCGCTTGGAGGAATCGGAGGTTGTCCCAATGTCCCCCAGGCTTCCGGAAATCTTGCCACTGAAGATGTTGTATGCATGCTTGAAGACATGGGAATAGAGACGGGCATAAAGCTGGATAAGCTCCTTAAAGTGGCGCATTATATGGAAGACGTCCTTGGCCAGACACTCCCCGGACAGGTCCTTAAGAGCGGACCGATTTTTGATATCCGGGACGATAAAATCGATTGTTCTGAATGATAATTAATGATCCTATAATTAGGAAAGGAGATAGCAATAATGTCAGAATCACAAAATACTTTACCACTCAGCGGGATAAGAGTACTGGATTGGAGCCAGATAGTAATGGGCCCCTGCTGTTCAATGATCCTGGCTGATATGGGCGCTGAAGTCATAAAGATCGAGAAGGCCCCTGAAGGTGACGATACCAGGCGCATGGGCGGAATTGGTCTTGGTTTTTTCCCTATGTTTAATCGAAACAAGAAAAGTATAGCCATAAATCTTAAGGATGATAAAGGGAAGGAAGTATTACGAAAACTGATTGCTTCCGCTGATGTCTTCATAGAAAATTTTGCCCCGGGGGCGGCGGATCGATTGGGATTTGGCTACGAAGCGTGCGCGAAAATAAATCCCCGCCTCATATATTGTGCCTTAAAAGGATTCATGCCGGGGCCTTATGAAAACCGGCCGAGTCTTGATAATATCGCACAGGTTATGGGCGGGATGGCATTCATGACCGGGCCCGTGGGTACTCCGCTGAGAGCCGGAGCTTCGATAACAGACATCACGGGCGGCGCGTTCGGGGCAATGGGGATCATAACCGCCATTTACGAAAGAGAAAAAACCGGAAAGGGAAATTACGTCATCAGCACTCTCTTTGAATCCACCGCATTTATGGTGGCGCAACACATGGCAGGATCGGCTGTTTCCGGAGAGAAATCGGTCCCGATGCCCGGAGGCAAAGTGGGCTGGGCTGTTTATGATTTTTTCGAAACGGCCGATGGGGATGAAATCTTTATAGGCCTGACAAGTGATGGTCACTGGAAACGGTTTTGTGATACCTTTGGTTTTTCCGATCTGAAAGACGATCCCAAACTGGCCACTAACAGCCAGAGGGCTGAATCAAGAGATTGGCTGCTTCCTAAACTGAAGGAAACCATTGTCAGGATGCCTAATGACAAGGTAACTGAATTATGCGAGAAGGCCAGCATACCATTCGCTCCGCTGGCCAGGCCGGATGAACTTTTTAATGACAAGCACCTCAATGAAAGTGGCGGCCTGGTTGAAACTCAATTTCCAA
Source organism: Deltaproteobacteria bacterium (assembly GCA_016932235.1). Next base: position 16,975 of record JAFGDF010000296.1, on the reverse strand, counting down.
ACGGCATAAAAACCAAGATGCCTAAAATTCCGATGAGAATAGACGGTTATGATTTCGGTCTGAGGCTCGATCCCCCGGTGGTAGGTCAATATGGAAAAGGGGTTATGAAGGATATCGGCTTCTCTGATGACGAGATAGCGGAGCTCATAGAGAAAAAGGTTGTTGTCGTTACGGATTAGGAAACAACCGGACTCTATTTGTGATGCCTTTACAGATTATTCAACTGATATTGTATGTGATGGATATAAAAAATTTAGAGGGAAAAGGGAAATGACAGAAAAATCATATGATTACGATGTAATTGTTGTGGGCGCCGGGAACACTGCCCTGTTAACAGCCCTGAGGGCGCACGAGTTTGGTGTAAAGGTCCTGGTGCTTGAGATCGCGCCCAGGGACAAGAGAGGCGGAAACGCATATTATACCACGGGTATCTACAGGATCGTCCATAATGGAATTGAGGATGTCCGTGATCTGATTAAAGATCTAACTGAAGAAGAACAAAATATAATCATCAAACCCTACACGGCGGATGACTATTTCCGTGAATACACCAAGGTCACGGAAGGCGGGGTGGATCCTTCTCTCATGGAACTTGTGGTGGAAAAATCCACGGATGCCATAAGATGGATGGTCAAAAAGCAGGATGTCAAGATGGAGCTGACGTCCAATTTCGTCCATCGCATAGAAGGCAAATTGCACTTTATCGGTGATGTTCCGATATCGGCAAAAGGAGCCGGCGCCGGTCTATCTGAGTACCTTTTTGACAGGGTCGAAAAGATAGAAGGGATCGACCTTCTCTATGAAACCGGTGCGCGTCAATTACTGCTGGATGAGAAGGGAAACGTGTGCGGCGTAAAAGTAAGATCAAAGGAAGGTATGAGGGATATCTATGCAAGGGCCGTCTGTCTCTCCTGTGGCGGATTTGAGTCCAACCCAGCATGGCGGGCGCGGTACCTGGGAAAGAACTGGGATCTCGCAAAGGTGAGGGGCGGTAAATATAATATGGGAGACGGTTTGAAAATGGCTTTGGAAATAGGCGCCCAGCCATATGGCAACTGGAGCTGCTGCCATGCCACATTCATAGACGCGGACGCCCCCCAGCCCTCTATAAAAGAAGACACCGATACGACAGCCAAGCGGTTATTTATTTTTGGTCTTATTTTAAATGTTAATGGAGAAAGGTTCCTTGATGAGGGCGAGGACCATTTTGATCTCACATACGCCCGATTCGGGAGGGAACTGCTGACCCAGCCTGATCGTATGGGTTTTCAGCTCTATGACTCAAAGGGCTACAGGACTGTTACTCAGGGTGGTGTTTTCCACGACTATGTGCACGCCCCCTACACAAAGGCCGACAGCATAGGGGAAATGGCCGAAAAACTCGGCATGGACCCAGAAAAACTCACAAAAACCGTTGGACAGTATAATAAATCAATAAAGCCCGGGGGCATAACTAATTTATACGTGCTTGCTGATGTCCCGGAAGACAGGCACACGGAGGGCATAGTCCCCGCAAAATCAACCTGCGCTTTTCCATTGGATACCCCCCCGTATTATGCGTTTCCGGTCTGCTGCGGTATCACCTTCACGTACGGCGGACTGAAGGTCAACCACAGCGGCCAGGTTGTGGATATAAACGAGCATCCCATTTCAGGTCTTTATGCGTCAGGCGAGATTATCGGAGGGCTCTTTTATCACAATTATCCGGGGGCGACCGGCCAGCTTACCGGTGCGGTATTTGCCCATATTTCAGGAAAGAACGCCGCCGAGTATAGCAAGAGGTTTAAATAATGAATATTATCGTATGTGTTAAGGCCATCCCGGGATTTATACAGAATCCCGCGGTATCTGAAACAGGTGACAGGGTGGAATATGAGGCGGGCAGTATCGTTATAAACGAGTCGGACGACTATGCCCTTGAAGCGGCCGTCAAACTGGCCAAGGATACGGGAGGGACAACAAAGGTCATAACAGCCGGCTCCCTCTCTTCACAGAAAGTGCTGCAGGCAGGTCTGGCAAAAGATGCGGATTCAGCGGTCAGGATCGATGCAAATCTGTTTGACCCGACCGTCACGGCCAGAGTGCTCGCAGCCGCGATCAAAAAGCATGACTTCGACCTTATTATAACCGGTGTGGAATCAAGGGATGTGATGGCGGCTCAGGTCGGTATATCCCTTGCGGAATTATTAGGTCTGCCTTTTGCCTACGCGGTTGTCGGGATGGAAAAAGGTCAGAAAGAGAATACGATCCGTATTACCAAGGAACTGGGGTTCGGCAAGAAACAGGTTGAGGAGATAGATCTGCCGGCCCTGGTATGCTTCCAGACCAGCACCGATCCGGTAAGTTTTGTTCCCTTCAGAAAGATGATGATGGCACAGCGCAAACCGATAGAAACCGTATCGATAAAAAGCCTTGAAATGAAAGACATTGCCGGCTCTGTCCGGATTATCGACATTTTTTCACCACAGGAAATGTCTCACGCCGAGATGATAGAAGGGACTCCCGCTGAGCAGGCGGAAAAATTAATGAAAAAGATCAAAGAGGTTATCTGATATGAAAGGAAATATCCTGGTGCTCGCTGAGAGCAAGGAATCCGAACTTGATAATATTACATGGGAATTGCTTTGCAAAGGCAGAGCATTAGCGGATCAGTGGGAAACAAAACTGGCCGTTTTAGTAATTGGATCTGACATAGACTCTATGGTTAATACCCTTGGTTCTTCCGAAGCCGATATCATACTGACAGCCCAGCACCAAGAATTAAACCAATATAACGCAGAGTTATACACTTCGATAATAACAGAAGCCGCGAAGGAATATAACCCAACCCTTATCCTTACAGGGTATACATATCTGGGGATGGAGATAGGGCCGGCTGTCACGGTCAGGCTTGGCGGAAGCATGGTATCCAACTGCACGGATCTGAACATAGAACACGATATAATTTCCGTGGTCCGCTCGATGTTCGGCGGCACATTACATGGCCGGGTGGAACTCCACGGGGCGCCTCCCCATGTTATCAGCTTTGAGAAGGGCGCTCTGCCGAGGGGAAACACGGTTTCCAGGGAACCTGTTATAAAACCTGTAACTCTTGATTTTGAAAAAATGGAACTCCGGAGCAAAATAATAGAGATATTGAAAGATGAGCTCGGAGGAATTGACATAACCAAGGCAAAGATCTTAGTGAGCGTGGGCAGAGGTATTGGAGGACCGGATAAAATACAGCTTATAAAAGAACTGGCTGAGGCCCTGGGCGGAGATATTTCATGTTCCAGGCCGGTTGCGGATATGGGATGGCTGCCGGTAGCCCGCCAGGTTGGAATATCCGCCAACAATGTGGCCCCCGGTATATATCTTGCCTGTGGAATAAGCGGGGCCAGCCAGCATGTGACAGCGATCAGAGATTCCGGGAAGATAATTGCAATCAATAAAGACCCTAACGCCCCCATATTCCGTGTTGCCGATTATGGCATAGTAGGTGATCTCTTTGATGTTATCCCGGAGATTATTTCTCTGGCAAAAAGCACAAAATAGACTGACGCATAAACGCCAACAGGTTTATAAGGGGCTGTAGTAAATGAGATACACAAAAAAGATCGCGGAAAATATAGTAAATACACGATACGAAGATCTTCCTCATGAAGTCATTGAAAAAACCAAAAGACATATCCTGGACATCCTCGGTGTAATGCTTCCTTCAAGCAGGTTTGAAAAAAGCTGCAAGGCACTGGAAGAGATTGCAAAGGAAGGGGGAGGGAAAGAGGAAAGCACTCTTATCGGATTTGGAGGCAAGGTCCCCTGCTGGATGGCTGCTTTTGTTAATGGTTCATTATGTCATCCGATGGATTTTGATGATACCGTCGATGAATTCCCAAATCATCCTTCCAGCAATATCTTTCCAGCGGCCTTAGCTGTCTCGGAAAGGAATGGGAATGTAAGCGGCCGTGAATTCATTACTGCCGTGGCCCTCGCCATGGATCTCAGTGTGCGCCTTGCCGCAGCGCCAAAAGGAAAAGTTGGCCAGGACTTTCCCTGGTTTAGTGTTACTGTTTTTGGGGGATTTTCCGCTGCGGCAGTAACGGGGAAAATACTCGGCCTTAACCTTGATCAAATGGTAAACGCCTTTGGCATTTCTCTTGACAGGTCGTTTGGAATAACGGAATCGATGAACGCGCCGGAATCGGAATTCAGGGCCATAAGAGATGGCTTCGGGAACAGGGAGGGTTTGCTCGCGGCACTTATGGCAGAAAAAGGAATAGCTGCGAGCCGCAGCGCATTTGAAATACTCTATAAAGTTTACTATGATGATGAGTACGATCCTCTATTGCTCACCTCGAATCTGGGAAAAGACTTTTGGGGTCTCAAGGTAGGGCTGAAGGCCTGGCCTTGCTGCAGGGTATCGCATACCTACATAAAAGCCGCCATGGATATGATAACAGAGCACGAAATCAAACCGGAAAAGATCAGAGAAATAATACTTACCGTGGGCAAGTTCGGGCGCGATTTTCTTTGTGAGCCGCGCGAGATAAAGTTGCGGCCAAAAGTCAGTATCCAGGCAAAGCTGTCTCTGCCTTTTATTATGGGTTTAGTGTTTGTAAAAAAAAGAGTCCTGATTGAGGATTTCTTCCCTGAAAGCCTTGAAAACAGAGACGTCCTCGAAGTGGCGGAAAAAACGCGTTATGTGTTTGACGAAGAACTTGCTCCGGACTCCATAGGTACAGGCATAGTTGAAATTCGTATGCGCGATGGATCCTCCTTTATTAAAAAGGAGGATATCCCATACGGAAACCCGAAAAATCCCATGAGTGATGAGGAATTAAGGACAAAATTTAACGATTGCGCACAGTATTCCCTCAAACCCATGGATAATAAAGCGATTGATAACATCAGAAAAAAAATACTGGACATGGAAAATATCGAAAATATTACAGAGATTTCTGAAATGCTTTCGTAACAAACACCCTCTTCCCGTAAACAATAAATATCGTCAATTTTGATTACTAATAAAGGAAGGAACAAAGCATATAAATGCAGCGCACACCCTACTGGTTAATTGATTACGGTGTCCTGATTGATATTCTGGCCATTCCCGTCCTGATAATTTTCTGCTACGGGTTATACCGTCACTGGCGAAAAATTTTGAAAGGTGAAGCAGGCCTTCGCCAGTCAGTTGAAAAAATTAGATCATTCATCACCAAAAAGAAAGTCGTGGATGTTATCTGGCTGGGGATTATCGGTTCTCGGATCTATAACAAACCCGTAACCGGCATCTCGCATGGCATGCTCTTCTGGGGCATGCTGTTACTTTTTATCGGCACCGTTGCAGTATTAATGAATGTCTTCTTTGGAGTCCCTTTCATGTCAGGGCTCTTTTACAAGTGGTATCTCTCTTTTATTCTTGATATTGCGGGTCTGGCTGCGCTTATCGGGCTCATGTTTCTGCTTATCAGACGGCTATTTCACTATAAACGGCTGTATGAACCGGAACCACGCAAAGGTTTCGTGGTAATGGAACTGGTTCTGCTTGTTATAATAGCCAGCGGATTTTTACTGGAGGGATTACGTATCAGTCTTTCCGATGCGCGCGAGATCGCTGTTATCGGGCATTTTCTTTCCGGTTTCATGTTACATATCCCTTACGGAGATATCGTATATGTTATTTTATGGTGGTTTCACGGCTTACTTGCCCTTGGATTTATTGCCTATATCCCTTTTTCACCTATAATCCACTTTCTGTTCATCCCTGTTAACGCAGCTTTCGTGGAAAACACTATGGGAGCTGATGAAAAAGCAATTGACCTGTCATCCTTTGAAACGGAACAGGATGACATGCCGGCAATCGGTACTCCTACCCTCGCCGAATGCACCCCGAAACGTCTTCTCGATTTCAGCGCCTGCCTGTGGTGCGGCCGCTGCCAGGAAGTCTGCCCCGCCACGCAGACAGGAAAGAGTCTTTCTCCCAAGGGGGTAATCCTGACCCTGGCAAGATTTCTTCACGATGAACATGGTGTTAATACAAACCTGATCGACTCAATAGGAATGGAAACCATTTTTGAGTGCCGCACGTGCGGCGCCTGCGTCGATGTCTGCCCGGCAATGGTCAACCCCCTGAAGGCAATCTGGAATATGAGGCAGAATCTCGTCATGGAAAGGGGAGAGATGCCCCCTCAAATGCTCCAGTCCTATAAAAACATGGAGGCCTTAATGCACCCATTTTCCTCATCAGCAAACGCCTCTGACTGGAAAAAAGGGATCGATGTTCCGCAATTCGAGGCCGGCAGGACCGAATATCTTTTATGGGTCGGATGTGCGGTCACATATGAAGACCGGGCGCAGCAGATCGGAAGGGCTGTCGTCAGGATACTCAACAATACCGGAATTTCATATGGAATTATAGAGGAAGTCCGGTGCACAGGTGACCCTGCAAAGCAGATGGGGGATGACTACCTGTTTCTTCAGCTGGCGGGCGCAAACATCGAGCTTTTCAGACAATACGGGGTTAAGAAGATAATCACAATATGCCCCCATTGCTATAACAGTTTTCAAAGATACTATCCTCCCCTGGGAGGGGAATACCAGGTGACTCCCCATGTAAGGCTGATCGAAGATCTTATAAAATCGGGGAAGTTGAAGCCTTCAGGCACAAACCAGAAAATCACATATCATGACCCCTGCTACCTCGGGAGACACAACGGTATTTTCGATGCCCCCAGAAACATAATAGGTCTCATCGGAAACATGATGGAAATGCCGCGTAACAGGAATAACAGCTTCTGTTGCGGGGCCGGGGGCGGCAACTACTGGAACGAGGAAGAAGGAGAACGGATAAATTACGCGAGGGCAAAAGAGGCCTTTGAGACAGGCGCCGACAAGGTTATCGCGTGCTGTCCTTTCTGTGCTTTGATGCTGACGGACGGAATGAAGATGTTCACCGACGATAAAAAGGTGTTCGATATTGCCGAACTGGTGGAAGAGAACTTATTATTTGAGGAGGCCAAGTCTTGACTATAGGAGAAAAAATTCTAGCCGCCCACGCGGGCAGAAAATCGGTACGACCCGGGGAATTCATAAACGTCAAGGTCGACCTTGTAATGGCGCATGACCTAACCGGAGGCATCGCCATTCAGGAATTTCGCAAAACAGGATATGAAAAAGTCTTTGATCCAAGTAAGGTTGTCCTGGTTTTAGACCACTACGTCCCGAACAAGGATGTGCTTTCCGCCGAGCATAATGCCGGCCTCAGAAAATTTGCGCGGGAACAGGGCATCGTCTTCTTTCCCGAGGGTAGAGGAGGGATCGAACACGTAATATTGCCTGAAAAAGGCCTTGTCCTCCCGGGGCAGGTTGTCGTAGGGGCCGATTCCCACACATGCACCTATGGGGCACTGGGCGCATTTTCAACGGGAATGGGCTCTACAGACATCGCCGTTGCCATGGCTACCGGTGAGATATGGATGAAAGTTCCGCCGACCATCAAGTTTGTTTACAACGGGAAGCTGCCTGAATGGATAGGGGGAAAGGACCTGATTCTGCTCACTATAGGCAGGATAGGGGTTGACGGTGCGCTCTATTCCGTCATGGAGTTCAGGGGAGATGCCCTGAAGGATTTATCCATGGACGGACGATTCACCATGGCAAACATGGCCATAGAGGCCGGTGGAAAAGCGGGTATCTTTCCTGTGGATGAAAAGACCATAGAGTATGTCAAAGGGCGTACCGATAAGCCTTACGAAGTGTTTGATCCCGAACCGGATGATGAATATTCTCAGATAATAGAATTTGACGTCTCGAATATCGAACCGCAGGTCTCGATGCCTCATTCTCCCGATAACGTGAGCCCAGTTAGCAAACTGTCCGGTGTGGAGATAGATCAGGCCGTTATCGGAAGCTGCACAAACGGACGACTGGAAGACCTGCGCATCGCGGCCGGGATCTTGAAAGGCAACAGTGTCCACCCGGGAGTCAGATGTATCGTGATACCAGGATCCCAGCAGGTCTACCTTGACGCCGTTCATGAAGGGCTGATCGACATTTTCATAAATGCCGGAGCCGCCGTCAGCACACCTACATGCGGTCCGTGTGTCGGCGGATACATGGGTGTACTTGCTGCTGGAGAGAAATGTATCTCGACGACAAACCGAAATTTCCTGGGCAGGATGGGAAGCCCGAAGTCTGAGGTATATCTGTCCAGCCCCGCCGTGGCCGCGGCCAGTGCACTGACGGGAAGAATTACTGCTCCAAAGGAGGTCATTAAATGATAAAGGGGAAAATATACAAATTCGGGGCCAACGTCGATACGGATGCGATCATCCCGTCCCGCTATGCGAACCTTATAACGCCGTCCGATCTGGGTAAACACTGTATGGAAGGAATTGCCCCGGATTTTGCGAAAGAGATCAGGCCGGGAGATATTATCATGGCCGCATCAAACTTCGGCTGCGGGTCCTCCCGTGAACAGGCCCCCATATCCATAAAGGGCGCGGGGGTTTCCTGCGTCATTGCAAAAACCTTCGCAAGGATATTTTTCAGGAACGCCATTAATATCTCCCTGCCGCTGCTCGAATGTCCTGAGGCGGTTGATCATACCGACCAGGGAGATGAACTTGAGATCGACCTTGCCTCGGGTAAAATCAGAAATATCACAAAGGATACTGTCTTCACGGTCCCTCCATACCCGGATTTCATCCGCGGCATTATTGATGCGGGGGGGCTAATCAAGTACACGATAAAAAAGAGGGAAGCGGGGAGATAGAAATGGGACTTACTGAAGGCCTCGCCGATCGTATATTTAAAACCGATTTCTCCGATATTCCTGATTCCGCTGTCAGGCAGGCAAAGGCCGGCATCATGGACTGGATTTTTGTGACACTTGCCGGCCGCTGGATCGAAGAAAATGCCGTCAGGAATATGGAGGATTTATTAATATCAAAGGGGGGAAGCAGGGAAAGTTCCATTTTGGGATCGAAAAAGAAACTTACTGAAACCCAGGCCGCCATGCTCAACGGTTTCGCTGGCCATATCCTCGATTATGATGAAACATGCCCTAAGGTAAGAAGCCACCTCTTTGCCGCCATATTTCCTGCCCTTCTGGCCGTTGCAGAGCATGAAGGAATATCGGGAAAGGAAATGCTTACTGGCTTTATCACCGGCCATGAGACTGCCATGCGCATCGGAGAGGCCATGACTCCTGAATGGATGAAGGCAGGATGGCATGGCACATCCCTGTTTGGTGTTTTCGGGGCGACCGCGGGCTGCGCTAAAATTTTGAGGCTTGATACGGACCGTATACGGACGGCGATTGGACTGGCCTCTTCCATGGCGAGCGGTCTTTCCATAAATTTCGGATCCCTTGCAAAGCCACTCCATGCAGGAATGGCATCCGAAAGGGGTATCATGTGCGCCCGGCTGGCAGCAAATGGAATAACGGCAAACAGCGTGGCATTAGAAAGTGAACTGGGCTTTTTCCACGCATATAACTGGGGTCAGAAGATTCATGATAAGGCTTTCGGCAGTTTCGGCAGCCCATGGGGACTTGAGACCCCCGGTATGTCCTCAATAAAACTCTACCCATGCTGCCATGGCGTGGCGACGAATATAGAGTGCGGGAGGCGGATGCATGATAAGTACGGTCCATCACTGGATGAGGTAACAGAAATAGAGATTCATTCACAGCCCAAGGCACTCTGTTCCATGTTGTCTAAGGTATACGATGATAACGGCGAAAGCATAGAATGGGGTTATGACGGCCCGCCGCGCAAAATAAAAACACTTTTTCCCGTAACCGGACCGCAGGGGAAATTCTCAAAGGAATATGTCTTTTCCAGGGCAATCATGGAAGGCAATGTTCGTCTGGAGCATTTCACGGATAAAGCGGTTAATGATCCGCAGGTCAGGAAATGGATGGATAAGATAAAGGTGTTTCACAACAGCGAGCTTGAAAGATATTCAAATCAGTACCCTGAAGAGACGGCACCGCATGCGGAAAGGATGATCGTAAGACTCAGGGACGGAAAGATCATCGAAGAAGAGGAAATCTTTATCCTCGGCATGACAAAACGGCCGCTCTCTTTTGAGGACGTTGTTTCAAAGTATCATGATTGCGGAAACGTAGCGGGTCTTTCAGGTGAAAAGATTGACCGGATAATGTCCCTAACCGGTAATCTTGATAAGCTGGAAAATATTTCGGAGCTCTTAAATTTCCTCGTTTGACAACCAGGGCAAGTCGAAGAATGACAATGGGTGAATAATTCGGATATATTCCGAAACCCTCATCTGTCATTCTGTGACTTGATCACAGAATCCACAGCCAATTGCCATTTCTGATCGCGGTTGTGTATATATTATGAAGGACCTCTGGATCCTGCGATCCCTGGCCCAGGCCCTAATAAACCTAAGGTTGATTAAAAATATTAATCTCTATAATAAACCAGTCAAATGATATTTAACACGGTTGTCTCGCCAGGGCGGGCAAGTCGCAGGATGACATGAATAACCTGAGAAACTACAAGTCGCTATGCGACAATCAAGCAAGAACTTTCTTCGCCTGAAGGCGAGGGGTTCCAAGACCTACTGGAAAACCAATGCCCTTAAAGATTCATCTCCTTTGCCAGATGATTCATCAATCCTCCGTCCCTGATCAGGGCCTGCATAAAGGGGGGGATGGGATTTGCCCTGAATCTTTTATCTGACGTGAAATCCCGGATTTCGCCTGTATCGATATTTACTTCTATCTCATCACCCTCTTCTATCTCATCCGGAGCATCAGGGCACTCCAGAATGGGGAGCCCAATATTAAAGGCGTTCCTGTAAAAAATCCTGGCAAAGGTCTTTGCGATAATACATGAAATACCGGCCTCCTTTATTGATATGGGAGCGGGCTCCCTGGAGGAACCGCACCCAAAATTCCTCTTTGCTACGATAATATCACCCCGGGTGATTTTTTTCGGGAAATCAGGATCTATCCCTGCCATGCAATGTGGCGCAAAGTCCTTGGGATCTACGGAATACCTGACAGGTATAATCACATCAGTGTCTATATCATCGCTAAAAGTCCAGACATGGCCTCTAAAGATCATTTTAACTCCATTCAAACTCACTAATGTCCGGTTAGGAAATTGCATAAAGATCGCGGTATCGGAAACTCTTTTTTCGGGCGAACTCGTTCCTGGCAGGTTTTACGCATAATGCCTTACGAAGGCGGGCGGCGGGTCATCTTAGCCGCTGTCAGGACCGGTTGAGGTTGAACAATCGAGGTGCATTCCGCCCGCCTAGCATAAACCTTGCGCAATTATCTCGCTTCCAAGGTTTTCGCTGATAAAAAGAGTTTCCCATACCGCGATTCCGGCAACCGGATTTTGATTTTCTGTTATCGTACCAGATTTATTTACAGTCATCCGGCATTTTCTTCAACCGCAATTTCCTAACCGGACAAGGATGATTTAAACTACAACATTAAAATACATCAACCTCCGGCGACTTCTTCAGGATCGGCAATACGACCCATTACGGCGCTTGCAGCGGCTACGGCCGGATTGGAAAGGTAGACCTCACTTCCCGGATCCCCCATCCTGCCTACAAAGTTCCTGTTGGTCGTGGAAATAGCCCGCTCTCCCTTTGCGAGTAGTCCCATGTGCGCACCGAGGCATGGACCACATGTCGGAGTTGAAACTGCCGCTTTTGCATCAAGGAATATCTCCATGAGTCCTTCCTGAATCGCCTGGCGGTATACCTGCTGCGTGGCAGGGATAATAATAAGCCTCACATATGGCGCCACCCTCTTCCCATTAAGAACCCCGGCCGCAATACGAAGGTCTTCAATCCTGCCATTTGTACAGGACCCTATCACAACCTGATCTATTGGTATGTTTTCCATTTGGCTGACGGGCATGGTATTACTGGGAAGATGGGGGCAAGCCACCTGCGGTTCTATCAGGCTCACATCATATTCCCTTATCTCAACGTAGGATGCATCGGGATCACTCTCATAGATCCTGTAAGGCCTTACGGCCCTGTTATGAAGATATTCCTCCGTCTTTCTGTCAGCTTTAAAAATTCCGTTTTTAGCCCCGGCCTCAATAGACATATTGGCCATGGTCAATCTGTCCGAAATAGGCAGGGCTTCTATGGTGCTTCCGGTAAATTCCATCGCCGCGTAAAGGGCTCCATCTACCCCTATGTCTCCGATCGTATATAGAATAAGGTCTTTGCCGCTTACCCATTTTCTTAATTTTCCATGATAGACGAACTTCTTTGACTCCGGGACCTTGAACCATAACATGCCCGTCATCATGGCCGCGGCCAGGTCCGTGCTGCCTATTCCCGTTGAGAAACACCCCAGGGCCCCGTAAGTGCAGGTATGGCTGTCTCCACCCACAATCAGATCACCTGGAAGCACAAGGCCTTCCTCCGGAAGAAGCGCGTGGGATATCCCCATCTCTCCCACTTCGTAATAATGCCTGATGCCCTGGCTCTTGACAAATTCCCTCAGTCCCTTGCATACCTCGGCCGCCTTTACATCCTTATTGGGTGTAAAGTGATCGGGAACTATGACAATCTTATCAGGATCAAACACCTTTTTCGCGCCGATCCTTTTCATCTCACGGATTGCGAGGGGAGCGGAAAGGTCATGACCCATAATAAGATCAATCCTGGCATTTATAAGTGCTCCTGCCGAAACCTCATCCATACCGGCATGCTCGGCTAGTATTTTCTCGGTAATCGTCATCCCCATGAATGCAAACCTTTAGAATAGAATGATAGATTATGTTTAAGAGCAACTCCCTACATAAGGCGTCCTTTCAATCCCTTCAAAATACTGTATCGTGGCGTCTGGAATCACCGCGGCCCTGGCGCCATCCGGATGATCCTTCTCGAGTATCTGAACAACTTCCTCCCATTTTTTAGCCCACATTATCTGTTCAGGAGGAGCGAACCAGTCGACACTTGCCTTGTTCTTATGCGGCATGAGTAAAATAAATTTCTTTACTTTTTTAGGAAGAGACGGTGGATTCCAGTACCTGCCGCCTATGTGATTTCCGAATCGCCTCCGCAGAAAATGACACACTTCCCCTGCGGGATTATCGGTTATCATGACAAGTGTCCCGCCATGATCCGGAAGGAGCGACTGTCCCACGTAAGATCCGATAACCGTTTCATTTCCCTTCGCGTAACAGTTCGCAATCACCACATCGGGATTTTCAATCCTTCTGCTGAAATAGTGCGTCTCCGCTAATTTAATGGCCTCATAATACTGCGCGATGGGATCACCAACAAAGAGTGCGGCCGTATCCCTCTTTATATTGACAATCGCATCAATCTTGATATCAAGGCCCGACATTTTACATGCTTCCTCTATATCAAGCAGCTGGGCATTATGTTCATACCTTCCAAGCCCGGTATTGGAATCAATCCCGGTTTTACTGGCATTATTTCTCACAGGGCCGTGGTTATACATGATGGATTCCTGCGAGGCAATCCCGGGAAGGATAATCTTGCCGCCTCCGCCGAATCCCACGTTAATGTGCGGAAGAAGTGCGCCGATTGCGATCTTGAAGTCGGCGCTAACAAATTCAGAGTTCAGGTGGACGGGCGTCCCCCTGCTCGTCGTCCCTATGTAGGTACAGTTTTCATACATATTATGATTATAGACGTTAAACCTGGCAATAATGTCTTCACCTAATTTTTTCGCGAAATCATAGGCATTTAGCGGGCCATGCGAACCGGGTGAACAGAGAAACTGGATGTCTTCCTCATTCACCCCCGCGGCGGCAAGCTCTTCCAGGACAAAGGGGATGATATCACCCGCCTTGGTGGGTCTGCTCATGTCGTCGAAAAGAATTACCACGTTCTTTTTACCCCTGGCCATCTCCCTTATGGGCCTGCACCCGATGGGATTTGCGAACGACTTGCGAAATCCTTCATCGGTGAGCTTTGGCGCGTCATGCCCGTTCATCCTGCATTCATGTATCTCCCAGTTTCCCGGAAAATTAAGTTCCTGGTCAATATCGCCCCACCAGGCGCGCTGAGGGACAATAACAGTGTTTGAGTCTTTTTTCATTTTTCATGCCTTTCAATAAAGATCCGAAATCAGCTGCCCTTAATGTCTCTCAGGATTTTTTCTGGTGGAACAGGTCTGTAAGGGATGATATATTTTCTATCTTCTCGATTCCCCGAACCATTTCTATGACCTGTTGTCTTCTGCCGTCATCAAGGAAAGGGGACGCACAGTTGTTAAATTTATCCAGCAGTTCTTCCCAGGAAAGAGGATTCTCCAGGTCTCCTTTAGGATACCGTATCTCTTTAGAAAATTCTCTCCCGTCTTCCATGGTTATGGTTAACCTTGTAGGGAAGGACTCTGGGAAAAATCTGTCCAGCTCCGGAGTATGTTTGATGCTGATTTTCTTGAGGAAATCTTTTACGTCAGGCCTACGGACGGATTCATCGGAAAACTCATTCACAAGGGCTTTTCTTTCAATGCAGGCTATGGCCACGCTGTAAGGCGCACTGAATTGGCCATGAACCGCGCATACCGGGTTGAATTTCACCTCCTGCGGCTGGCCCACCATTTCATAGGGCGTCTTCGCAAGTTCAATCAGAATGGATTTGATTGATCTGTAATCGATGTCCTGCTCTTTGAAGATTTCAAAAACGGCATCGATACCTGCCTGGTTAAAGCGGCAGCATGCATGCGGTTTAAAGCTGACTCCATCTATCTCAAAACCATCGTCGCTATTTAACAGCATTTCCGGCCGGGCACCCTCGCAGTAGGCGTGATAGAATCCCCTTGGCCCTTCCAGTATGCTTTTCGGCCCTGTGTACCCTTTTTCGGCCAGAAGCGCGGCCGTAACCCCCGATGACGAAGCGCTGCCTCCGTGAAGCCTTTTTGTATAACTGCCGTCACTGTAGCATTCAAGATTTCCGGATACGAAACTCCCGGCTATTCCCATGGCATTAACGGCCTGATCGATATTCAGGCCTAACGCCGCGGCCGCAGACATTGTCGCTCCGAAGGTCCCGAACAACGCGGTGGGGTGATATCCTCTCGTGAAAAGAGGCTGGTAATTGGATGCCTTTCCGATCTTTATAAAAGTCTCATAGCCTATAACCAGGCATCTGAGCATATCCTTTCCCGACAGGCGTGCGTATTCGCTCATGGATATGGAGGCAGGCATGACTGCGGCGCCGGGATGACCTCCGCCTTCATTTGAGCAGTCATCAAAATCCGCGCCATGACCGGTAGTTCCGTTAGCCAGGCATGCGCCTGCCGGCACAAGCTTCTCCGGGCTCCCTATTATCGTGCATGGGCCCCGCGCGTAGTTTTCAAGGGCATATTCGCGGGCGATCCTGCTTGATTCAAATGAATAGGCGGCATAGATACACGCCAGATAATCTATCAGGCACTCCTTCGCTCTCTCAATTGAACTCGACGGCAATTGTTCATATTTGATATTAGATAATCGTTTTACAAATGCTATGGTTTCCTGCATTCCTTCCTCCTTGGACTAATTTGTTCCCAATTTCTTCCAGCCTAATCGTTTTTAGAATCTTTTTAGCAGCCTTTCGGCCAGAGTCCTACAGGCTGCCAGCTGCCAGATCTTTAAAATACATCATACTCCCCGACCGCCGTCCACATCAAGTCCAATCCCTGTCACTAATGAGGAATCGTCTGAGGCAAGGTACAGGGCCGCTTTTGCTATATCCTCCGGTTGGCCCATCCTGCCCAGGGGAATAGTAGCCAGCATGGTTTTCTTTGCCTCATCCATCTTATCCGCAGGAACGGTTTTAACGAGAAAAGGAGTATCCGTAACAACGGGATTAATACAGTTTACACGAATATTAAACGGCGCGAGTTCCATGGCCGCTGATCTTGTAAGTGCTATTACAGCCGCTTTCGAAGCGCTGTAAGCGCTGAGACCCGGCCGGGGCCTTACTGCCGCAATAGAGGCCGTGTTAACAATTACCCCTCCCCCCTGTTTTTTCATCACGGGTGCGGCATACTTGCATCCAAAAAATACTCCTTTCACATTTATTGCCATCACCCTGTCCCATAAACTCTCTTCTGTGTCTTCAAGCATTATGAAATGTGTTCCTATTCCGGCGTTGTTGTAAAGGATATCCAATCTTCCGTAATCTTCTACGGTCTTTTTGATCATGTTTCTAACATCAGATTCTTTGGTTACATCAGTTTTAATAAATATTGCTGAACCTCCTTCATTATTAACTATTTCTACGGTCCGCTGTCCTCCCTTTTCATCAATATCAGCAACCGCTATTTTGGCCCCTTCTTTTGAGAACAGGATGGCGCTCGCCCGTCCTATCCCTGATCCCGCGCCGGTTATAAGGGCAATCTTTTTTTCCAGTTTCATAAATCCTCCTTTTCATTGCGCATCTTTTATTAAATAATCATTTTTTATGTTAAGTTTTCTATAAGACAACAAAAATGTCAAGTTCAAAGAACCTGAATAATATTTACTTTATTATGTGGCAGATTTAATTCAGACCGGCATAGTTTGCTGTAAGATAAATTGATACAGCCTTTTCTTTACTCAAATGAATGGTTCTTCTTTTTCGAAGCCTAAAAAACGGCGGGAACAAAATTGGTGATATCTCCAATTTAGTACGAAAATAAAGTTTAACAATGCCGGTATATAATTCAATGTTCTCTCTAAAGACCGTGGCCTGAGACCACATTCAGTTAAATTATATCGACATTAAAATGTATCAAAAACTCCGCTTATAAGTTTTACCCACCCAGGTAGGCCCTTTTGACGATATCACTGGACTTCATGGTTTCTATGTCACCGCTTAAAACAACCTTCCCAACCTGCAAAGCATAGGCATAAGTCGCTACTCCAAGCGCTAAATGCACATTCTGCTCCACCAGAAAAACACTCGACCCCTTCCCGTTTATGTCAACTATCACCTTCCCCAACAGCTCCACCATTATCGGCGATAACCCAATCGACGGCTCATCCAT
>JAFGDF010000295.1 GCA_016932235.1 Deltaproteobacteria bacterium | reverse complement strand
GCGCCTATTCTCGCTCCCGTGGCGTATACTTTCGGAGTGGACCCTCTTCATTTTGCAATTATGTTCATAGTGAACGTCAGCATCGGTATGATAACCCCCCCTGTGGGATCCCTTTTGTTTACAGTCTGTCCTATCGCGAAGGTAACTATAGGGGGTGTTGCCGCGAAGATCTGGCCTTTATTTCTTGCAGAAATAGTGGTCTTGCTGATTATAACATTTTGCCCGGTGACTGTGATCTGGATACCAAAGGTCCTGGGTGTTTACTGATGATGGGTGATTGATTACCTTGTCATGATATGTACTGGGAGGTCTGAAATAATAATTTAACCTAGCCAAGCCCTTGGGAGAAGGTATTGGCACTAAACAAAAAGGAGGAAGAATATGTGTAAGGTTAGAAATTTAAAGATGTTGATTAGTATGGTGTTAGTTGGTGTGTTCATGATTGTCGGCCTGAACGTTTATCCGGTCTTTGCCGCGGAGACCTTGCGTCTTTCAAACCCGCAACAGCAAGATACGCCCGTTGGTCGTTTATTCGACCATTTTAAAGCGGTAGTGGAGAGAGAGACAAAAGGCGAATTGAAGATAGACGTGTTTTCAGCGGGAGTCCTCGGCTCTGAGATAGAGGCGACCGAACAATTGTTTATGAATCAGATCGATATCGCCTGCATATCGACGCCCAATTACTCGGGCAAGGCAAATACCTACCTTGTTCTAGATCTGCCTTATGTGTTTTCGAGCCATGATGAATGGCGTTATCAGATGGGAGGATATAAGGATAAGGGAGGCGAACTTCTTGCTGAGATGAGGGAGTATGCGTACAGGAAAGAAGGTGTTATGCTCCTGGCCGTTCAGGCCCCCGCAACACCGAAAGTTATCGGAAACTCCAAGCGATTCGTCAAGACCCCCGCGGATACCAAAGGAATCAAAATCAGGGTATCCCCGTCCCCGATAGAGGCCGCGCTTGTTAAAAACTGGGGATTCATTCCCGTCCCTGTGCCATGGCCAGAAACATACTCCGCGATGGCTCAAAAGGTTGTTGACGGCGCCGCTACAGGGTACCTTGTGGGAGGTCAGTTCGGCCATTTTGACATACTCAAATACTCGCTTGAACCTGAGGCCGTTCAATCCGCGTACGTTATCCTGGTGAACGGTAAAAAATGGGCGTCATTAAGCCCCGAATTTCAACAGATACTCCTTCGTGCTGCCGCAGAAGGCAGTCAGCAGTGCTGGGGCGAAATCGAACAGATTAATAACGAGTGGAGAGAGAAGGCCCTTAAAAAAGGTGTCCAGGCGTATGTGCCCACCGGTGACGTGATGGCCCAGTGGTATAACCTAGCCATGGAGGTCTGGCCCGAGTATTTACCAAAGATGGACCAGGAGGTCCGGGGAATGGTGGAAAAGCATAAGAACCTGTATCAGGAATACCTGAAAACGAAAAAGTAGGTTTTGTATAAAGAGTCGATTGTGAGCCCTGACCCGTTTTGGGAAAGGGCTCTGTTGCGTAGAGGACATGAATTATGCAGAGCGCATTAAATAATTGCGAATTCTCTTTATAACAATAAATCTTCTTAGAATGTCATCCTGCGACCCTGGATCTGGTCCAGGGCATGTTTTCCCGCTCTGGTACGACTACCGTGGCAGATAGCAATTGGTCCTTTAATGTACAGACCAGGGTACTTAACAACCTCCTGTTTATTACGGTCTGGGCCAGGGATCGCAGGATCTACCCATTCACAAAAAGGGTGGATTCTTCGGTCAAGCCGAAGAATGACAACGATAGTACGCAATAATATGACTTCGTGTATATATGGAGGGTCACGCTCTACCCGCCCAGATGAAGGCGGGCAAGTCGTGGCCGAAATACCGGATACGAAGGGGTGCGTTCCTCCAGATAAAGCGGAGGATATGTATGTGAAAAATCACCTATTATTTTATCCTCTGTCCTCAATCAAGCTCCATTGCCAGATCATTATCCCGGCTCCAATTCGGCGAGAGCTCCATCATAGACCGCTGCACCATCGATACAGGTCATTTTCACGGCTGAAAATAGGATGCACCTTAAATATGTACGGCGGCGCGGGCTGCCTCATAGAAGGCCGCAAGGATATTCCGCGGCTCTTTGCAGTCGCCGATTTCATACAGGTGAGGGATTTTACCCTTTAATGACCCGGCAAGGTTGTTGTTTGGCTTGCTCCCCGCGGCCAGCACCACCGAATCAGCCGTAATCTGTCTTGAGGAACCATTCCGGCCGACGATTATAACTCCATTGTCAGATATCTCTTTCACCTCATAATTAACCAAGATCTCAACCTTTTTCATATTCAGCGAATCAATAAGACCCCGTCTATTGATGACCTCCATATCCCCTGCAATGCCGGGCATCATCTCGATAATGGTCACGAAATTACCCTGTGCAGCCAGCAGCTCGGCAGTCTCCGATCCGACAGCATTTCCTCCGACGACGACCACACGTTTCCCATTCAGTTTTTTCGTTCCTGCCAAAAGATCCCGGGCAGTGATTACGTTTTTATTCCTGATCCCCTTAATATCAGGGAATGCAGGGATGCTGCCTGAGGCAAAGATAATTGCGTCAGGCTTCCGGTCATTTATAAGTTCAGTGGTTACTTCGGTGCCAAGCCTGAGAACTACCCCGAGTTTTTTCAGCTGGACGGTCTCGTAATCCCTGATCCAGAGCAGCTTTTCCTTGCCCGGCGGGACCGCCGCAAGAAGCAGATTGCCTCCAAGTTCATTATTTCTATCATAAAGCGTAACATCATGACCCCTGAGCGCGGCTACCCTCGCCGCTTCCATGCCCGCGGGCCCGGCTCCTACGACCATTACATTCTTCCTGCTTTGAGCACGAGTAATTTCACCAAATTCCTTTTCCCTGCCAACGGCCACATTAAGGGCGCACAGAGAGCCAGGGGCTCTTCCGGTTCTGAACGCGTGGCACTCAAGACATGAGATGCATTTGCGAATCTCTTCCTCCCTCCCTTTACGCGCTTTTTCCGGCCATTCAGGATCGGCCAGCAATGATCTCCCAAGGAAGATAAAATCGGCGATCCCTCTTGAGATAACACTCTCGCCCACCCCGGGACTCCGAATATTTCCGCCCGCAATTATGGGTACGCTGACCGCATTTCTGACGGCCTGCCATATATAAGTCTTCCAGCCTTCAGGAAAGCGCATTATATCGAGCGTCCTGTATTTCACCTCCTCCATGCCCGCAGAGATATCTATGAAGGACGCCCCGGCCTGCTGGAGCATTTGAGCAATGACCGGTGATTCCTTTACAGTAATGCCACCCTCCATAAACTCATCGCCGCTGATGCGGACACCAACGGGGTAGTCATTTCCAACCACCTGTCTTATCTCTTTCAGCAACTCGGAAGGAAACCGCATCCTGTTTTCAAGACAGCCTCCGAATTCATCGTCTCTTTTATTCAGGTATGTAGAGATAAATGAATTAAGGAGATAACCGTGAGCAGCGTGAAGCTCAACCATGTCATAACCCGCTTTTACGGCATTTACGACAATGGTTACGTATCTGTTTATCATTTCGCGGATTTCATTTTTTTTGAGCGCCCTAGGGATCGGATAGACGGACCCACCAATATTTATGGCACCTACAGGAGAAGAGGAAACTATATCCAGGCCCTTATCCGCCCGGTCTCTTCCGGTATGCATGATCTGTAATGCAGCTTTTGCGCCATAAGAATGGATGCCATTAACAAGATGAGTGTGTCCGCTGATCATGTTCTCAGATTCCAAAGACGCCCCCACCCTGTATCCCGACGGATAGTCCGGATGTGCGAAAGAGACAGTGATTAATCCTGCCCCTCCTTTTGCCCTCGCGACATAATGGTCCATCAACTTTTCCGTCACCTCACCATTAGCTCCCCAGAATGTTGTCCCCATAGGCGCCATAACAATTCGGTTTTTAATCTCGACACTGCCTATAAATCCTTTTTGGAACAAGCCGGGGAATTTTTGACTGCTTTCCATGTTTATGTCTCCTGGCAGGCTTTCGGGCTGTTTCCTCGAGCCTGCTGAAAAGTTAAAAGATAAGTTTGTTTGCCTTCACCAGAATACTCTACAGGTTGCCGTGGTGATAAATGATGGGAAGAACCCATTAAAGATCCTATGAGCTATGCAAGATAGGCTATGGTCGAATTCTGCTTGATACTCCATTACTTACGAAGATGAGCTTCATTATAGGATCATCACAAAGATTTGTATTTTGCATAATTTTTAACCATCATATATACTATCATCTCTTAATTTATTCAAGAACTTATGGTATCCGATATTCGACATCTCATATCAAAAGCATTATAATGGGTTCATCAAGGCTGTGACGTATTCTGCAATTAAGTCAAGGGATTACGAAATCTTGGATTTTATTCTGTGGTTTGTCCTCAGAATCCATGAGATGAGAATGATCTAAATACAGATCCGATAAGCAGTCAGTTCAAGAGGAAAGACGGAAGGGAGTGAAGGAAATGGAACAAGAATTGAAACAAATCGAAAAAGTGCTCGCCCTTATGATTGACTTTATCGTGAATTACAGCTTTCAGATCGTCGGTGCGATCATTATTGTAATAATCGGCGTGATTGCTTCCAGATCTTTATATTCTTTCCTTTTGAGATTTTTTGAGAAGCGTGGATATGACCCCACGATATCGAAATTCACCGCTAACCTCGCAAAGTTCATAATCCTCGGATTCATGATAATTATAGCCCTCGGCAAGTTCGGGATTACCATTGCGCCGTTTATCGCAGCCCTCACCGCTGTGGCTTTCGGCGCAAGCTTTGCGATACAGGGGCCTCTTTCAAATTATGGCGCAGGTCTTGTGATTATCATATCACGGCCCTTTGTGGTGGGAAACACAATCATGGTAAAAGGAGTCAGCGGGGTTGTGGAGGAAATCAAGCTTGGCGCAACCATACTGACTGATGAAGACGGGGTACGAATAACTATTCCCAACAGGCATATTGTCGGTGAGGTCATCCATAATTCAGAACAATGGAGAATCGTGGAGTCGAAGGTGGGGATCAGTTATGAAAGTGATCACGCGGCGGCCATATATATTATTCAAAAAACTCTGGATGAATTTGAAGAGATATCCAGAGACCCCGAACCTCATGTAGGCATACAGGAATTTGGGGATTCCTCCATAAACATAGGTTTTCGCTATTGGCTGCCGACTAAAAAATATTTTCAGATCCTTTACAAGGTAAACAGCGCCATATACGAGCATTTAAAAGATGGCAATATTGAGATTCCATTCCCGCAGCGAGTTGTGCATACGATTGCGAATAATGTAAAAGCATAGAAACCTAACAGGATTTGGGGTTTACCTATGAATCCTTGGGTCTTTAAACATATCTTTTGATTCTAAGTATTCTTCCTTCTATAGTATGGGGGTGGGTAACTTCCCAGTTGATGATCTCACCTTTTCCCTTCTCTACAAAATATCGCCCTAGTGATTCAAAAGATGATCTCCCCTGGTCAGCTATGACAACCGTCTCGATATGTGATTCAAACGCCCTGGCTATAAGGTTTTTCAGGCTTTCGACCATTTCATTCCAGAAACAGATATCAGCGCCCATCATCAATTCATAGCTTTTTAACTGCCCGCAGGATAACTCTTCAAAACCTGTTTCCATCGTGGTTATTTTTACTTTATTCGTCTCAGCATGCAGACGCAAGTAAGGAAAAACTTCCGAATCCCTGTCAACACATGTCACGCTTGAATTGTGATTTTTAGCGCAATAGATGCCAGCCAGCCCCCAGCCGCATCCAATATCAAGTATCTTTGAGCGCTTTGCCAGCCCCATTCGCTTGAAATAATCAATAAGTAACCAACTTGAAGGCCAGACTCTGAAACCATACATAGACGGGCTGTGAAGGCGTTTGAGCTTTCGTACAGCGTTATGCCTGGAACGGAACACCCTGATTCCATATTCAATAAAATCTTTTTTTCTATGGCTGGACATGGGTTTTCATATATCAAATCAGATCAAACGGTCCTGATTAAAATACCCCCCCCCTGTAATATTTTATTATACCAGACGAAGTCCGACAGGCTGCTAGGAGAATCTTCGCCGACCCTGTCCACGATTCACGCCGCCTTTATTTTTGTCTAATCGTGGCTTCGCTTTATTGACTTTGATGGATCGCCCTTTGATTTCTCTACTGTTCAACTCGTCAATAGCTTTATTGGCTTCTATCCTGTCAGGCATTTCAACAAATCCAAATCCTTTTGATCTTCCATTATACTGGTCCATAATTATTTTAACGGAAACAACTTGACCGAACTCCGAAAAGATTTTTTGTAAATCCTCTTCGGTCACATCGAATGATAAATTTCCCACATAGATATTCACATCTATCTCCTTTGTTTAAGTGTTTTGGATATGATTTGCGCAATTATACCTGTATGAATGCCATGCAAAGAAACGCGGCTAACAGTCCGTCTAAACCAGTTTCGGGGTAAATGAGTAAATTATGCCCGGCCAGAGGGTTCCTATCAGGACTTACAGCATCTCCATCTGGATCCACAACAACCATAGAGAATAATTCATCATCTGATTATCCGGGTTCAGGAGGTTGTCCTTTTTTAAGGATCCAGTTCTTCGGAGAAATTATATATCGAATCAAATAAGGGAAGGCACAAGCTGACTTTTAACGGGCTGTTGCTTTACGGGCCAGTACAGTTACAATATGGCTAAACCTTTATCGATGCCCATGGCGATTAGGGATTGTCGATTCATTTCCGGGAGGAGGGGAAATTTCACCAGACAGCATCGGCGTTTTAATCACATTAACCTTATTAAGTCAGCCTTTCTTAATAGGATAATGGCCTGTATCAACAAGTACCTGTCATCTTATAGAAAACACCATTAAAAACATTGTTTCAGAGCCATGAGAATTAGTCAATGATTATTTTATCAAAAACAAACAACGGGTCATGTTTGATAAATTTCATCGGGACACCTTATTGCGGAGCGAACCTATTCCATCTATTTCAACTTCCACGATATCTCCTTCTTTGAGTTTATCTCCGCCCCTGGGTGTCCCGGTCAGTATTACATCAAGTGGTTCAAGTGGCATGAAGCCGGTTATATAGCTTATTAGTTTTTCTATCCCGAATATCATTTTACTTGTAGAGTCATTTCCGATTAAATCACCGTTCAATATTGTCCTGATATTCAGGTCGTCGCTCTTTATGCCTGTGGCAATAGATGGACCGAGCGGACAGGATGTATAGAAAGATTTGTTGCGTATAGTTGATCCGTTATTGAGATCAGGGACGGTCAAATCATTGGCGCAAGTAAAACCCAGGACATAATCCATGGCTTTTTCTTCAGAAACATGTCTGGCATCATGCTTGATGATGACTGCGAGTTCAGGTTCAAGTCTCAGGTCATTAAAACCTTCCGGCATAATGATATCTTCCTCAGGACCGATAACACATGAAGATGCCTTTAAAAAAAGCAGTGGTTCAGCAGGGACCAGCAAGTTCGCCTGTTTGATGGGTCCCGAATAATTAAGGCCGACGCCGATTATGGTCCCGGGTATTACGGGAGGCAGTAATCGAACCTCATTAATTTTCGACACTTTTTCACCTTTATGATAATCTCCACAAATTTCCCCCTTCATCTGAAAAATATCATCTCCTTCTAAAATGCCGTATACAGGATGATTATCCTGGATAAACCTGATTATCTTCATGACGGACTCCTCAAAAAAGATAAATAATATCTCTATCCATCTATTTTTTATATTATCAGGCAAATAAAGGTCAACATCTTTTCAGATAACCGGAATAAGAAATCAGGAGATTGAAAAATTCAGCAATGTGGACTTGACGGTCCTCATGGTTTGAATGAAAAAAAATAAGATTTCCGTTTTTGGGCGTTGATCAATGTTCAGATGTTGACAAAGAAAGGAATAATTACCTATTATTGATTCAAACGATGATCTTTCATGAAATATATCTAAAAATATATTAAACAAAGGGGAGGGCCGAGGTATGAAAGTCAGATTAACGACAATAACGGAAAATTCGGTTTCCAGGCCGGGTCTATTAGCTGAATGGGGCTTGAGTATCTTTATAGAAACGGAAAAAGGGAATTTTCTTCTGGATACCGGTGGAGAAGAGTTGACTGCGGCATATAACGCTCAAAGACTGGGGAAAGATCTTTCGAGTTTGGATAAGATTATCATCAGTCACGGACATATGGACCATACTGGCGGACTGGTAGATATCCTCAAAAGGGTGGGGAAGCCTGTTGAGATTATTGCCCATCCTGAGATATGGGCTGATAAATACGGGAAATTACCCAATGAAGACATGCATTATACCGGGGTGCCACACCGGCTTGAGAAACTGCTGAGCCTCGGTGCCCGATTCAACCTCACTACGGAACCTGTCAGGGTAACTGATGATATTATGACAACAGGTGAAGTGAAGATGCAAACGGAATATGAAGATGTGGACAGCAACCTTTTTATTAAAGTTAAAGGTGAACTAATGCCTGATACGTTACCGGATGATCTGGCCCTTATCATAAACACGGGCAGCGGACTGGCGGTAGTAACAGGTTGCGCACACAGGGGCATTATCAATACACTGCACCACGCACAGTCCATAACCGGTGTGGATTATATTCACACGGTAATAGGTGGCACGCACCTTCTAAGGGCCTCTGAAGAGAGAATGGTCGCAACGATCGAGGCATTGAAATCCTTTGGCCTGCAGAGGTTGGGAGTCTCGCATTGTACCGGGGCATTGCCGGCAGCGCGCCTGGCACAAGAATTCGGAGAGATATTCTTTTTTAATAATGCCGGCACAACACTGGAGATAGAATAGCGTGAATCCGATCTTTCCGTTGATTGGCAACAGCGTTATTAATATTCCGATCGGGAATGGTCGAAATCTCTCTCTTTTGGGCTTTATTCTCATTTAAAATAGAAAGGAGATAACATGGTAGAGTTAAACTTTCAGTTTGAAGTCGCCAGAGAAAAGCAGGAGAAATTTCTTAAGTACGTGAAGGAAATAGCTAGACCATGGTGGCTGTCACATGGATGTCAGGCTTATTCCATGTGGAAGGTCGAAGGTGAAGATGTTTTTATCAAGAGAATGGAATTCAGCGATATGGCCACTCTTGAAAGGGTCATACCGGCCAATGAGCAGGATCCTGAGTGCAAGGAGCTTATTAAGAATTTTGATTATTTTACGGCAAACAATTCGAGAAAGATTTTAACTCAAGCACTCTAGGAGCCCGGCGGACAAGGCCCTTCGGGTTGCTGGGGACCCAGAATCTATCATTAGAATTCGGTGTTGTAAATGTGCGCGGCATATTTTTCGCCGCTCACTGTTAAAGGGGTTGATATGAGATTAACACATCTGTTCACCGAAGAGCAAGAGGCTGTTCGTGATATGATGAGAAGATTTGTGGATCAGGAGATGATCCCTGTTCTGGGACGGTTGGAAGAAGATAAGACCGTTGTAGAGAAGATCCTCCAGAAACTTGTTGATCTCGGAATCCAGAGGGGAGGATTGCCTCCCGAATATGGGGGTACCGGTCCGTTTGATTCCATGACACGCACAATAATTATTGAAGAGCTCGCAAGGGGGGACGCCGGGATTTCCGCACTGGCAATAAGCAGCGAGTTCCTGGGGCCTGCACTATTTGCAGGGAATAAGGCTATTCTTGATAGATTTGCGAGTGTTTTTTGCGGAAATACTATCCGTTACGGGTGCCTCGCAATGTCCGACGCGAAGGGAGGGTCTGACACGGAAAATCCTCTGCTGGCGGGCAGGGGCATCGCTACAAGGGCCAAACTTGAGGGAGGCGAATACGTCATAACCGGCACAAAATCATGGCCCACCTGCGCCGGTATCGCTGACCTTTATCTTGTAGTGTGCACAACTGATCCAGATGCCGGGGATGAAGGAATCGCGCTGATATATGTGCCACCTGATGTCTCAGGCCTCTCATTCGGAAAGCCAGAAAAGAAACTGGGCTTGAGGACAACTCACAATGCAAGCATTTTTTTCGATAATGTAAGAGTTCCGAAGGATTACCGGCTGTCCGGCCCAGGCGCTGACGCGCAATTTTACTACGGAGGAATCATGGGAATGGCTCAAACAGCCGGCGCCATATCTTCCGTGGGCATGTCGCAGGCGGCCTTTGATATGGCACTCGAATATACAAAGGAGAGGAAAAGCGGCGGCAAACCTGTGAGAGAATGGAGCATGGCGGCAGGGATTATTGCGGATATGTCCACGCGTCTTGAAATAATGAAGGCCCTCATATACAATATGGCCTGGATATATGATCACCCTGAAGACTACGGGTCTCCTTTTACAAACCAGATGATTTCCAGGGCGTCTCAACTCAGGCTATTTGCTTCCGAATCATGCATCTTTATTGTCACAAAAGCCATGCAACTGATGGGTGCGAACGGTGTTTCAGGGGAATACCGTCTCGAAAAAATTTTGCGCGACGCTCTTACTTCCCAGGTCCCGCTCGGAGGCCTCCAGATAACCAGATATCGCGCTGTTCGCGGGTACTACGAATATGTTGTCTGATATCCGGCCTAAAAATCTCCGGGATCCGGCCCGAAAGAAGTCCGTCGGGATCAGAATAAGATTTGGATTTTATCCCTGCTTCAATGCCACTGTCAGAGAGTTAATTTTTTGCCTTGCATCATTGAAAACCCCTGACAGGTTAAGTGAGTGATTTGCGAATATGCTGTCCGGATCTCCATTAAAGACAATTAAAGGCTCAAAATTACAACGCCCCAGATTATCTATAATCTGATCTACAAGCCTTACGGAGTTTTTATCTTCAAGCACTGGATAAAAATCTTCCATGATTGCCTTAAAAGATAAGTGCAGCGCGTACGCAACCCCCTGCGCGTAGTAAAAGTTGTCATCAATTTTGTGCCATGGTATCCACATATCCTTTTTCCCGGCCGATGTTAAGCCGGTATCGCCTATGGCATCTTCCGGTGAAACCGTTATTAAAACATCTCTTGGGGCATTTATCAGTCTTGAGTTTGTCCCGCCCATAAGAGATGTATACTGGTCCAGCAGTTCCACAAGGTTATCGGCCCTGGGATAAAAAGGTGATTTATTCTGAAGAAGGTTGTCATAATAGGTTTCAAGGCTTTTGAGTCCTTGTTTCAATTTGTTTTCCGCCGAAGGGAACCACCATTTAAAAGGATCATTGGATAATGATGTGTAGGCCGCTTCAGCAAGAGGATCAAGTTTGTCAGTGGTCCTCATACGCGAGAGATTGTCTCTTAAAACCCTTACGTTATATCTTATAACCTCCAGTTGACCGATCTGAAAACTGGGCATGTTATCGAGTAATGCAGTCGGCCAGAAAATGTCGTTGGGCAACCAATTCCGTAACATCTGTTCAACCAGGACCTGGTTCGCTTTTATGAAGTAAGAGCCTTTTTTATCGCCGGGCACATTGCTAAGCGATAATGGATCGGGTTTTATGGAATTCATCGCCATTACCACGATAAAAAAGATTAGAAGTACCAGGATAACAAGCGCTACTATATACTTTAATTTCCTTTTAGATTTTTTTACAGCAGTGTCTGATTTATGATCGGTCATACTATCCCTCCAAAATTTTCAGGCAACAAGGAGACTGCCGGACACCTGTCCGAAAGTATGCTGGCCCATAGATGTTAGTATATCAAAATAATATATGTTTTGCATCAGGAAAGGGATATCCCTGATGCACCATCAAGGCGCTATCTGCCATTCGAAAGGCTCATGGCCCTGAGCGAAGTCGAAGGGCTGTGTTGCCTGCGGTCGCTCCTCTCGTTCGACCTGGAGGCTCTCGACAAGCTTGCGGCGTATTACTTACACGCCGCAGTCATCGATCCTTGGCGCCTGGCATATAGCACCTCGCTGGTAGTCAGGGTTCTGCCAGAATCCAGCATTATTCGTATGCTGTCTGAGCATTGATGGTGGATTTTGGGATATTTAATGAGTGAAAAAAAGGTCGTCGGGTACTCAATAGGGCGGCACCATCCTTTTAATTATAAAAGACTTTTCCAAGATTGGATGTAGTCAACGGATCCTCCATGTACATACCTCTCCCGGTGTGCTTAATTGATTCCATACCCCTTTCGTCATAAGCCGGCATCTCCACTTCAGGCGCGTCATGGGGAGACACCTCTTCAGCGATCCGGATGGATTTCTCGAGCTTGAAAAAAGAGAAATCGATTAGATACCGGAGGAAAGCAAAGGGATGCCTGATCATGTGAAATCCGTATTTTTTACAAAGGGCTTGCCCCATCTTCGCATCTTCAAAGGCTCTTTCGGTCGGATGTTCTTCATGAGTGGTTCCGGCGCTTTGAAATGTCGGCAGGTCAAGTATCAGATTGAGGTGGGTCATTAATATATTCAATAGATTATGGCTGATTAGACCATAATTCGGGTTGTATTCAATCCTGGGATCCGCAATCGTCGGGAAACCGGCGTGGACACAGGTTACACCTTTGTTTATCAATTGTGCCGCACAGATTCCGAAAAGCACTTCAGCGTGTGTCATGGCCAGCACGCCGTTGTAACAATAGGGGGCACTTATTCCCGCCATGGGCATTGCTGAAATAAAAACAGGCAGTCCGGCTTTTACGACCTTGACGAAATAGTCGGAAAAATTCTCGTTAACTTCCAGGGGAGGTCGGGTCAGGCAGAAGACAATCATGATATTTTTTCTTGATTTATAAAGCTCCACCGCCCTTTTCAGTGATTCATCAGATGTGACCGCAAAATATATTGGTTTAGAACAGTTATCAGACATAATGTTCATCTGAATGACTTCATCCTTAAGTTTTATCCCCCTGCCCATTCCTGCCACTGCAGGGAATGATTCCGCAATCTTAGAGATTCGAATCGCATGTTCTTCTTCCGGGATCAAACCGCCTGTTTTATTCTTGTCATCGTATACATAGGGCGCGGTTCCTCCGATAAAAAAGCTGTCCCTGGGGACAAAGAAATCTTCAACTCCAGGTACAGAGTCAAGGCATCTTTCTATAAGTCCGGTTGTTATATAGATCCTGTCTTCATAAACGATTGCCTCTCCATCTGATTCAAACGGCTTAAATGCGGCTTGTATTTCCGGCTGGGCGCATCCAACTCCCAGATTTTCGAGGATCCATCCCGCATCCTGATGGACCTGTGTCAACATATTAACTGTCTCTGCTCCCAGTAAGGATTTTGATATTTTCAACTGCTCCCTGTTCACCTGTATCTCCTTTTCTGCTTACATAAAAATAGATATTTCTAACTGAAATTATACTTATAGAAAATATACATCAAAAAGTCAAGGCTCTATGAGCCAGATTGATCAGGTATTTTT
The DNA here is from genome assembly GCA_016932235.1 of Deltaproteobacteria bacterium. The sequence continues at coordinate 6,003 of JAFGDF010000295.1, read as the reverse complement.
TTCAGGGATATTATATTAGGTTACTCTAAGGTCCTGCACATCTAGCATGCTGGTGAGTGCTTTGAGTGTATCCGCGATCTGATCTATTTCATCTTTCGTGAGATTATGAAGACCGTCAACAATTTTTTGCTGGATAGGTGGGGGGGCATTTTCAGCAAGGGATCTACCATATTTTGTTAATTCTATTGTAATGACCCGCCGGTCATTTGAGATTCTCGATCTCTTAACGAGGTTCTTTTGTTCCAGTCTGTCAACTATGCCGGTCACGGTGCTGGAATTGACCATAATAAGACTGGCTATTTGTGACGGCGAAAGGTTTCCGTTTTCGTAGAGGGCCAGAAGGCAGTTCAACTGAGCTGAACTTACGTTGTACACCTTATTCAGTTCTTTCGTGTAATGCTCACCTGCCTGCATGAGTCTCCTAATAGAATAAACAATATCTCTGATTCTTTCGCCATGATCTCCGAGTCGTTGGTCGTGTGAGACGGATCTTATATCTTCCGGCATACCAACCTCCATTTTACTGCAGGAAAAGATTAACTGCTTGCCTCCAGAGAACATTTTCTAAAATCTATCTCTTCATTGCATCCATTGCAGATATGAGTCTTATCAAATTCATCTGAAAAGATCTCCTTCTCCTTCCCGCATTTTGGGCACTTGCATGAAAAGGACTTTAGGTTCTTGAACTGTTCAAATCCGGGGCAGTGTTGTGGTGTAGTCATTATATTTACCTCCTGTATGAACATTTCTAGGAGCCTGCCGGACTTAATCCAAAAGGCTCCTAGAATTACGTAGAATAATATACCTTTTTTTTATAAAAATATCAATCCGAGTTTTAGTATCTCGATGATAAGTCGGTTTGACATGAATTGGTATGACAGCCTGTAATTGACACAAAAGAATGAATCACCTATATTCATAATCGGAGGCAAATCAAAAACCAGGGTCTTGAGGCTGATCACCTTCTGGGAAAAAATTAAAGGAGAAAGAATAATGAAAACGCATTCGATGGTACTGGAAGGACCGAGAAAGATTGTAATGAAAGAGTTTGAGATACCTAAAATCGGAACCGAAGAAGGGCTGCTCAAAGTGATAATGACAGGAGTATGCGCAACTGATCCCAAATTTTATAACGCGGGCTTCAACGCCCCTCTTATTTTGGGGCACGAAATATTTGGTTCAATTGCCGAGATCGGGAAAGATGCATCAAGAAAATATGGCGTGGAAAAGGACGATCATGTTGTAATTGATGTTGGTGTCAGTTGCGGATATTGCCAAAACTGCCAGGCCGGCAATCCCAAATTTTGCCGAAACTCATACGCATACGGGACCGGAACAAATTCCCTTGTTCCTCCTCACATCTGGGGTGCGTATGGAGAGTATATGTATATCGCACCCAATTCGGTCGTTCATAAGATATCAAAGGATGTCAAACCTGAAGCTGCCGTGCTTATTAATGCGCTTATCGCTAATGGTATCCAGTGGATTCGTGTGCACGGCCAGGCTTCGATCCAGGACGCTGTTGTTATTCAGGGAGCGGGCCCCCAGGGGTTGTCAGCCGTCATCGCGGCCAAGGAGTCCGGGGCATCACCCGTAATGGTTACGGGCATACTACCGGCCGATGAAGAGAGGTTTGCCCTTGCAAAGGAATTTGGCGCTGACTATGTGTTTGATGCGGGTTCCGATGATCTGGTTGCAAAGGTAAAAGAGATAACGAACGGCAAGATGGCCGATGTGGTGCTGGATGTAACAGGAAGTGCTGAGGGGATCGTAAAATCTCTTGATCTGATAAAACAGCAGGGGACTCTGGTTTGCGCTAGCATTATCGCTGCCACGAAGGACGGTAAAGATGCAACGGCCGCCATACCTATCGAAAAAATTGTCCGCAACGAGATAAGGTTTCAGGGGGTCTTCACTTCCGGGGGAACATCCACAATAGCTGCTGTTAAGCTTGTCGAATCAGAAAAATATCCGTTCGAGAAGATGGTAACCCACAAATTTCCCCTGGAAAAGGCCGAGGAAGCTCTACAGGCGGTCGGAAGGGAGATTCCAGGGATTTTTCCGATCAAGGCAGTGCTTATTCCGTAAAGTATTACGATTTGGTTAGAGATCAGTGGGAAAAATCTACTATCAAAAAAGGAGAAAACATGGAAAACAATAAGATATGGATTGATGGTAAGTGGATAAGTGCGGAATCCGGGAAGATGTTTTCTGTCCTGAACCCAACTACGGAAGAGGAACTGGGAAAAGCTCCCCTGTGCGACGAAAAAGATGTAGACAAGGCAGTTCAAGCCGCGGTCAAGGCATATAAGGTCTGGTCAAAGACAGTACCGTCCGAGCGTGTAAAAATACTAAACCGGATAGCGGTCGCTATTAGAGAAAATGCGGATGAGCTAATCAATCTTGATGTCAATGAACATGGCACACCGATAAAAATGGCAAGAAAATTTGCTGAAGATGCAGCTTATATAACTGAATATACAACAGCAATCAGCAGGGCGCTTATGGGTGACGTTATTCCGGCTCTTCATGACACGCTTTCTTATCTTCAGAGGGTCCCGATAGGTGTATGCGCCAGTATTTTGCCATGGAATGGACCATTTCTGGGGATGGTTATGATGTCTGTTCCCCCTCTGGCTACTGGTAATACCTGTGTGATTAAGCCTCCCAGCATTAATTCCTTGATAGGGCTAAAATATGCCGAGATATTTGATAAGGCAGGTCTGCCTCCTGGAGCGGTAAACATAGTTACAGGACCGGGAGGTTCGGTAGGGAATGCGCTTGCAAGCCATCCTGATGTTGATTTGGTACGCTTTACAGGCAGCAGTGAAACAGGGAAAGCCATAATGTCTGCTGCCAGCCCGACGGTTAAGAAGTTGATTATGGAACTGGGAGGCAATAACCCGGTTATCGTACTGGATGATGCTGACGTCGATCATGCAGTCAAATCGCATGCTTTAAGGCACTTTGGAAACACTGCCCAAAATTGCTCAACTCCTGGAAGATACTATGTGCATCAGAAGGTCTACGATGAATTCATCGACAAATTCGTAAGTGAAGTTAAGAAAATTGTAGTAGGCGATCCCAGGGATGAAAAGACCACGATGGGACCGATGACCAACCCAAAACAACGTGACAAGGTAGAGTATTATATTCAATCGGCAAGGGAGGAGGGAGCGCGTATTGTACTTGGTGGAGGAAGGCCAACAACGCCACCGCTTAATAAAGGCTACTTCCTTATGCCGACCGTTGTTGTCGATGTGACACATGACATGACAATAGCAAGAGAGGAGATTTTTGGCCCGGCCGCCTGTATTCTGAAATTTTCTTCGGATGATGATGTTATTGAAATGGCCAATGATACGCGTTATGGACTTTGTGCAGTGGTATGGACAAAAGATATGGCAAAAGGCATGAGGTTCATCGATGAACTGAATGTCGACAGCGTCTATTTGAATATGCCCCGGACGATCTCATATGAATTACCGTGGGGAGGTAATGTTAAAGAAAGCGGAGTCTGCAAGGATGGCGCTGTGTGCGGACTTGAAGAGTTTACGAATCTTAAATTAGTATGTGTCGGATATGGAAAGTAATGCGCGAAAATTGCAGTAATAAATAAGGATTCCAATCCCAAATTTCTGGACATTGGAGCGCATTTTTACTAAAAGTATCAATGTGTTCGCTTAACCATTTTTTTATGATTCTAAAACGATTTTATGGGAAACGATATTGAAAGGAGGATGCCATGAAAGCAGCGTTGTGTTATGAGTTCAAGAAACCCCTGGTAGTAGAAGAAATAGAAATGGATTCCCCTGGAAAGGGAGAGGTGAAGATCCGCATGGCGGCGACAGCTATATGCCACAGCGATATTCATCTTCTAAGGGGCGAGTTCTGGCAAGACTTGCCCATTGTTGCAGGACATGAGGCAGCGGGTTATGTCGAGGAAGTCGGTGAGGAGGTTACGTCGGTAAAGCCAGGCGATCATGTCGCTTTGACAACAGTCTTTTCATGTGGCAGATGCAAGGCATGCCTTAAAGGTTTCCCGCATATGTGCGACAACAGGTGGCAGTCGGATGTAAAAAGCCATCTTAAAAATAAAAACGGAAAGCCCATTTTTACCATGTCACAGGTGGCGGGATTTTCCGAATACACCATAGCAAAGGAAGCTCAACTGGTAAAAATCCCGGAAGACTTTCCGCTGGATAGCGCTTCCCTTCTTTCTTGCGGTGTGATAACCGGCTTTGGCGCCGTGGTCAACCGTGCACAGGTCAAGCCTTTCAGCAGTGTTGTGGTGGTTGGTGTCGGGGGAGTAGGGATCAACTCAATCCAGGGGGCAGCGGTATCAGGAGCTTTTCCGGTTATCGCAGTGGACACCCTGGATAATAAGCTTGAAGCGGCAAAAAGATTCGGAGCGACTCATACGATCAATGCTAAAAACAGTGACCCTGTTGAGGTCGTCAAGGAATTAACGGATGGATGGGGAGCTGAATATGTGTTTACGACCGTTGCCACTAACGATGTTATCCGTCAGTGTGTCGCCATGCTGGGAAGACGCGGGATGGCCGTAATGATCGGAGTCCCTGAAGGCGGGGCGACATTTTCTTTTTCTCCATTTGAATTTCTTGATGACGAGAAGACACTGACCGCTTGTTTTATGGGATCTACCAATCTTAATATTGATATTCCCAGGCTGGTCACCCTCTATCAGAACGGACGTTATAAGCTCGATGAGCTGATTTCCGGCAGATATCCCCTTGAAAAAATAAATGAAGCCATTGACTCTGTCCTGAAAGGAGAAGCGATACGTAATGTAATTGTTTATGAGTAATACGGTTTAGGGAATAAGGTATCAGGTGTAAGGTATAAAATCTACGGTATAAGGTTCCGGGTATAAGGTTTAAGGCGAGCAAATTATTAACCGTGTACCGAATACCTTATACCTTATACCGTGTACCGCAAGCCACACACCTGCCGGGTCATCATAGTCTGTTCTGCAATAGATATTTTTCTATATCCCACGATAGTATTGCCTGCTTTTCAACCTGAGCATTATGTCTTCCACAAAAAGTTCCACCCGTATTTCTCAAAATTTTTCGCAATCTCTTTTGCAATCATTTCAGTGTTTCCGGTATCTGACATATAAACAATCAGATTATTTTTGTCCATTTTTCCATCTCCTGTGGCTTCAAGAATTAAGGTTCGATCAGCACTTTAATCGATTCATGAGGGTTTAAGGCGACCTCGAAAGCCTCTTTTATCCTGTCTAAGGGGAAAACGTGAGTGACAAGTTTTTCAGCAGTGCATTTCCCGGATTGCATTAGTTCAAGAGCTTCCTGCCAACGTGGCTGCTTATACCCGAATCTTAAACCGAATTGCATCGACGCATATACTGGGTTCAGACATATAGCTTGTTCCTTAAATGTACTCCCATCAGGTGGTAGTGGAAAGGACATCGCAGATTGCGCGGGCAACAAGGCGGGGTTAAGTCGAAAGAATTCAGGTCTCGTGGTCCAGATTTTCCCCATATTCCGTACCATGCTCATGGCCTGTATAGTACCGACTGGTCTATCGTCACATATTATCACACAATCGGCGCCTAAACCCTTGGTCTCTTTCATAACTTCCTGAACCACATCTTGATTGAGAGAATCGATTGCCATGTCAGCTCCAGCTTCCTCGGAGGCATTTCGGCGTATCCTTGAGATATCACAGGCAATGACTTTTGGCACCTCCCTCTTTTTTAAAAAAGCCACTGTGCCTATTCCAGTTATGTCTTGTCCTAAAACAACAACTATTTTTTCAGCTTCCGCTCTTCTGGCTAAAGCTGCTCCCAAGCTTAGATGGTCAATCAAAGCTAGGTCATGATAGTCCATTGTATCGGGCAGTTTTATAGCGCTCATTTTGGTTACGAAAGGGATAGCCAAGTATTCCGCAAACGCACCGTGGATTGCCTTTCCCAATTCATTTTCACCCCCCTGGGTGCAGCGCCAATAATCCTTTAGT
>JAFGDF010000294.1 GCA_016932235.1 Deltaproteobacteria bacterium | reverse complement strand
TAAAAGGGCTCCCCATACCGCGATCCTGCGACCATAGGTTGTTATTTTCATGCATTGTGGAGGCCCAGAGGGCCATGAATGTTTAATGCATAAGTAATTTTTTCAAATTAATGATTCAAAGTTTTCAATGCTAATCAAACGTAATAAATTTTCCTTAATATATTGACAAAAGTCTATTAGAATGTAAAATTTTTTAAGAGTACAGGCAAATGCTTTAAGGTGAGAGACTTGAATTAAATTTGACAAAATTTGGAGGTTGTATATGAAAAAGAAGCGAGTAGGCGTTATTTCTCTGTCCGTGTTGATTTTGTTTGCTTTTTTATTTTCTGCTACCCCTGTTCTTCCATCAGAGACAAAACCGGTCGAGTTAAAACTTGCCCATATGTTTCCTGTCGGTTCACCCTCGGATGTTCACATAAAGGCCTGGGCTGAAAAGATAGCATCAGACAGCAATGGCAGACTCACCATCAGGATTTTCCCTGTAGGCACGCTTATTGCCGCACCGGAACTCTATGAAGGGGCGGAAAAAGGCACAACCGATATAGCCTTTGCCTTTAGATACGGGCAGAAGGGCAATCCTCTTGGATCGGCGATCAGGGATATGATTATATCGACTCCTGACACAGTGACCGCTGGACGTGTGTACGATGATTTATGGGCAGAGTTCCCCGAAGAGATGGCAGCGGAGTGGGATACTGTCAAAGTCTTGTGGTTATCGCCATCCGTTATCCAGGGGATACACACTAGTAAACCTGTCCGAAAGCTTGAGGATATGAAGGGCCTTCAAATCAGGGTGCCTTCGAAAGAATTGGGTAATTTGGTGAAAGATCTTGGCGGCACTCCTGCGTTCATGTCAGTACCTGATTTTTTAGTAGGCATTGAAAAGGGAACGGTAGACGGGGCACTTTGCATGCCCGCGGTTGTTCAGGATAATAAACTGGGGGGCAAAATAAAATATTTCGTGAATATCAGCCTTGGCGTAACAACTCCCGTCTATTGCGTGATGAATAAAGATGTCTATGCTGATTTACCATCTGACCTTAAGAAAGTTATTGATGATAGTTGTGAGTGGGGAAGGCAGGGCACCATAAAATACTGGTCCGTCGCTTTTGATAACGCACTGAAGTATTACAAGGAAACAGGTGTTGAGGTTGTTAATTTATCTCCCCAGGAGAAAGAGAGATGGATCAACATCGTAGATAAAAGATGCGAGGAGATAGGAAAGGATCTTGATGAAAAAGGTTTCCCCGGGTCAAAAATTGTCAGCTTTATAAGACAAAGAGTGAAGCATTTTACTCCTTAACTTTCATATAATTACCTTTTGAGAAACAGGAGGGCATGGAAGATCTGGGATAAGGGACATCCCATCCATGCCCGCGTTTAATCTTCCTCCTTGGTATACATGCCCCCGGTCAACGTTGAGAAATGAAATATGGGCCTGTCAACCCTCCTTAAAAGAAGGGGGCAATGTTTCATTCCCCTCGGTATAAAGATCAGGCAGCTTTTGGTGATGAGATGTTTTTCATCATCAAGCCATATCTCAACCTCTCCGCCCAAATCATGAGGATTTTCAGGGTCACTCCCAAAAAAGCCGATAACCTCATCCGTATCGTGGACATGCCCTTTTGTCATCTGCGTGTTGCCGGCTTTGTGATACCATGAACAATTCATCTGAAAGGCTCCATCAACAACATTCCTGTCAAGATATAATATCCGAGTGGCCCATTTTGCGTATTCGGCTACGTATTCCGGCGAGAAGTCCGGGGTCTTCAGTTCCGTTACGATATATTTTCCGTATTTTGAGTCAGACATTTTTTAACCTCCACTTAGATCCTAATCAGTGTTTAATCATTTAAAGACGTCAAACCTGGCTTTCCAAACGAACTTTTTATGGTTTTCGATAATCTGCTTTATACGCGCTTCGGGCCACGCGGGATCCCAGCCTAAACCCAGATCCTCGTCGACAATGATAACATTCAGGACAGTTCGAAGCGGTTTACTTTCTATTATCGTGAATATGTTGCAGGCCCTATCAGGTGATCGGCAGTCACCACACCGGCCTGTAGTAACACAGGGTTTTTTCTGGTCTTTTCCATTGAATCCGGCCATCTTAATGAAGGTGTGGTTTGGAGCGATTACATTCCGAATCCTGTCGAACGCTTCATCAAGATCCCTTACGATTTTATTCCTGCCAACAATGATGATAGAAACAGGGTGTCCCCAGAACATACCGGCCACTCTGTTGCCGACCGCGTCCACATTGACAAGCCTGCCGTCCTGGGTAACAGCGTTTGTCCCTGTCAGAAAAATGTCACATAGCGTTGCCTGCCTCGATAATTTATCGGTATATTCGGATGCCTTTTCCGGAGCCATTCCAGGGGGCTGGCTCTTGAAAGGATTTAAGACACTGTTACTCCGTTTTTCAAGCATTTCAAGCAGGCCGATTCCCCTGACTGTGCTTGAATCGCCCAGTCCGACCACAGAGCCGGGTGGGATTAGTTTGATCGCTTTTGATGCGGCATCACCTGAAGTCTCTGCGAAGATTCCATTAATATGTCTTGAACGTAACGAAGTCAGGCATTTTTTAATTTCTATGCTCATTGGGTCCTCATTTTTTCAGGATGAGATAGCGATAGAAATATTTTTTATCTTGAAGGCCTTATTAAGTCAATCTAAATACCGTTGATATTAAAAACAGGTTTTTAAAATATCCTCTCATTACCTTTTTTTCAATTTAGAAAAATAAGAATTGACATTGAAACAATTCTTTTATTATATAATTTAACGTTCGGTAAAGTTACAGGTCTTAACTTATCAAAAAAGGAGGGGACTATGGACCTTAGATTAAAGGATAAAGTGGCACTTGTCACCGGGGTGGGAAGCCAGATCGGGTACGGAAAAGGTATCGCCCTGACGCTCGCAAGAGAAGGGTGCATACTGGCACTGGTCGATATCGATCTGGAAGGTGCGGAAAAAACCGCGGCCAAAGTCAGAAATATCGGGTCACAGGCAATTGCCATTAAAGCCGATGTAACGAATCTCGATGAGGTGGACAACATGGTTAAGGTAATTCTGGAGAAATTCGGCAGGGTGGATATACTTGTGAACAACGCCGGAGCCAGCAGCGCGCTTAAACCTTTTATTGAAATGACAAGAGATGAAATTGATTTTAATATTAATGTTAATCTTTACGGTCAGATTAATGTAGCGAAGGCCGTGCTACCCTCCATGTTGGCACAGAGATATGGAAGGATCGTGAACTTTTCCGGAGGGATGGGTATTCCAACGATATCGATGTATGGCGCGGCAAAGGCCGGCATTCAGGCATTTACTCATTCTCTCGCAATGGAAGTGGGGAACTCGGGAGTGATCGTGAACTGCGTGTTTCCTGGTCTGGGACATACCAACCTTATAAAGGGCGCCACTCAAGAGTTTGTGGATATGTTGGTGCAGCAATCCGCCCTTAAGAGGACCTGTACCCCTGAAGATATGGGACCGATTGTGGCATTTCTCGCATCGGATGTCTGCTCTTATATTACGGGGCAGACCATCAATGTCCACACTGACTAACAATTATATGGGTGAGGAGTTTTTATGGATTTTAGGCTTACACCGAAGCAGCAAAAGATAAAAGAGATGTGCCGCCGCTTTGCGCAGGAAGTGGTGGCACCAACGGCAAAAGAGTTTGAAAGGACCGGAAAGCACCCTTACGAGCTCGTTTCGCAAATGGCAGATCTTGGATTGATGGGGCTCCCTTTTCCGAAAAAATACGGAGGGCAGGGTGGTGACTGGGTCAGCATGTTTATATGCCTTGAAGAACTTTCCCGGGTAGATATGCTTCCGACAGTAATCCTCAGCGTTACCGTGACAGGAATGGGGCAGTCCCTTTACCAATTCGGCACGGAAGAACAAAAGAAAAAATGGCTTGTTCCAATTGCCAAGGGAAAAGAACTGGGGGGCATGGCGCTTACAGAACCGGACTCCGGTTCGGATGCGGGAAGCGTCAGAACAACCGCGCGCCTCGAAGGTAACGAATGGGTGATCAATGGTTCCAAGCAGTTTATCACAAACACAGGGGTTGAGAACAATTCCGTTCTTATCGTGGCAGCCAAGACAGTAAGGGAATCGGATGGAAAAGAGGTTATCTGCACGATCATTGTGCCAACCGATTCACCCGGGTATATGGTCGGCCAGAAGACAGAAAAAATGGGGATGCGCGGGACGCAGAACCACGAGCTGTTTTTTGATGATTGCAGGGTACCGAAGGAGAATCTTCTTGGAGACATTGATAAGGGTTTTTCACATCACCTGTCTTCTTTGCAGGGAGGAAGAATCGCCGTTGGGGCTATGACAACGGGATTTGCCCAGGCCTGCTTTAACCAGGCCCTGTCCTTGGCACGCAGAAGGTATAAAAACACGAGATCTATAATGGAGTCCGAAGCCATTCCCTTTTCCCTTGCCGATATGGCCGTGAGGATCGAGATTATGAGGAACTTGTACCTGAAGGCAGCCTGGTTGAAAGATCATGGAAAACCGCATGTCTTTGAAGCGGCTTGCTCAAAACTCTTTTCTTCGGAGACATCGACAAAAATAGCCAGGGAAGTCTTTAAAATGTACAGTCCTGAGGGTGTCCTTGATGAATACCCAATCGCAAGGTTCTACAGACAGGCAAAATTAAGTGAAATCGTTGACGGGACTTCGGAGATGCAGAGACTCATTATCGCGAGAGAAATAATCTCTCGGGAGATGGGAATAGACCCGAAAATTTAAAATAATACGTCCGGAGACTGACGTAAAAATATTATAAAATATTTAGGACGGGGTTAACTATGGATTTTGGACTGAGCAAGGAACAATTGGATATAAGCGAGGCTGCCGCTTCATTTGCTGCCGGAGAATTTGATGATGATCTCATCGAGAAGTATGAAAGCGAGGGGCAGTTTCCCCTTGAGATATGGCGTAAGGCATGTGAGCTTGGTTTTATCGGGATGCATATCCCTGAGGAGTTTGGTGGGCAGGGTCTCGGCTTACTTGAAAGTGCCCTGGTCTTTGAGGCATTCTCACGGGAGGATTCAGGAATTGGCCTGGCCCTGGCCCTTTCAGATATTGGTTCGGAGGTTATCCTCAGGTACGGAACGAACGAACAGAAGGAAAGTCTTCTTCCAGCTATTTGCAGCGGAGAGAAAATACCTTCATTAGCTTATATGGAGAATGAAGGGGGCGGTAATCTTAAGTCCTTTGCCACGACGGCAGTGGCAGAAGGAGACGGGTATATCATAAATGGTCAAAAAAGGTTTGTATTCAATGTCACTTTGCCGGGCCCGATGATTCTCCTGTGCCGGAAGGAAAATGAGAACGGGCAGGGACAAAACGCGGGCTTTATCCTGGAGAAGGATTCTGATGATTTGAACCTGTCATTGGCTGGTGAGAGGGTAGGCATGAAAATGGTGTCTATAGGGAGTATCAGTTTCAATAATTACAGGTTGCCTGGAAAAAAGCTGTTGGGTGGACATAAAGGCGTTATGCCCGACATGAAGCTTTCATTACAGGAGATGAATGTCAGGGCGGCGGCAGTGAGCACCGGCATCGCACAGGCCGCTTTTAACATGGCGATTTCATACGCCCGCAGGAGAGAACAGTTCAGGACCAAGATAATATCTTTTGAAGCGATAAAGAAAAGGCTTACCGAGATTGCCGTTCAGATAGAGATCTCAAGGCTCCTGACCTACAAGGCTGCCTGGGAGCTTGATAAAAATAAAGGTATGTCAAAGCTTCCTGAAATGGCCAAAAAGGTGGCTCTTGAAACAGGCATTCTAGCCACGAAAGACGGAATACATATCTTTGGAGGATATGGATATATGATCGATTATCAGATCGAGCGTTTTTACAGAGACGCGGCCATGGTTGATATCATCGGCTTAACAGGATATTCCAATGATAATGTTTTATGGGATTATATAACAGGATAACAAAGATTATTCGAGGTTTTGCAGTTGAGTTAAATGTTGCAAGTAAGAAAGAGTTACGGATTTCAAAGGAGACAGAAAAGGGTTAATATGCCTGCCGACGTTTACGGCGTTATGATGCATTATGTGGATATCCCGCTTCACTTCAGAAGGTTATGTATTTAAATCCCGTCCAAACTATTTTCATTTCACATTTCTTTATATTCAACCATCCGATGTTGATGATGAAGGAAGCTAAAAAATACAGCGGGACATAATATGCGTATAAATTTGAAAACGTATTGGTATCTTTAAAAATCTTGGCAGGGGAACATCTTCCGGATAAATCAAACCGAACGATAGGCTAAGTTAAGGAAAGCATGGATCAGGACGTAACAATCCTGTTGTATTCCGATCTCTTGCTGAGGTGTGGGCTCCACAAGCCGTAGGCCCGGCGGGCACCGCACATAAAAATTTCGCTTCCCAGGAGCCTGTCGGACAAAGTCCGACAGGCTCCTGGGAAGAGAAACGGGTTACGAGAATGCCATATACAGTAAGTATGATGATGGAACATTAAACAGGAGATCCAATAAAGGAGTTGGAAAATTATGAAAAAATATAAGAATATTATTTATGAGAAAAGTAACGGCATAGCGACTCTTACCCTTAACCGGCCGAATAAAATGAATGCCCTTAATGTACCGCTTTTACTGGAATTGAGAGAAGCCATGACCGATGCTAGTGAAGATAAAGCAATGAGAGTCGTGATAATCACCGGTAAAGGTCGTGGGTTCTGTGCCGGGGCAGATTTAGCCACCGTTGATGCAAGGACAGGACCCGATGGTGTGGATTTCGATGCCGAACAGGAATTTCACAGGATTGCTACTTCTGCTTTTGGTACCATCGAAAAGTGTCCCAAGCCCCTGATCGTGGCCGTAAACGGCTATGCCATGGCAGGAGGATTTGAGATCTGTATGTGGGCTGATATGGTTATCGCATCCGAGGACGCGCGTATGGGGGACGCACATGCCAATTACATGCTGTTTGGTCCCATATCAGTAAATCTACTGCCGCGTCAGATCGGTCTCAAGAAGAGTATGGAACTTCTGCTTACCGGAGACGTCTGGCCAGCGAGAGAGCTGGAGAGGATCGGGCTTGTTAATAAAGTTGTAGCTGCGGAAAGACTTATGGAAACAGCCTATGAGACTGCTACAAAGATCGCGGGGAAAAGCCCGCTGGGATCAAGATATATAAAATCGGCAGTGAAACAGGCTCTGCAGGCACCGGTGGAGGCGGTTAATGATTATGCTTTCGCCATACTTGATATAATAGCAAAATCAAAAGACCGCGCAGAAGGTGTAAAGGCATTTACTGAAAAAAGGAAGCCGAATTTTACAGGGGAATGAATCCCTGAAAAATTAATCTTTCATATTTAAACTGAATTGGAGATGTTCCATATACATAATAACGAGATGTTTATTAATATTATTTAAGAACAGCCTCGATGTCACAGGCATAAAAACTTTTGAGTGGTTACGAGAGCGGAGGTTAGGATATGGGAAAGAAGGTCGGCATAATCGGTATCAGTGAATCGAAATGCGAAGGGATGAACAGGAAAGACTCTGTAAACGATTTGATATTTGATACAACGAGCAAAGCAATAGAGGATGCCGGAATCAGCCCTGCAGAAGTTGATAGCGTGGTTTTGGCTGAATATGACCAGGTGGATGGAATGATTATCGCGGCTATGAGTACAGCGCTCGCCGCTCATGCCTATGGTAAAGATGAGATAAGAGTTGAAGACGATGGCGGAACTGCCCTGGCTCTGGCATATATGCGATGTCTTTCAGGATATTTTGATACTGTGCTGGTTGTGGGCTGGGCAATGTGTTCACAAACAGACCTGGATGTCGTTACCAGGCTCAATTTTGATCCGTTTT
>JAFGDF010000293.1 GCA_016932235.1 Deltaproteobacteria bacterium | reverse complement strand
CATGGGAGCCGTGGAAGTATATGAATCTGCGGAGGAATGTGGTAAGAAGGTTGCCGTATTGGGTGGCGGCCTTGTGGGGGTTGAGCTCGGCATTTACCTGAGGCAGCTTGGCCGGGATGTTCTTATTGTGGAGATGCTGCCGGAGCTTAATTTTGGCGAGAACTTCCTTCATGGCAGGGGGCTGGGTTTCCAGATCAGGGATAACGGTATCAATACAGCCCTTTCCACCAGGGCCTTCGAGATCAATGAGAAGGGAGTTGTCTGCGAGGGTCCGGATGGTACAAAGCTGTTTGAAGCGGATACGGTTGTTTACGCCGTTGGCCAGCGCCCTCTGTGGGAGGAAACAGATGAACTGCGTTTCTGCGCTCCGGAATTTCACCAGATCGGCGACTGCCTGGTTCCGAAAAATATACAGGCGGCCACATCAGCGGCATTCAACATTGCCCGGGATATCGGAAGAAAGTAAATAATGACTCTCAGAAGCATACAGGACTTCGTCCTGCGCGGAATAACCAGAAGCGGTGGAGAGCCGTCAGTTCAATCGGATTTTGTATCTGATCTGCTCGAAAAATTTCAGAATAAAGACTCTGTAAAACTACGACCTCTTGCCTTATCATAGTTTTGGAGAGAGAAAATAGGGAAATTGTTTAGGTTCTCAATAACCTTGGCAAAAAATAGTCACTGATAGACTGCTTTCCTTCCGGGCACAGTAAGAGTTGTCCCGCTTTTTATATGGTTCAGATTGAGCAGCAAGGGAATCGCCCTCTCTACCCAGTGATCTAAATCCGGGAATTCCGCCGCACGATTCCCTATTATCTTTCGCAACATGTCAGTATTGGTAGGGCCGGGAATTAAAGAAAATACTTTTATATTCGATGGTAATTCATTGGCTAATGTCTTGGTGAGTATTTCAATTGCCGCCTTACTCGCGCTGTAAGCGCCGCTTTTCGCTGGACTTTTTCGCGTGCTGCCCGAAATAAGATTCACAATGGTTCCGTGTTTCTGCGCAAGAAAAATCGGAACACATGAACGAAGCACATTTGCCACGCCTTTTATATTTACATCTATTACCAGATCAAAGTCTTCCTTCTCAATTTCCCAAATGGGGGCGGGGGAATTCATAATGCCGGCGTTGTTTATTGCCACATCGATTACGCCCTCTGCCTTTATGATATCAGAAAACCACTCGGAAACGGAAGTTGAGTCCAGAATGTCCAGGATGGTGTGATGCCATGTGCAGCCAAAGGAAATCCCGGTTCTGGCACATGTAAATATATGGTGATCAAGTTGCGAAAGTGCCCGGGCAAGCGCAAACCCAAGCCCCCTGCTCCCGCCTGTAATTGCGAATGATAAAGTCACGTAAAGATCTCCCGTATATGAGAAGGTCTTGAAACTTGTAGAATTCAATTTGTTTTTAAGGATAGTTTTTATCACAAAATTTTGATGTATTCAATTTTCCATACCCTACCTTGATTTTTCCCGGATTTAGGCAGATAGACGTATTGCCATTTTTTTGACTTGCGGCATCGCTTCCTTTGGAGGCACATGACCCGTCTGTTTATTGCAACCTATTGAAATAACGTCTTTTCCTTCCTGTTACTTCTTATGGCATATAATTTGCTAATATTTCAGGAGAACATTATCCTGTTTTTGATGCCACGTTTATACCAGGAATAGAGGTACGGACTCCCCAAGAGATGCAGATTGATCAATTAAACCACGCACAGCTTGCTAAAATCCGCATAGCCTGCTCCAGACTCTTCCCACCGGAACTCATCAGTAACAATGAATTCCTCAAGGGATTAGATTTAAAAACAGTGAAAAGGGCTTATTGGAAAAAGGCCAAGACCTGTCACCCTGATCTGCACCCTCGCGGATCGAGGGAATTTAAAACCTATCTTTTCCAGCGGGTTAACCATTCCTACGAGGTCTTAAACAACTATTTAAAAAAAGAGCTGCCATGTCCTCATAACACATTCAGAGGGAAAAGAAAGATCATCGCTGTGGGGGGTGCGAAGGGTGGTGTGGGGAAGAGTATATTCGCTTCCAATCTGAGTGTTTTTCTATCATCAAGGGGGCTCAAAACAGTCGCCATCGATCTTGACCTGGGGGGTTCGAATCTTCACCTCTACCTTGGTGAAAAAACGATTCTTAAAAGAAATATCAATGATTTTTTAAAGAAAAGAGCGCGGACCTTACCGGAAATCATGACAAAAACCAAATATGGGCCGCTGCTCATTGGCGGGGACAGCTCTGAATTCGGGTCCGCGAATATCCAGTTCACACAGAAACTGAAGCTGTTAAAGGCAATGCAGACTATCGAAGCTGATTGTGTTCTGATCGACCTCGGAGGGGATACTTCGTATAATATCCTGGATTTTTTCCTCTCCGCAGATTACGGGATTGTCATGACAACCTGTGAATCCGCTTCCTACGTGGGTGCCTATCATTTCATTAAGGCCGCATTATACAGAAAATTAAACAGGCTCTTTGGCGCCGAATCCAAATACGCTACAATGAAAGATAATAAGCTCGCACGGTTTATCATGGAGGCAATTACACCCCAAAATGGGTCGGGTATTAAAACAATCGAGGAACTGAGAGAGGGGATCAAAAAAAATCTTCCCTTAAGCCTGCCTTTGATAGATGCCGCCATATCAGGTTTTAACCCTTATCTGGTCATAAACAAGGCTTCAGAAGGCATCGATACCGTTCAGGTTGTAAAAAAGATACAGGAAGTTTCCAGGAAGTTTATCTCCACGGAGGTAAAGTTTCTGGGTGGAATCTCATCCCACAGGCAGGTGGGAAAAAGTGCTGTTGAACTTGTTCCCGTTGTCGCAAAGTATCCCGAAGGTGAAATGTCCAAAGAAATCAGCAATATTGTCAGAAACCTCTTAAATGATTTTCTCGCCTGATTGTGTTAAGCGACCAACGGAATTCCTGTAAGTTGAAGAAAAATGTTCGATAGTTATATGATAAGTTATATTCTTGATGGTGGACCGGGATATGCCAAAATCCCTTGCTCAGGTCGCTTGTGTAAAAATTTGATGGTGGATTTTGGCGGGCATACAGGCTTGACAAAGACCGGTGGCTACAATATTATATATCCCCAGTGTAATCAACATACATCGGGAAATTTTAAACACTCTGGTCCCCAAAAAGGGACCTCTTTTATATCAATATGCAGAAAAAAATCAGGCTTTTTATTTCTATTTCTGTTCCATTGCTCCTGCTTCTGATCCCGCGGTCTTCCATCCCACTTGAAGGCCTCAGTATGGTGGAGCACAGGATGATCGCCATATTAGCCATGGCAACGCTCTTCTGGATACTGGAGTCTATCCCCATCTTCGCCACTTCCGTTCTCATAATAGGCGTGGAGCTGGTTGCGATCTCCGACCGGGGGTTTATCCTTTTCAGGCAGGGGTCGGGAAGCCCGGAATTCGGGACATTGCTGAACTATCAATCCATTATGGCCACGTTTGCCTCTCCCATAATCATGCTCTTCATGGGCGGTTTTTTCCTGGCTATGGCAGCCACCAAGTACCGGCTGGATATAAATCTTGCCAGGATATTGCTCCGGCCTTTTGGATCCAATCCGAAATACATCCTCCTGGGCCTGATAGCCATTACGGGCCTGCTGTCTATGTTCATGAGCAACACGGCGACCACCGCCATGATGCTTGCCATTCTCACCCCGGTGCTCTCGGCCCTGGACGCCGAGGATACTGGCAGGACAGCCTTTGTCCTGGCGATTCCGTTCGCCGCCAATATAGGAGGCATCGGAACTCCCATAGGCACCCCGCCCAATGCCGTTGCCTTAAAATATCTTATCGGCGCCAACAGCGTCAGCTTCAGCCAATGGATGGCCTTTTCCGTACCCTATGCGCTGGTGATGCTCATCCTGGTATGGCTGTTGCTCTGGAAGCTTTACCCGGTCCAGGTTTCCAGGATTTCAGTTGATATCCAGGACCGTTTTTTAACCAATGGTAAGGCGGTCATCGTGTATGTCACATCAGCTGGGACCATTCTTCTGTGGCTGACGGATTTCCTGCATGGCATGAACGAATATATTGTTGCCATGATACCGGTGGTCGTTTTCACGGTGACAAGGATTATCACCCCGGCGGACCTGAAACGTCTCAGCTGGGATGTCCTGTGGCTTGTGGCCGGTGGCATCGCCCTTGGGCTCGGTCTGGAAAAGACCGGCCTGTCAAAGCTCCTGGTCGAAAGTATCCCTTTTGGCGCCTTTTCACCATATGTGATTCTGGTGATTGCAACGGCTGTGGCGATCCTCATGTCAACCCTTACATCCAACACTGCCACGGCCAACCTCTTGCTCCCGCTTGTTGCGGCTCTGGGCTCCACGCTCCCGGTTCTGAAAGCAGTAGGTGGGGACAGAGCTCTTATCATTTCCGTGGCCATGTCCTGTTCCCTTGCCATGGCACTCCCCATTAGCACACCGCCCAATGCGATGTCACATGCAACTGGAATGGTGGAGAGCAAACAGATGGTCCGGGCGGGGGCCATCATCGGCGTTGTAGGTTTATTTGGTATTTACCTTCTTGTGGCAATGCTTAAGAAAATGGGATTTCTCTAAACCGGGAAATCCGTTCGCGTGCCGGAAAAGATGAATCATGCTGGAGCTAAAAGAAGATTCGGATCTGAGCTTTCTGATTGAAGCCTATTTCAATGACGAGAGCCGCTGGATTTGTCTCAAAAAAGGAGATGTCCTGATTCGCCAGGGCAGCCCAAATGATCGTCTGTATCTTGTGTTGAAGGGAGCCCTGACGGCCTCTGCCTCTACTGGAGACGGAAGGGAGCATGAATTGTTTCAGATCGTACCCCATATGTTCGTAGGGGTATACAGCTTTTTTTCGCAGACGTATAAGAGCCTGCTGACAGTCACCGCCGAGGAGGACAGCGGGTTGGCCTATATCGAAGCAGGACAACTGGAGAAGATTCGAAAGGCGGGGGGATCTATTTTTGAGCAATTCGTCCCCGTCATCATCATGGAATTGATGCACCGGTATCAACAAACCCTGGAGCTGAACACGGAGAGGGAGAGGACCATCAAGAAATTACTCCAGAGCGAGAAGATGGCCTCCCTGGGACAGATGGCGGCGGGAATTGCACATGAACTGAACAATGCCATTGCGGTGCTCCAGCGCAACAGTGAATGGCTCTGCCGGGAGGTGGGCAAGCTCCTCGCAGTCCAGGACGCCGGCAGATTTCGGTTCTATGAAGAGGGGTTGGAAAAGGGGCAAAGCCTCTCCAGCAGGGAGCTAAGAAGACGCAGCAGGGCGTTTAGGGAGAAATACGGCATTTCGGATCGCATGGCTGGCAGGATCGCTGAAATGGGTATAGCGGAGTCAGGCATTGAGAAAAATCTTCCCCCGGAAAAGGAGATCAACTGCCGGTATACCTTCTGGAAAATCGGGACGGCTTTCCACGATATGCAGTTAGCGGCCCGACAATCGACCCACGTGGTAAAATCCATCAAGACATTGGGGGCTCCACATACCAACATTAAGCCGAATCAGGATGTCAATGAGAGCATCAATCGGGCCCTGTCGCTGCTTCAAAGTTCCCTGCGTGCCATCCAGGTTCATTTTGAGACGGAACCGCTTCCCGCCATAACCGCCAACCAGGGAGAACTGGTACAGATCTGGACCAATCTGATTAAAAACGCCTGTGAAAGTATGGAGAGCGGTGGGACCGTAAAACCTCAGTTGAAAATCCTGAGCAGATCGATCGGAGACCGGATTGTGGTCAGGATTGAGGATAACGGCCCGGGTATCGACCCCGATCTTGTGCAGCATATTTTCCAGCCCAATGTTACAACCAAGGTGGATGGGCTTTCGTTCGGGCTGGGGCTGGGGTTATCGATCGTGGAGAACCTGGTTCACCAGTATGGAGGTACCGTGTCCGTGACAAGCCATCCGGGAAAGACCATATTTGAGGTACAACTACCGATAGGGGAAGAAGATGGAAGAATTAAATATAATCTGCATAGATGATCAGAGGGAGGTCTTGAACATCCTGCGGAATGACCTCGATGCTCTTCAAGGGGTCTTCCATTTGATCCAATGCGAATCCGCTATGGAAGCGGGGGAAGTCCTGGATGAAATAGATAGGGCCGGCGCGCACGCGGTATTGCTGATCTGCGACCAGGTGATGCCGGGGAAGACCGGAGTCCTTTTCCTGTCGGACGTGCAGGCAGACGGGCGGTTTCCCCATACCAAGAAGATCCTGCTCACCGGGCTTGCAACCCATCAGGATACGATACAGGCCATTAACAGGGCCGCTATTGATGCCTATATCGAAAAACCCTGGGATCCCGAGAATCTGCTGGGTGAGGTAAAAAGACTGGTCACAAAATATATGGTTCAGGCAGGACTGGAGTATGAGGGCTGTTTGCACGTACTGGACCAACAGGTGCTTTACGAGGAACTGCGAAAACATGGATAAAATCCGACAGTATCCTAGTCAGGTTCTAACAGCATCAGATTCTTCTTCCTGAATTCTATCTTTTCCCCATATCTGTTCAGGACTGCTTTTGATAAATCCTGAACGCTTATCGGGATTCCCTCCTTACGGAGAGTCGCCTGTACCAACTTAACGTCAAGTTTTCTCGGCGTCACGTTATTCCGGGCAGCCAGAGCAGCGGCCGTGCCGGCTGCCTGTCCTGTGCACACGCTTGGCGTGCAGTACCTTACAGCAGCGTAAGTTATCAGGTCGGCCGAAATGGTTGAGCCAGCCGTAAGAAGATTATCTGTTTCCTGGGGCAACAAGCATCGATAGGGAATATCAAAGGGCGGGACATCGCCATACAATTTGTGTTGGTGGTCAGGTCCAAAAACATCCGGAAGCGCGTTACTCACAGTGATCGAATCATCAAAGGCTTTGCCCAAACGAATATCCTCCTCCTTCAGGACATATTCACCCAAAATTCGGTGCATATCCCTGAGAAACAAGTGAGTTGGCGTCTGTTCTATGTGTGAATTCTCAAACCCAGGGACATTATTTTTAAGCAGGGTGTATGCCGACCAAGCCTGCTTCCTGCAGTCTCTTTCACCATCGCTGAGATCTTTAAGTAACCAGCCGTGATGCCCCAGCCGTAACCCGTAGTACGGTCCCATCATTGATATCGTTCCGGTATCCAGATTACCGATAGGGAAAGCGCTGCGGTTCCCGTAAAGCTTTCCCTCTGCTCTAGCCTTTTTAACAAGTTCTGCGCCACAGGTTAACGACCCCCATTCTTCAGGATGTTCCTGTCTAAAGGCCTCAAACCTATCGAGGTCTACTCCCCTGATATTAAAGCCGTAGGAAAATCCCATATGCCGTCCCTTTTGCGGTCCGTCCGGGAATCCAACAGGCATACATTTTATTCCCGACTTCCAGACTATATCGCCGCTTCCGGTAGAATCTATGACAACCTTCCCCAGGATCGCATGTCTACCCTCTTTACTCTCGATAATAACACCCTTGATGGCATTTTCCTCTTTTACGGCGCTTACCGCTAAGGCATGGTAGAAGATCTCAACTCCAGCCTCTTCCATCATTTCATCAAGAAGATACTTGTAGGATTCCGCATCAAAAGTATAAACCGGCCCCAAAAACGGATCTACGTCACTTTTCTCCCTGGCAATATCAAAGATTGCATCATATTTTTTCAGGCGGTTTATGATATCCAGAATGATGCCACCGACTATGTCCGGGTCAACTCCAGCGAATCTTGGATTCATGCACTGTGTTTGCATACCGCCCAGGCAATTAGATGTTTCTAAAAGGATAGTTTTTGCACCGATTCGCGCTGCCGCTAACGCAGCACCTATTCCTGCTGGCCCACCACCAACAACGATGACATCTGCATCAGCAAATACCGGAACCTCCTTTGGTTTTTCAACAATTGTTTTCATATAAATACCTCCCGCCGAAAATATATTACTCGCACCACTTTTTGTTTCCTGCTGATTCGAGATTTATTCCTTCTTTAACCACTTCATGACCTTGCCAAGAGGCCCTCTCAAAACGATCAATTATGTTACACCTGAAAAACAGATAGTCACCTAAATATCTGATAATTAATTATTATAACAGAAGATGACTAAGATAGTAAATATACTATCGCATCCCTGATCCACCATCAAGGCGCCATCTGCCATTCGACGGGTTCATGGCCCTGAGCGAAGTCAAAGGGCTGCGTTGTCCGTGATCGCTCCCCTCGTTCGACCTGGAGGCTCTCGACAAGCTTGCGCCGTATTACCTACACGTCTCAGTCGTCGCTCCTTGGAGCCTTGCATCCGGCACCTCGCCGGTGGCCAGGGTTACGCCGAAATCCATCGCCATTACTATATCGTCTTATATTTGATAGTGGATTTTGGGCATCGCAGGACGCCGCGGTCCTGCATATATTTCTCGTCCAAGCGTTGATCAAACTGGTTTGATACTGCCCTGAGGGCCGATCAGCGCAACGCTGATGGGTTGGCCCTTCCGCTGCATTGCTTTTGAAAAGAGGCCTGGACAGCGGGGCGCATCAATACTTTCGTCTGCGAATGATGTTGATCAGCAGCCAGATGCCTAAAAGTCCGGAAAACAGATACCCGATGACGCCCAAGGCCGGCAAACCGAACAGCAAGGGTTTGACGCCTGTCGTGATAATCAACGAGGAGCCGATGATCATGGCCGCGATA
Source organism: Deltaproteobacteria bacterium (assembly GCA_016932235.1). The sequence continues at coordinate 26,876 of JAFGDF010000293.1, read as the reverse complement.
ATGATGCCGAATGTCACGCGGCTGGCCACATTTTCGAGGGTGTGGATGAGACCGGTAAGGTTTTCGTGCCGGAATCCCAGCGTCAGTTCACTCCGGTCCACCTTGCCCAACAGACTCTCCAGACGGCTTGGAACCTCCTTTTGCAAACTCAACAAGTGAGATAAGGTGAAGCGCAGGCGACGCAACACTGTTTCGGGTGTGTAACGCTGGGCAGCCAACTTGGATATACGCGCCTTAGCCTCGGATACCACATCCAGTTCGGGATAAATGCACCGGGCCGTGCCTTCGGCGGCGACCAGCGCCTTTATCATGATCACCAGGTCCGGGGGTAGTTGAAGACGATAGGTCCGCAAAAGATCCGTGATCGCCATAAGCAAATGACCGATATTCATATCCTTGATGGGGACCGCATAGTGGATATCGAGTATATCCAGGAGGTCCCTCTCAAGGCCCTTTTGATCTATGGCCGTATCGGCATGGCCGATACGCAAAAGGATGTGAACCATAGCTTCGCCGTCCTTTTCCAACATGGCCTGCAACAACCCGATGAGGTGGTGGCGATCCCGCTCAGACAACCGACCCGTCATGCCCCAGTCGATCAGACAAATTCGGCCTTCCTGGGTAATCAGGATGTTTCCGGGGTGCGGATCTGCGTGAAAGAAGCCGTCCCGCAGAATCTGATCAATGGCGGCGCCAAGACCCTGCCCGGCGAGCGTTTCGGGATCGTCAATGATGTTATCCCCTTTAAGTTCCTTGAGTTTGGTGCCCTGGATGAATTCCATGACCAGCATCTGCTCGGTGCAATGTTCCTCAAAGGCTCGGGGAATATAGACATTCGCCGATTTGCCGGCATGAGCACGGGCGATTTTCATATTGCGTGCTTCCCGCGTAAAATCCAGCTCGCGCAGCAGGGTTTTCCTGATCATCCTGACCAGTTCGGGCAGGTCGAAGACTCGCAGCTCCTCAAAGCGCTCGTGAAATTGCACCGCCATGGCCATAAGAAGGTCCAGGTCGTTTTGCATTTTGGCGCGAATTCCCGGGCGCTGGACTTTGATCGATGCAATGCGGCCGTCGGCCCGCAGAACGCCTCGATGAACCTGGGAGATGGAGGCGGCCGCCAGCGGCGTCACGTCGAAAATAGCGAAGGTTTCGCGCATCTTCTTTCCAGTGCTTTGCTCGATCACCTCCTGGATTTGTGATATATCTACGGGTGCCACGTTATCCTGAAGCTTGCCGAGTTCTTCGATCAGCTGCGGCGGCACCAGGTCCGGCCTTAGACTCAGGATCTGACCGAACTTGACGAACGTGGGGCCCAACTCCTCGCAGACATGCCGGATTCGCTCGAAGGTCCCCATGGGCTGCTCAATGGGGCTGAATTTTCGCACCACCTGAATTCCTGGGATATCAAAACGATCGACCAGATCGTCAAATCCATATTTGATCAGGACCATGATGATATCTTTGAAACGACCCAAACTCGTTAATGTCTTCCAGTCCATTCGTATTTCCTTTTTTTATTTTTTATGAATTTTTAATCACTTTTCAAGCTCTTTTTTTGCCTATTTAAAGCTCATATTTGAAATATTCTATGAACTTTCAAGACCATATTTGAGATCTTTCCATGCCCTCTCTATAGCCTGTTGGAAAGCCGACAGCTTGCCCTCGACTTCGCCAAGACCAACGATCCGAATCAGAGGCGCTTTCAGAAAAAGGCAGGCCTTACGGGCCACATCCGTGTTCACGCTATCAGATTATTTAATGTCATAAGATAGGCTAATATTTCCCCCTTTTTTGAATTTCTCTTTTACCAGTTTACTATAATAGGATCGATAAAGTTGAATAGCTCCCAGGGGATTATGTCCAGTGACCCTGTCTTTGACGACCAGCACCGTGCATAGAGAATTGGAGTATCGCATCATCAGAGAATCATGCCCCACACACAAGCCGCACAGGATGTTAAATTCAGTATTCGCAGCATTGAGTAAAAGCGCCTGTGTAATCGGGCTGCACATATTTTCAATTTTCCCAGGTTGAATCTTTTGTTCTTCTTTTATGCCAAGAAATTCTTTGGGAGTTCCTCCTGCTTTACACATCACGGAAGCGACTTCGAAACCCTGCCCCTTTAAAATATCTGATACTATTTTTGCTTCATATTTCAATCCACCGCAAAAAGCCAGACCCAGGCGCTTGTATCCCATCTTGTTTGCGAACTCAATCGTTTCCTGTATCCTTGGTTTGATCGGGAACATGGCATGGGGATTATCCGGTTCCTTGTTAACATAGCATTCGCTCTCCTGAATACTGGCGTTTAATGCAAATGCTTTTATTTCAGGGTCTTCATATTTTGAAAGTGACGCTCTTATAACATCCGCCATATATGTAGTCGGACAATAGGCCGGACCTTTTTCTCCTGTACCACGGCATATTGGAACTTCAAGCGTGCAATCGGCGCATCTTGGAATAAAATCATTCCACTTTTTCATGTAAGATCCTCCTCAGATTTTAAAGGTTTCAAAAAATGACAATCAATCCATACCAAAAAAAGACACATTATAAAAGTTGCGAATATCGACGGACCCGTAAAAAGTCCCAAAACTCTATTTTGTGACATTTCCGCATACGCGGAAATCGTGAAAAATCAAATACTTCTGGATGCTGGATCAGGTCCAGCATGACAGTGAGGGGGACTTTTTATGACTTCGTCAATATTTATGCAAACTTGACAAAGACCGGCAGGCACAAATACTATACATGGCGGGGTATAAATCTTTATGGACACCGAGAAATGAAATATATGCAAGATTATGGCTGGGGATGAAATAACACATTAAGGCAATTGGATTCTTCCATTGAGGTGATTCCTATGGCGCCCAGGATTATTTCATATTTATATTTTCAAGCTTCGGAAAAATCTTCATGGCATTCTTATAAAATAATTTTTCTCTTTCCTCATCACTGAGGCCGAAGGTGTTAATACTTTCCATTTCCTCAGGCAGCAGCATCTCACCGAAAGGGGTATCGACTCCGAAGACCAGTCTGTCTATCCCGCACAGATCCAGGGTTCCCCTAAGGCATGTATGCTGGTATGAGAGGGCAGTGTCAAAATAATGTCTTTTAAGATAATGGCTCGGCGGATAGGGTAAAATATCATAATGTGTTTTAGGTATTTTATGAGAGTAAACCATGTCCCAGCGGGGGCAGAGGAAAGGTATAGCCCCTCCCGCGTGAGGAATTATTAAAACAAGGTCGGAGAGTCGTTCAAAAACCCCTCTGAACACCATATGCCCAATGATCCTGGAGGTGGAAAAAAAACGGCCCACATAAACATTGAGATGGAATTTCCTGTAATCATCCGGCATTCTTTCATCTCCGATGGCATTCATGGGATGAAGGACTAAAGGTACATTCCTTCTGTTCATCTCTTCGAAGAAAGGCACATACCGGTCATCGCTCAGGGGCGTTCCAGCAATGTTTGTCCCCAGGATTACGCCATCCAGGCCGAGTTTTGTGATTGCACGATCCAGTTCATCCACGGCATAGCTCATATCGTCGATAGGAATGCTTGCGAGCCCCAGATATCGATCAGGGTAGATCCTGCATATCTCAGCTATCTCATCATTGCATATCTGCGCCAGACTTTTACTTATTTCGACGTCCTGATGATATACATTGGGGACTGAAACTCCTAATATCTGGACCTTTATGCCAAGTTCATCCATCCTGTTGACTCTTTTCTCCGTAACGCCCCATTCAGGGATATCGGAAAAATCCGCGGCAGGGTCACCGGCATGAATTTTCTTCAGCTCTTTTAGATAGTTATTGGGAAAGCAATGTGAATGGACATCCACAATAATCATTTTATTGCCCGCTGATAATGTTAAGTTGGAGAAGAACCAGAAAATATAAAAAGATGGGAATAGATTAGCAGAAGATACTGATATGATCAAGGAAATAACATCCTTGGTCACCATCAGATTTCTTCGGCCAGGGCCGAGCCTGTGGCCTTCACACTCACACAATTAGATTGACAATATCATAAGGATATAGGATATATAAATAAGATTCACCATAAGGGATTTGTATTCAAAAAGATGAATAATTTCTGCGGGATATAACAATTCTAACACGGCAAGGGGAGGAAGATGATAGAAGAACGGATAAAAACGGATGTCCTGTGTATCGGAGGAGGCATCGCCGGACTCATGGCCGCTATCAGGGCCGCAGAGTCAGGTGCGAGTGTTGTCGTGGCCGAGAAAGGAAATGTGGAATACAGCGGGTGTGGCCGTATGGGTAATGATCATTTTGAAACATATATTCCCGAAATTCATGGCCCGGACAGGGATGCATGGATTGAAGAACTCTTGCGAACCGCCAAGGGTGAGATATTGATCGGTAAAGATCTTCTGCGTGCCCAGTTCGCGAAGGCATATGATATTGTAACATTATGGAATTCCTGGGGTATTCCCATGAAATACAGGGGCCGCTGGGAGTTTGCAGGACATTCCTTTCCGGGCCGGCCCATGACCCATATCAAATACGCGGGCCGTTTCCAGAAGAAAATCCTGACTAAAGAGGCCAAAAAACGGGGAGTGACCATTTTAAACCGGGTCATGATGCTGGATCTTATCCGCAACAGGAGCCGTCTTATCGGTGCTGTCGGCGTCCATACCCGGGAAGACAAACTCCTTGTGTTCGAGGCAAAAGCCGTTGTGCTAGGTACAGGAAAATGTTCACGGCTGTACCCGCCACTGACACCTGGATGGCTGTCAAATGATCCCCATGGCGGATCCCAATCAGGTGATGGCCGGGCCATGGCTTACAGGGCCGGCGCCATGCTCCAGAACCTGGAGATGCCTCAACGGCACATCGGTCCGAAATACTTTGCCCGTTTTGGCCAGGCCACCTGGATAGGGGTGGTAAAAGACTGGTATGGAAAACCCGCCGGCACGTTTGTGAGCAAGCCGGATCGTCGCTACGGGGATATGATCTGCGAGGTAAACAAGCTGGCGCCTGAACAGTATGCCCAGCAGGGGAAAGGGCCCCTGTACATGGATTGCACTGATATCACGGAGGCCGATCACGCCTACATGATGCACTGGATGGGAAACGAAGGTTACGGGGCCATGACCGAATACATGGCGGCTGAAGGTATTGATTTCAGAAAACATCCCATAGAATTTATGACCTATCCCCTGCGCGGTGGGGGACTGGTCGTGGCCGACGTAAATGCCGAAACCTCCCTGAAGGGTTTGTATGCCGCCGGCGATGAAGCCTTTGGAGACATATCCGCGGCCGCCACCTTTGGATATATCAGCGGGGAAAACGCGGCAGCCTATGCCCGGAATGTCAAACACGAAACCGTTGCTAAAAATAACCCTGTTGTCAGGGAAAAGAAACAGATCATAGACGCCATCAGGGGACATGAAAACGGGCCGGACTGGGAGGAAACCAGTATCGCCCTGCAGCAGACCATGTTGGATTACGCGGGAATGGTCCGAAATGAATCTCTTCTGAGGCAGGGACTACAGCACCTTAGAAGAATCCGGCAGAAGGCCGTTGATTCCCTGGTGGCAAAAAATCCTCATGAGGTCACACGGTGCCTGGAAGTAATGAATCTCCTGGAACTCGGTGAGCTTACCTTTTTAATGGCGCTGAACCGCAGGGAGACGAGGAATCTTCATCGCCGGCCCGATTACCCGTTTACAGACCCGACACTTAATCAGGCCCAGATTGTTCAAAGGATAAAGGGCGATACGATTTTGGGTTGGAAACCATATTAAGAGAGGAAAAAGATGCCGCCTGTCATTAATTCTGAAAATTGCATAAGATGTGGTAAATGTGTGGAAATCTGCTCTGAAGATGTGTTTTATGGATCAAAAAAAGGAGAGGTACCAACAGTGACCTATCCTAAAGAATGTGTTCATTTTAATGGTTGTGTATCGGTTTGTCCGGTTCCCGGAGCCATACGCTTACGAATTCCCCTGCCCATTCAGCTGGTGTACAGGGAATTCGAAGAGACGTCCTGAAAAAAATTTACGCTTTTGACCGCCATTTTATCGAATTGTTCGTTAGCCTCTGCATGTGAAGAAATGCTCGGATGCCCGTATCGTTCCGCAGGATCTCATCCTGAAGATAAAAAGGATAGGCGCGTTCTGGCCGGAGTCGCTTTTACTTCGTGCCCTGTACAAATAACGAGAATACAGGTAGTTTAAAGGGACCACGGAACTACTCATTGGGTTCAATCTGGGCCTTATCTATCAACCAATAAAATAGGGGGGGAAAAAAGATGAAAATAAGAAATGTTTTAATCGCATTTGCAATGGCCTGTATAGTGATTTTGCCGGGTTCAGTTTTTGCCCAGGACTGGGCGCCCAAAGGCGCCATTAAAATTCGGGTCGGATTTGATGCCGGCGGGTCCACGGATGTCACCACACGGCTGACTGCAGCCATTATTGAAAAACAAACCGGATGGAATATCGCGGTTGAAAATAGACCCGGTGGTGGCGGCGTGACCATGTTATCCAACCTGATGAGGGAAAAGCCGGATGGAATGATACTTGGCGTGGGTGTAAATGTGCCTGTTTTCGTGACACTGGGCCTCCGGGGAGATACCGTACCGTTTAAAATCGACAGTTTTGATTATATCGGCACTATGGCATCTTCGGAGAATGCCTTCGTCGCCAAAGGAGACGCCCCTTTTAATAATTTTATGGAATTTTTGGATTATGCCAAGGCCAAAGGATCCGTAGCGGTAGGATACGATTCAAATGTTCAGCAAATGATTTTGAATGCCGTGAGCAACGATACCGGCGCGAAATTCAAACAGATCGCACATCAGAGTGGAGCGGAACAGATCCAGAATCTGCTTGGAGGGCATATAATTGTGGCCTGTCTTTCCGGTGAACACGTTAAATATCTTGAAACCGGCGAACTGAAGATGATAGGGATTTATAGCAAAAAAAGGGTCTCTTATGCGCCTGATGTAAAAACCATCATGGAAGACGGTTTTAATTATTATATTGAACCCTATTATTTTATTGCAGCGCCCAAAGGATTGCCGGCTGATGTAAAAGCAACACTGGCAAAAGTGTTTGACGATGCAATCAATTCAGCCGAGTTGAAAGAGGCTATCTGGAATACCTTCAAGGTCCTGCCGAACAATCTTGGACCGGAAGGCACCTTTGAGATGCTTAAGCAAGGGCAAATTGATACTAAATTCCTGATTGACGCGGGCAAGGAAGTAAAACAGTAAAAGGGTAACACGATGCCTTATTCCGTTTTTCCAACGGGTACGACAGTCTATTATCCTGACAGGTGCCATAACAGTTTTATCCTCTATGACGGACGGGACGGGAGATCATACCTGATCGATATGACCGGGGAAATCCGCCATGTTTATAACTATACCGGTTTTCCGGTTGAGATGATCGATCCTATACTGAACAACGGAAAAAAGGGCCAGATCCTGTGTCATAAAGAGCCGGAGATATATTCATGCGAAACCCTGCTAAAAGTGGATTGGGATGGGCATATTGCCTGGGAATGGGGCAAACAGGCACCCGGGGGTCAGGCCAGGCAGAACCACGACCTGGCCCCCCTGGCCAACGGTAATGTCCTGCTTGTGGCTTTCCTTGAAAGTCCTGTTCTGGAAAATGCGGAAATAAAGTTAAGCGATCAGGCGATCTATGAGGTTGATACTGAAGGCAGGATTGTATGGCAATGGATTTCCTCGGAGCACATCGAAGAATTAGGCTTTACGGGTCAAAAGAAGGATCTGCTGTTCAGCAGAAAGATGCGGCCCCGGTCCAGCCTGTTTGTATTGAACGATATGGCCCCTATGGGACCGAATAAATGGTTTGATGCCGGTGATACGCGGTTCCATCCTGACAATATCATAATTGACTCCCGCGAAGGATCGTTTATTGCCATCATCGAAAAAAAATCAGGGAAAATCGTCTGGCGTATGGGCCCCGAATACCCTGCCTCTTATGATCATTCCCTGGTTTCATTTTCCGGCAAGGTCCCGCGGCCCGTGGATTCCATTTCCGGTCAGCACGATGCCCATATGATTCCGAGAGGACGGCCCGGAGAGGGGAATATCCTGATTTTCGATAACCAGGGCGCTGCAGGGTTTCCGCCTATTTACCTTAATATGTTTCCCGGTTCCCGTGTCCTGGAGGTGGATCCGGTGGCAAAAGAGATCATATGGCAGTATGATGCATCTAAAAACGGGCTGCCGATCTGGAATTTTTTCAGTTCATTTATCAGCAACGCCAGGCGGCTGCCGAATGGCAATACCCTGATCTGTGAAGGAATGAACGGCCGGATGTTTCAGATCACACCTGAGGGGGAGATTGTCTGGGAATATGTGAATCCGATCTTCGGACAGTGGGCCGACCATGATGTTGAGAGTGGGGGTAGTCGCAGCAATTATGTTTTCAGGGCCCAGCCCATTGATTATGACTGGGTGCCTGAAGGAACCCCAAGGTCTGAAATCCCTGTAATTCCGCCTGACATCACAACCTTCCGCATTCCCCGGAAGGATGAAAAGAAATGAATGAAATAGATAGAGAGGTCTTGCCGGTTATCAGACCAACATAAGCATCTCATTCACAGGAAGAGGATATTGAACATGACTCTCAATCGCATTTCAGGACTGGTCTTTGCCGTTATGGGCGCTGTCCTGATGTTCTGGATTATCCCTTCTCAAACTGAAGCCGCCCTGGATTTTGGCTGGTTAAACCCGACGACCCTGCCGAGGATTACATCTGTTATCATTATCCTGGCCGGATTGATACATTTTGTTCTTCCTGCCGGAAACGCGGAGCTTGACGTTAAATTGTCCCTTCGCATGGGTTTGTTTTTTTTGGTCGCCTGTGTGGGCCTTTATGTGATGAAACTAATCGGATTTGTTTATACTGCGCCTCCTTTGATACTGGCCATCATGATCATGGTTAAAGAACACCGCGTGCTCTGGCTAAGCCTGGGAGTTATCGGGCTGCCGTTTTCTATGTGGTTCTGCATTGAATTTCTGCTGGATACGCCACTTCCTTGAAAGAGGATACACCCTATGATTGATATTGGAGTGATTCTTTCCGGCTTCTCTGATGCCGTGACCTTTTATAATTTTTGTTTTGTGTTGATGGGTATTGCTTTCGGCCAGTTCATAGGAGCAATGCCGGGGATTGGTCCGGTAGCCGCTATGGCTGTTGCCATTCCATTTACCTTTGGGATTAATTCTCTGACAGCGATTGCCTTTCTGGTTGGAATCAATAAAGGAGGGCTTTTTGGTGGCGCGATTCCGTCCATATTGATAAACACCCCCGGATCACCGGATGCCGCTGCCACGACACTTGACGGGTACCCGATGACGCAGAACGGAAAACCTGAAAAGGCGTTAAAGATGGCGCTCTATGCGTCCGTCACTGGAGATGCGGCCAGTGATGTGCTCCTTATAACAGTATCCCCTCTGATTGCCGCGGTGGCACTGAAAATGGGCCCCATTGAAATACTGGCATTAATGATTTTTGCCTTTTCCATTATTTCGGCGCTGGTGGGAGACTCCATGATGAAGAGCATTATGTCGGCCGCACTGGGGCTCTTTTTCGCTACCGTGGGCCTGGACCCGGAGAACAGCACGCCCCGCTTTATATTTGGATGGTTGGAACTGTACTCAGGATTTCATCTGGTGTCTGTGGCTCTCGGGATGCTTGCGGTGGCTGAAATTTTTCGCCGGCTGTCCATGATAAGCGGAAAGAGTGTTCCTGCCGTGAGGATTCCTAAAACCCAGAAAAAAGAGGATAGAAGAATCAGCTTGGCTGAGTACTGGAGCTGCCGGTATACCATTTTACGTGGCTTCATAGTCGGTTCTGTTTTTGGGGCTATACCGGGACTGGATTCTTCCGCGGCAGCATTTATGACTTATGGAATGGTCAAACAGACGTCCAAGGACCCGGACAGTTTTGGAAAAGGGAATATTCACGGGATTGCCGCAACTGAATCGGCCAACAGCTCTGTCTGCGGGGCCAATTGCATTCCGATGCTGACCCTGGGGATACCTGGAAATGCCGCGGCAGCAATGATCATAACAGCTCTGATGATACATGGGGTTCAACCCGGCCCGCTGCTTTTCCATGAACAGGGCCGGCTGATTTACGGTATCTTTGGTTCCTTTTTAATGGCAAATGTGGCAAATCTTTTCATTGGCCTCTTTGGGCTGCGTGTATGGGCACGAGTTATCAGGGCGCCAGAATCATTTATTTTTACAGCAGCCTTGATTCTCTGTATTGTCGGTGTTTACATAACTACCGGCGGTTTGTTCGGCGTGGGAGCCATGTTCTTTTTTGGCGTCCTGGGATATTTAATGAACGCGTTTGGTTATTCCCCTATCGTGCTTGTGATTGCTTTTTTCCTGGGCGAACGTTTCGAACTGTCACTGTCCCAATCTCTTAACATTATCGACGGAAATTTCATGATGGTGTTGACTCGGCCGGTAGCGCTAGCTCTGTTTTTCCTGGCCATTTTTTCATTTTACTGGTTAGGGCTCCGGCCCAATAGAAAAAAGTCATGAGGCGGGGCATCAAACTTCTATCACCACCAGGTCTTCTCCTATTATACAGGCAAGTGCATGGTAAATGATCCCGGAGATCTTAGTGATATTAAACTGTTTTATTCCTTACCGACCCCCTGCTGAGTGAAAAGAAGATCCCGATGACGCAGAGAATGGTGAATATCAGGAAAGCGACATAGACACTTTTCAGGAAAAGGTCATAGTTGGAAGGCGATATCTCTTCCTTTCCCAGGAAAAGCGAAATAATGACCATGGTAATCGCCATGCTTAACATTTGCCCCAACAACCGCATTGTCGATACTGTCCCTGATGCGATTCCCAGATATCTTTTCTCAACAGCCCCCATAATGGCGCTCATGTTTGGCGAGGAAAACATTGCAAAACCGAGCCCTAATATCGCCAGGGTGCAGATGATATAAAATATGTTCGTTCCTTTCCCAATGAACGCGAAAAGGAACACCCCGAGGGCGGTGATGGCCATTCCTGAAGAAGCGATTTTTCCGGGCTCGGTTTTATCAGACCATTTTCCAGTAACCGGAGAAAGGATGGCCATGAGAACCGGCTGGACCATAAGAACGGCGCCGGCACACTGGGGAGACATGCCCTGAATATATTGTAGGTAAAGACTCAGCAGGAAGGTGACCGCGAAGGTCGCGGAATAGTTAATCAAGGCGGCAAGGCTCGAAAAGGCGAACAGCTTGTTCCCGGTGAGCAGCCTGACTTCGAATACCGGATAGGGTGTCCTGAGTTCATGTCTGACAAAAGCGATCATGCAGATAACCCCGGCTGCGATTAGATAAAGGGCCTTTTTTTCCAGCAGGATCGTGGCGCCGTAAACAATCGCCAGAACGGCAATGCCGTAAAGGATGCTGCCGAGAAGATCCAGTTTCTCTCCTCGAGCGTCCGCCCATTCCCCTTTTAAATACCTTAAGGTTGCATAAAATGAGATACCGCTAAAAACCGCCACGATAAGAAAAAGGCTTCTCCATCCTACCTGCTGGGTGAGAATCCCGCCGGCAAACGGCCCAATGGAAAGACCGATGTAGACCGCGGAAACATAGATGCCCATCGCCTTGCCGCGTTTTTTCGGCGGGTACACAGAGGTTAGGATGGCTACACCGGTTACATTGAACAGGGCCATGGCCAATCCCTGTATGACACGGGATGCGATCAGCATTGCCACTGACCCTACGAGGCTTGCAAACAATGAGGCCAGGGTGTTGAGGATCAGCCCCCAGGCAAAGATTTTCTTACGGCCGTAGATGTCTGCAATCTTGCCTATGGGTACCAGCATTACGGCCATGGCCAGCATAATCGATGTGGCGATCCAGCCGAGTTGAACAGCGTTGACGCTGAATTCTTCCTGGATAGCAGGTAGAGCAACGTTAACCGAGGAAAACATAAATGGTCCCGTGAAAGAGGCTATGGCAACAACAATAAGGGCCGTTCTTTCCTGTGTCTGATCCTCGTTCAAAATATTATCCTCCTTCCAGTTTGAATTATTCCGTATCTTTTTTCGGCGCCAGATAGGTATAGATTATCGGGATGACCAGGAGGGTGAGAAAAGTGCTTGCAATGAGCCCTCCTATAACAGACCTGGCCATTGGGGACCAGGATTCCGCGCCTGAGCCGAGGCCGAGTGCAAGCGGCAGAAGGGCAAGTATGGTTGTCAGGGCGGTCATTAATATGGGCCGAAGACGTGTTCGTCCGCCAGTTAAAACTGCTTCCCTGAGGGGCATGCCCCTTTCCCTTAACTGGTTGATATAGTCCACCAGAACAATAGAGTTGTTCACAACTATGCCGGCGAGCATGATGATTCCGATAAAAGCCACCACGCTTAAAGAGGTCTCTGTGACAAGCAGCATCCAGATTACACCCACTATCGCGAGTGGAATGGTAAGGAATATTATAAATGGGGCCATAAAAGACTCAAAAAGGGATGCCATAACCATATATACAATAAAAGCCGCCCCTATAAACGCAACGGCCAGCCATTGAAAGGATGCCTTCATATCCTGAGCGGAACCTCCGATTTCACAGCTATAACCAGAGGGAAGTGATATGCCCTTTAACCTTGCTTCAACATCGCGCATGACTTCACCCAGATTTCTTCCCCGCACGGTAACTGAGATATTGACAACCCTCTGCTGGTCCCTTCTTAAAATGCTCGTTGGAGAAAGTCCTCTGTAAAAATGAGCGATACTGGAAAGGGGTATCTGCGAGCCAGCCTGTGTCGTGACAAAAAGCTTCTGGAGCACATCGATGTTATCACGGTATTTCGGATCCAATTGAACGAGTATATCAAATTCCTCTCCCTTATCCCGAAAGATGGAGGCTTTGGTTCCTTTTATATACGTGGAAACAGTATTAGCTACCTGTGATACATTTAATCCCAGCGCAGAGATACGGTCCCTGTCCGGGATGATCTGGACCTCGGGCATGCCTTCCTCAAGACTGGTGGTAATATCAACAGCACCGGGGACGTATTTAATATCCTGTTTAATCCGCTCTGAGAGTTCCCTGGATTTCTCCGGGTCATCACCATATAAATATACGATCAGATCACCTTCCTCACCGAGAAAATTTCCCTGAACAATGGAATAGGTGATTCCAGGTACCTGATCAAGTTTCCTTCTCAGGGCGGACTCGATCTCAAGTTGACCTCTTTTCCGCTTTTCTCTTTCTGTGAGATTTACCCGGATACTCCCGGCATAAGAACCCTTTGAGAATGCACCGAATTCTTCTCCTATCCCGATCTCCGAATTCTGATTTTTCATCTCCGGGATAGTCTCAAGGATTATGTTCTCTATGTTTCGGAAGGTCTCTTCCGTAGAATTCAGGCTGGTGCCGGGTGCACGCTCCAACTGGATCTCAAAGTTGCCCTGATCCATGTTGGGGAAATAGTCCATTCCCAGCCTGGGAATAAGACCCAAAGATCCTAAAAAAAGAAGCAATGCGACAGTCAAAGTAGTCTTTCTGTGATTCAAACAACCATTCAATAATGCAGTATGTCCATCCGTGAGTTTTTGAAGCACAGAGTCAATAAAAATGGACAGGCGTTTAAGGAATCTGATTTTTGTACGTTCTTCCACCTGAAGGAACCTTGAAGAAAGAAGAGGTATAAGAGTCAAAGAAACAAGCAGGGCGCAGAAAAGAGAAAAACAGATAGTAATGGCCATATCATTGAACATGACCCCGGCGATCCCCGGAACGAAAAGCACGGGGAAAAAGACCGACACGGTGGTCAGGGTTGAGGCGACGATGGCCATTGATACCTCTTTGGTCCCCGAATCTGAACTTTTAATAATATCATGACCATCTTTCCGGTGCCGGAATATATTTTCAAGTACCACAATGGAGTTGTCCACGAGCATCCCTACGGCAAGGGCCAGCCCTGCCATGGACATCATATTGAGTGTAAGGCCGGCGAGATCAAGGACGGAGAATGTCACGATTATCGAAATGGGGATTGAAAGAGCGACTATAATCGATGCACGAATGTTATGCAGGAAAAACATCAGTACCAAGCCTGCAAGGAAAAAGGCCTGAACAGAAGTATTGCTTAGGTTGCCCATGGATCGTTTAATAAAATCGGCCTGACTGAATATAACTCCTGTCTTTACGCCTTCAGGCGCCCTGTTTGTAATATCGGGAAGGGCTTTCATCACGCGGTCCGCGACCTGAACGGTATTGGCCTTGGAATTTTTTGATACCAGAAGAAGCACTCCGGGTTTCTGGTTATTACGCACGACACGTGTGATCTTCTCATAGGTGTCCATGACCGAAGCAACATTCTTTATATAAATGGGGGCATCCCTGCGATATCCAATGACCGTGTTTGCAATATCTTCGACCGAGGCATATTCACTCAACGTCCGGATAGTAAATTCTGTTTCGCGTTCTTCGATCTTCCCACCCGGGACGTTTAGATTTTCCCTGCGTAAAGAGGATAGAAGAATATCTGTTGATAAACCGTAAGCATGAAGCGCTTCCGGATCGATTTGCACCTGAATCTGGCGTTTCAATCCTCCGGCAATGTCCGCAGACGCTACGCCGACAATACGTTCCAGGGCCGGCTTGATCTGCCGTCTGCTGATTTCGCGGAGTTCCGCCGGTCCCATGGGACCTGAAACGGACATAAAGAGAATAGGCATCTTCTGCGGATCAAAGGCAACAATAAGGGGTTCCTTGGCATCATCGGGAAGGTATTCCCGGATGATATCCACATTATTCCTGATATCCTTTTCCGCCTTATCCAGGTCAATCCCCCATTCGAATTCAGCCAGGATTAAGGACGCCCCGAGCTTGGAGATACTTCGAATGTGTTTGATATTCTCAACAGAGGCAACCGCCTCCTCTATGGGTTTTGAAACAAGGGTCTCCATATCCGCCGGCGGAACACCGGCATATGTTGTAATGATCGCAATGACGGGGAAAGAGACATCAGGATAAAGATCTATTTTTAAACGCGCGAGCCCGAACAGTCCAAACCCCACCACGAAAATATATATCATGGTAAAGGTAATGGCGCGTTTTATGGCAAGGCTGGAAATGCTCAATCAGGGCACCCCCCTATTCAGCTATTTTGATTCTATCGTCTCCCTTGAGTTTGTGTAACCCCTTGGTAATGACAATGTCCCCAATCTTTACACCGTCACGGATCTCCACAACATCACCGGAAATATGCCCCAATGTCACTTCCCGTTTTCGGGCGATTTCGCCTTCCACAACAAAAAGATAATTCTGAGAGAACTCTTTCCCGTCATTGCGCTCAAATCCATTCATAGATCCTTCAGCTAACAGGACAGACTCTTTTGGTACCAGCATGGCGTCAGGATGCGGATCGATAAAAAATGTGATTGTCGCAAACATTCCTGGGCGAAGGAGATGTGTCTTGTTATCGAGGCGGATTTCAGCGGTAAACATACGGGTTTGAGGATTAAGTGTGGGGCTCACCCTCGCGATCTTTCCAATGAATTCTTCATTGGGGTAGGCCGAAACGCGAACGTGCGCAAGAGTCCCTTCCTTCAGATAGCCAAACTGATTTTCCTGAAAAGAAATGATGGCCTTGACGCTTTCCATTCGAACGACGGTGAACAACTGTTTACCGGGCATGGCAAGGTCGCCGGTTTCAAAAAATCTCTGACTCACTGTACCTTTTAGAGGAGAAGTTATCCGGGTATAAGATAAGCGGATCCTGGCAAGTTCAAGTGCAGCCTCGGCTTGGCGGACTTGAGCCTTCAAGGCATCACGGTCTTCTTTTGTGGCGCCGGTACGGAGCATCTTTAAACGCTCCTGGGCCGATCCTAAATCCGCCTTTGCAACGGTATAGGCGAGTTCGTCTGATTCAAACTGCCTTTCGGAAATGATATTCCTTTCAAGCATGTCTTTCGAGCGATTAAAATTATTTTCCGCTTCCTTTAAGGCGGCTTTGGCCTTTGTGAGCAGATCTTCAGCCTGAGCGATCTCTTCGGGTCTTGTCCCAGTTTCCATCTGTGCCAATTTGGCCCGATGAACCTCAAGGGCCGCCTTGGCCTGAGCAAACTGGGCTTCGAGTTCTTCAGGATCCAGAAGTGCCATGATGGCCCCTGCTTCGACCCAATCGCCCAGACCAACCTTTATCTCCTTGATTGTAGCGGTGAGTTGAGGAAAGATCTTGACTTCAGCATCGGCTTCAATGCCTCCAGTAAACTGGAGTATTTTTGCTATCTCTCCCTGAGAAACAGGAACCGTTTCCACCAGAACTCGAGTTTCCTCCTCATGGTCAATTCCCCTGTTTTTACATCCATTGAAAAATGCCGAAATGAGGATAAAAAAAATACAGATGTAGAACTTGACTGAGTATTTTTCATTCATTTTTATAACCGATTTATTCAATTTCATGAAACATCTCTCGGTGGTGTATATAATCATACGTGGTTGTGTATATTATTGATTACTTCTGATCAAGTCAAATTAAATGAAATATCAATTATGCCTCCGGTTTGAGTACGGATATGTGACATGCTTTCCAAGACCCTGAAAAAGAGATTCGTCCTGAAACGCTGTAACGGTATATAATCATTTCCAGCCGCGGTATATAGCTTCTTATCATGCAGAAGATTACTCAGGAGCTTGCTGCCTGTTTTCTGTCTTTTGCCCAGCATCAACGCATTATCCAGCGCTTCTTTAAGAGATGCATTTTTGCCCCTTATCGGAAGCCCTTTTAAAAAATTGATGATCCTGGCCGTTTTAAACAGTGTATACAGATCATCCCTGTTTACCCTCGAGGACTCAACGGCCATGGCAGTTGAGCGCGAACGCGTACAATCCTCGCGCGACATGGGATAAAACTCCCTGGATATGGCACAGCCGGGGACCAGGTAGAAGATAGAAACACCTATGAGAACCGGAAGTGAGGCCAAGAGAGTCATGGTCCGGATGATGTCATCAAGGTTTTCAGAAGGCAACCCCAGTATCTGATAGCATACAGTGTCAAACCCTAGGTCATGGGCACTACGGACCACTTCCAGGAATTTTCCCACAGTATGGGGACGCTGAACTTTTAAGAGTGTCTCGACGTTGGCGCTTACGAGCGAAAGGTTCAGGCTTTTGAAGCCAATAGATTTCATCATTTCGAGTAACTCATAGTCCAGGCTCATGTATGAGATACCGTTCATGGCCACAAAACGCGCATCCTCCAATGGGATCTCTGTTTTTAGACGAAGCAACAAGTTGTAAAAATCCTTTCTGTCAAAGGTTAAGTTGTCGTCTTCAAAGTCAAAGACCCTATATCCCTGTCCATACCTTTCTTTTATTTCCGAAATAATATCTTCTGTTGTCCTCCTGCGAAAGACTTTGCCGAATGTTTTGTGAACCGAGCAGAAGGTGCAGTGATGAGGACAACCTCGGGATGTCATGATAAAACAAAGAGGCTTTTTTTCAAATAGATAGCGGTTAACCGGAAAATCCGAAAAATCCGGCCAGGGGAGGACGGTGATGTCGGGAGGGTTACTCATTGGATTGAGGATGATTTTGCCTTCATGTTTGAATCCCAGGTTCGGTACTTCACTCATGGGCCTTTCGGACTCCATCGCGCGCAGAAACTGCACAAGGGGTTGTTCGCCTTCACCCCGGATAATATAGTCCACATTGGGATCTTTTAACACTTCCATGGGCAGGGCTGAAACATGGGGGCCGCCCATCAGGACAGGAACATTCAGATGGTGTTTGATCTTCCGGGCACAGGCCAGGGCTTCACATGAATATGCGGAAAACAGGGATGATATCCCTACTATGTCCGGCTTTTCGAGCGTTACATCCCGGGCCAGGTCTTCGTAGGACGCTCCGAAATGATAGAAGTGATGAAACATGGAAAAGGGGCTGGCATCAGGGTACTGGTAATAGATCTTCAGGTAGGAGAGCTCCGGCGGATAGGCCACGGTTTTTCGCCCGTGGCCCTGATGGTAATCTTTCACAACAACCTCGATGTGAGGCATCTCTTTTTTTAATGTTGCCTTGAGCATGCAAAGCCCCAGGGGCTGGAGCCGAATCTCAGTGTCGTAAAAATCACGAATAGGCGGTTGAAGGAGCAGTACTTTCATACAGTAAAATCTATTTTCCTTATTTTTGAATGAATCATTAGCATACTACATAACGTTGCTAAAGAACAAATTGAGTGTTAAAAGAAGTTAGCCTTGTCCGGTTAGGGAATTGCAGCTGAAGAAAAATATCGGAAGGCTGTAAATAAACCGATGAAATAACAATACCTCAATATCCGGTTACCGGAATCGCAGTATGGAGAACTCTTTTTATCGGCGAAAACCTTGGAAGCTGGGTAATTGCGTAAGGCGCATGCCAGGCGGGCGGAATGCCTCTCGGTTGTTCAACCTTATCTGCCCCTGACAACGACTGAGATGACCCTCCGCCCGCTTCGTAAGGCATTATGCGTCAACCCAGCCAGGAACGAGTTCGACCGAAAAAAGAGTTCCCCATACAGCGATCTTTACGCAGTTTACTAACCGGACATTAATGAAAAACAGATAAATTTTAATGAAAACTAAATTTCATATGGAGGCTTTCGGACAAAGTCCGAAAGCCTCCGGGATAATCAATTATGCATGGTTCCTTATTCTCTTAAAAGAGATTGTGAAGAGTTGATGGCATTATTGACAAAATTTGTTAAGTCCTGTAAGTGCCATAGTAACGAGGATTACAAATTTTAGAAACGGAGGTGATTCTTTTGGGCCATGGCAAGCGGTTTAAGAATATTGGATTTGTATCGACAAGAATCGCAGGTACTGACGGCGTTTCTCTGGAGATCGAAAAGTGGGCGAGCGTTCTAGAGAGAAATGGTTATCGCTGCTTTTATTTATCAGGGGAAAACGACCGTCCGGCCGAGCAATGCATGCTCGTGGGAGAGGCCCATTTTCAAAATCCGGATATCATGGAAATCCATGACCACTGCTATGGAAAGGGAGTTCGACCGAGAGAGATTACCAAAAGGATACATGATCTTCGGGAATACCTTAAAGGCGTAATCTATGAATTTGTCCGTCGGTTCGGTATTGATTTAATCATTCCCGAAAACGCGCTGGCCATTCCATTGAATATCCCCCTTGGGCTCGCCCTGGCAGAGTTCATCGCGGAGACAGGTTTCAGCGCCATAGCTCACCACCATGATTTCTCCTGGGAGAGGGAAAGATTCCTGGTCAACGCGGTGGAGGATTATCTTGCCTGGGCTTTTCCGCCCAATCTCCCCACGATACAGCACGCAGTCATCAATTCCATTGCAAGCCAACAACTGAGCCATCGAAAAGGTATCTCCAACACCATAATCCCGAATGTGCATGACTTTGCCAATCCTCCAGCCCAATCAGATGTTTGCTCAGGCGATATAAAGGAAAGGATCGGATTAAAGGAAGAGGATCTCTTCATCCTTCAACCCACCAGGATCGTTCCCAGAAAATGGGTCGAGAGAAGCCTTGAGATCATCAATCTCATGGAACTCGAAAACCCTGTTCTTGTACTATCCCATTCGGCCGATGATGAAGGGGATATTTACAGCCAGCGGGTCCAGGAATACGCTCAAAGACTCGGTGTAAAACTGGTTTCCATCGAACAACTGGTGGGCCCTGAAGGGGATTATAATAACTGTAATGAAAAAAAATACACAATAGGCGATGTGTACCGATGTGCCGATCTTGTCTGTTATCCTTCAGGATACGAGGGCTTCGGCAATGCCTTCCTGGAGTCTATCTATTATAAAAAACCCATTGTTGTAAACAGGTATTCTATTTATATCGCCGATATAGAACCGAAAGGTTTCGACACTATCACGATAGAGGGTTTCGTGACCAGTCAAACCATTGAAAAAATATTTGAGGTCTTGACAGACGAGGCGCGCCGGAAACAGATGATCGAAGAGAATTACCGGCTCGGCAACCGGTATTTTTCATACGAGGTACTGGAGAGCCGGCTCCTGCATCTTGTCAATATGTCGAAAATCCTGTCTGCCGGAGAGCCATGACGAAATATAACATTGCACTGCTCCATTATTCATGCCCGCCGGTAGTGGGTGGTGTTGAGGAGATCGTGCGCCAGCATGCCTCACTGCTAAGCCGGTATGATCATAAAGTCAAGGTCTTTGCCGGAGACGGAGGAAACTTCGCGGAAGAGATAGACATTGAGATAAATCCTCTTATCGGCTCTCTCAACAGGCAGGTCCTGAATGCCCATAAATTGAGTCTTGAGGGCAAGGTCAATAAGATGGAAAGCCTTACAAGCAGGATATATGAGCTTATGCTGGATTTCCTGAAAGATTTTGATGTTCTTATCGCGCATAATGTGCTTACCATGCCGTTTAATTTGCCCCTCAGCGCCGCTCTGCACCGAATCGGTCAGGAAGGCCTTATTCCGATCATCAGTTGGAATCATGACTCTCCTTATTTTTATCCGGAATACCCAAAGCACATGGATCTTTTCCCCTGGAATATCCTGAAGCGGGCCTACGCGGGTATCCACTATGTGGTGATTTCGGAAAGCCGCAAAGAAATGTTCGCAGACCTCTACGGAGAGAGAAAAGATCTTCATGTTATTCCCAACGGGATTGATCCGATACTGTTTTTCCGGCTTGATCCCGGCACGGTCCGGCTTATTCAGGAACAGCGTCTCTTTGAGACTGAATTTCTCATGGTTCAGCCATCACGTCTCCACAAGAGGAAAAATATGGAGTTGTCCATTCGGGTCACGCGGGCGTTGCATGATATGGGTCTTACTGCCCGCCTCCTGATCACAGGCGCCCATGATCCCCATGAACCAAGAAGCCTGAAATACTATAATGAATTGAAGAACCTTGCCGCGGATCTGGAGATAGAGGATGACGTGCTTATTATGGCTGAGTATAGCTTTAAAAGCGGTGAAACATTCTCGGTCGACCGTATAACCATACGTGATCTCTACCTGATTTCAGATATCCTGTTTCTGCCCAGTCTGCAGGAAGGATTCGGTATCCCCCTTCTGGAATCGGGCATGATCAAACTGCCCATTGTTTGCTCGAGAATTCCGCCTTTTTTAGAAATCGCAGGGGATGATGTCTGTTTTTTTGATCTGGCCGATACGCCTGAAAGCATAGCGCAAAAGATTTTGCATTTTACCGATAAACTGGAACCACATAAAATGTTCAGGAAGGTCATAAGAAATTACGCATGGGACAACATCTACAACGAAAAACTCCTTCCACTGTTGGAAAATGTGATCAAACCGCGCGAGACCTCAAAATGACCTGGCGTTGAAATGTAGATTAATTTGAGGTTCCTTCATAAGGGTTTTCAATTCTTCCGCCTATATTTTTTCTTCTATCAGCCTGTCGGACAAAGTCCGACAGGCTCCCAGTTTTAGAAATTCACTGTATGGAAAATTTATGACCCCTCTTGACAAGGAAAAGATTCGGATTAATTATTTTTTTAAAAACATCGATATCGATCGACGAATCTTAGAAGATCTGAAAATAGTTGATCAAACTTGATAGTGAAGGGTTTCAGGGTTTGATTGTTAGATCATTTATTTTCGATAGAACATTAACAAATTGCATGAAAGGAGGATAAGGATATGAAGCTATGGGATAGGATACAAAGAGGAATGGAAGCCGGCTTTGACGCAGGTTTGTCTGCTGTTCATGTAATTACTGAAAAGGCCGGTGAAGGAATAGAACTTACTCGACTTAGGCGTGAGAAAGCAAGACTGGAAACACAGGTTACCAGAATGCTTGCTGAGTTGGGAAATGCGGTTTATGAGAAAATATCGGCGGAGAGACTTGACGATATAACCGAGAAACTGGGGATCAAGGATCTTTTATTAGATATCGCAAAAAGCGAAGCCCGGATGGTTGATATTGATCGCAACCTTAATAAAGAGCTGGAAAATAAAAAAAGAAATGGAAACCCGGAATAAAGAGGAGGAATGAAGGATGTTGAGAAGAAGTAAGATATTAGATATATTTATTTTATTTTCTTTTCTGAGTCTCGTTTTTTTCCCGATGATCAATCCTTTTGCTCAAGCATCAGTGGATGCGGGTGAGCTAGCTTCTCTTCAAAAAAGTTCAAATGCTTTTACCGCTATTGCCAAGAAAGTGATGCCGACCGTTGTCTTTATTAATGTCGAAAAGACAATTGAGGCGGGGCAGTCAGTCAGCCCCTTCCAGTATAATAATCCCTTTGACCTCTTTAATGACGATTTTTTCAGGCGATTTTTCGGTTATCGGTATCCCCATATGCAGCCGAGAAGATATAAGCAAATGGGTATGGGGTCGGGATTCATTATATCAGAGGACGGTTATATCCTTACCAATCATCATGTTGTGGGCGAGGCGGATAAAATCAAGGTCCGTTTAACTGAAGATATGGCACGTCAATTTGACTATTCGGCTAAAGAAGGGGTTATCATCTCACAGGTTGTTCCGGGCACACCAGCTCAGTTTTCTGGACTGAAACCTGGAGTTCTGATCCTTGAAGTAAACAGAAAAGGCGTTAAGAACGTACATGAATTTTTCGATGCTCTCAAAGGCGAGAAGAATTTGCTGCTGCTTGTTCAGGATGGCAGTACACTCGTTATGTGATATTACAAACAGGTTAGAAGCAAAGAGAGCTTAAATAAAAGAATTTTAAATGGGTGATTCACTATAGAGGAAGATTTGTGCCCTGTTTTATGGCGGATGGTTTTAACAAATGATGTGGATTTATGTCGCTCATCCGCCATAATAATCACAGGCATGTCAAGAATAATACTACAAAAAATAAATTTGGGCTTGCCCTCACCCAAAGATAATAAAGTGCCGTATTACCCTATTCTTTTTACTATGTTTTGAATATTTATTTAAGCCTCATTCATGAGTTTTTTAAGCTCTTCGGCCTCGATCTTTTCTTTTTCCAAGAGCAATTGGGCTCCTTTTTTAAGTATGTCTTTCTTTTCTTCCAGAATAGAGATGGACTTTTTATATTGTTCCTGCAATATTTCTCGAACCTCTCTGTCAATTAGTTCTGCTGTGGCATCACTATATTCTACTGTCCCTTCCGGGCCGAGATCCGAGTATGGTGTCTTTTTTCTCCTGCTGAAGTAAACCTTTCCGACCTTTTCGCTCATTCCGTATTCTTTGACCATACTTATGGCGGTATCTGTGGCTTTTGCCAAATCATTGTGCGCACCTGTTGAAATGTCAGCGAATATGATCTCTTCAGCCGCCCTTCCTCCAAGAAGGGTGGCGATTCTATTAAGAAGTTCGGTTCTGCTCATGAGGTAACGATCTTCAGTGGGTACCTGTATGGTATAACCAAGGGCGGCAATGCCGCGGGGGATGATAGATATTTTTTTAAGGGAAGATCCAAGAGAATAGATCACGTATGAAAGTGGACTCCATTTGGCCTTTGAAGGTCACGTTAAATTCCTCAAGTTGCTTTGATATTTCCGGATCAACCCTTATGGTCTTAAAAAGTTCGCTGTTTCCTTTTCCGGTTTCTCCATCAATCATTCTGCCTTGAATGACGTTTTGGCCGATAGATATTTCCGCCACTTTCTCTTCTTTTAACAGTTTTACAAATTCACTATACGGGATTGTACGGATTGAAAAGGCAGCCGCCAGATAGTTATGAATGATAAAGACAATCCATATACCCAGCAAGACATACCACACTGAAAATTTATGATGTTTTTCCACTGGCATCTCCTTGTATATAAAAGCGGACATAGAATAAAGTCCGCTTTTATTCCATATGTTGTTACTCTTGATTTATTAAGATGTTTTTATTTCTATCTTTTTGATGGACTGCTCTTTGGTTTTAGGCAGATTAAGCTTAAGTACACCATCCTTATACCGGGCTTCAACATTGTTGAAATCGACATCAGCCGGAAGTTCAAAGGACCTGGAGAAAGACCCATATCTGCGCTCAATACAATGATAATCTTTTTCTTTCTCTTCTTTTTCCTGCTTCCTCTCACCCTTTATATTTAGTACTCTTCCGTTCAAAGAGATATCGATATCCTTTACTTCTATGCCAGGGATCTCAGCATGGATGATAATCTCTTTATCGTTTTCTGATAAATCCACCGCCGGCACCCAATCTCCCTTATCAAAGGAACCGCCGAATGGACTTCTGGCAAAAAAGTCATCAAAGAGCCTGTCGATATTCCCCCTGAAGCGGTCCACTTCTCCTCGATTGCTCCATGGTATTAATCCTGCCATAAGGAATCACCTCCTTGAAAATAATTGTTCTCTGATAAGTTTATCGCCAATGATATGATGTCTAAATTTGACAAATAAACATAATAATTACAGCATGTTGTGTATTTATTTAGCAATAATATAATCACAGATTTTTTTCTGTCAAGATTACAAAATCGGTTCAATTCGTCATAGGCGGATATTTTTTAAGCCCCTCTTGACAGTCGCAAAATACGAATTATCTATTTTATAAAAAGGCCCGTCGATCGACGGACCTTTTGAAAAGCTCTGAAAATGGTTGATCAAAGTCGCTGGTTCCGGATTTTAGGATGCTGTTCTTAGGGCTTTTTAATTCGAAAAATATGAGAAGAAATTTATTTATGAAAGGAGGGATGTGTCATGTTATTGAGAAGAACCACTGATTGGCCCACATGGGGCTGGACAAGTCCGTTTGAGGAGCTGGAACGTATGAAAAGGCAGATGGACTGGCTGAGCGGCGGCTTTTCAAGAGGCCTTTTTGGGCAGTCCATAGCTGGCGTGTTTCCTCTGATGAATGTAACAGAGGACAAGGACAATTTCTATGTCCGCGCTGAACTGCCCGGGCTCAAGGCTAAGGAGCTAGACATCTCTGTTACAGGGGATGCTCTCTCTATTTCCGGTGAGAGAAAGCTTCCTGCTGAAGACCATAAGGCCCAGTACCACCGAAGGGAAAGGGAGGCGGGCAGATTCAGCCGGATTGTAAGTTTGCCGGCTCAAATTGATTCGGGCAAGGTAGAGGCGCGCTGTACGGATGGCGTGCTCACGGTGACGCTACCCAAGGCGGAAGTGTCCAAGCCCAAGCAAATTAATGTTAAAACGTCATAATACAAATCGAATATGAAAGGAGGGATTGAAGATGGCTGACACGGAAAGCAAAGCCCTTCAGGCTAAAGAGAAAGCTGAAGTGACGACGCCGGCCGAACAGACAAGGCCGGGGCTGGTCTTTACACCGGCAGTGGATATCTTCGAAACCGATAAAGAGATTACCCTGCTGGCGGATATGCCCGGTGTAAAAGCGGAAGACCTGAGTATCGATATACATGAGAATTTACTTACCCTTAACGGTGATATACAGGCACCTGAAGGTGACGGTGAGACGGATGTAATCAGAGAATATCGTACAGGTAAATACTACAGGCAGTTTACTCTGTCACAGGTTATCGACCAGGCTAAAATAGATGCTGAATTGAATGACGGAGTCCTTCGGTTGAAACTTCCTAAGATTGAAGCCGCAACGCCTCGCAAGATAGCTGTTAAGAGTTCGTAATGAAAAGCGTTGCGCAATGGGTTTTCATGGATAATTATTTTTTACCATTCAACCAAAAGGAGAAAACCTGAGAAAAACAGTGGAATTCATACTCTCAGAGCGGCTTTCTTAATGAGCAGATTGATCGATTTCTCATTTTCATCAAGCCGCTCTGAGTTTTCACCTCTCACAGAAAGAGGAAGACTACCTGAGACCTTTCGTAGTAAAGGAGGGTAAAGATGATCGTATCCGAGAAAGCGAAGGAAAAGCTGGATGAAGCAAGTAAGGAGATAAAAGAGGCTATAGATAACCTGAAAGAGGAAGTTTCAGCACTCACCGGAAAAGTCAAGGAGAAGCTCAAGGGGGCGGGAGAAGATATGCGTGAGTCTGCCGAAGAGCTCACCAAGGAGGTAAAAAACCTGTCCGATAAGGTGAAGGAATTAGTTCCCAAAAGAAGACATCAAGGTCAATTGCCTGTGCGTGTTGACATATCTTCGGAATATCAAGCCGATGCCTGGGAAAGGAGTTTTTACATTCCATGCGAGGTGGAATCAGATAAGGTGGATGCTTCTTTTAAGGATGGTGTCCTAAGGGTGAGGCTTCCCAAGACGGCTACTGCCCGAGAGCGTGTTAAGAAAATACCAGTCCGAACTATTTAATAAATGGTCTGATCACAGTACCGGTGATTGTTCACAGAGATCAGTCACTGATAGTTTTCTTCAAATTAGGATATGTCTCCGGTTTATCTCGGAGCATTACCTTACTTTCCCCACTACGCGCGGTGACATTCTCGTAAACGCCGTCATCTTTCCTGACAAGCTTTGTGAAACCCATATCCTTTAGTTCGGTATTGGTCTTTGGAGTGCTGATATTAATCCTGGAAATGAGTTTACGCACAGGCTCCCCGCAAACAGGGCATTTTGAGAGCGGCTTATCATGGATGGACTGGCTGAATTCGAAGATTTTTCCTTTTTCACAGGATTTTTTTAAATGCTGGTATTCATAGATCGGCATAAGCTATCCGTATAAAATTATTTACATTGATTTAGTAATATTAGATTGAAATCACTAATGTTCGGTTAGGAAATTGCATAAAGATCGCGGTATGGGTAGTTCTTTTTTCGGGCGAACTCGTTCCTGGCAAGTTTTACGCATATTGCCTTTCGAGGCGGGCGGCGGATCATCTCAGTCGCTGTCAGGGCCAGATTAGGTTGAACGGTCGAGAAACATTCCGCCCGCCCGGCATGCACCTTATGCAATTATCCTGCTTCTAAGGTTTTCGCCGATAAAAAGAGCTCCCCATGCCGCGATTCCGACAACTGAATAAT